>DASZVJ010000001.1:0-10317 GCA_035547155.1 Vicinamibacterales bacterium
GATGCTGACGACCGACGGGCCGGCGTCATGCGCGATCGTGCGGAACGTCGTCGCGTCGATCGAGCCGTTGAGCGGAGCGCTGTTGGTGGCCGGCACGGTCAGCGTGCCGGCGAGCGAGCTCGGCGTGAGATCGAGCCGGGAGGCGATGACCATCCCGACCACGAGCGAGGAAAAGGCAATGAGGACGCCGTAGAAGATCGAGGACTTCCGAGTCGACATAAACATGGCGCTCCGTAACATGGCGGGGACCGGCCCCTGGCGCGTCGGTGACTATCAAGGATACCAAGCCGGCGGCGGGCACACGGCCCGGCGCCGGGAAAAGTCACAGCAAAATCACAGCCGGTCCAGCCGGACCAGCTCCTGTTGGCAGGGCCCAGTCGCCTCGGCGCTGCGGCCGCCCACTACGACATTGATCTCGGATCGAATGCCGAAGGACGACAGGTAGACGCCCGGCTCGATCGTAAAGCCGGTGCCCGGCAGCAGCCGCCGGTCGTCGTGGGTCTCGTAGTCGTCCATGTGGACGCCGTTGCCGTGGACCTCGCGGCCGAGGCTATGACCCGTGCGATGGAAGAATCGATCCCCGTAACCGCCGGCGGTGATGACGTCACGCGCCGCGCGGTCGACCTCCCATCCGTGAATCGGTCGTCCGGCCGCGATCGCGGTCTGCACGGCGGACAGCGCGGCATCGCGCGCCTGAGCGACGAGCGCGAACACGCGGCCTACTTCGTCGCCAGGCGCACCGAAGATGCCGGTCCACGTGATATCCGCGTAGACTGCGCCGGGCCGATCGAGCTTGCCCCAGAGATCGAGCAGCACGACGTCGCCGCGCGCGATCGTCGACGAGGACTGCGGGGTCGGCTCGTAGTGCGGATCGCCGGCATGCGCGGCCGCCGCGACGATCGGCGGCGCGTCGGTGACGAGGCCCTCTTGGGCGAACCACCGCTGCATCTCGCGCTGGACGTCGAGCTCGGTGATTGGCTTGCCGGCCATGAGCGCCGCGCCGACGAGCGAGAAGGCGCGATCCTTGATGCGATAGAGCGCCTCTGACGCGGCGCGATGCGTGGCGATGGCCGCCGCGTCCCACGCGGCTTCGAAGCGGCCGACGAGATCGCCGGACGAGACGATCGTCACGCCGCCGATCCGCCGCACGAGCTCGATCGTGCCCGCGTCCACGCGCGAGATGTACGGGATCGCGCACTCCGGCGAGTACTCCATCGCGATCGTCTTCGCGCCGGCGAGCAGCTGCCGCAGTCCGTCCTCGAGCTGCCGGCGGCCGGCGTACGTGCGCGCCTCGCCGGGTTGCGCGGCGAGCACGCCGGATTCGATCGCATGGACGAGCTTGATGGGATGGCCGATCGTGGGGATGAAGTAGTACCAGCGCCGCGTCGTGTGCGTGCCAGTCAGACCGGTCAACGCGACGGCAATCGCGTTCGATCCGTGAAAATCGTAGAGCAGCCAGCCGTCGAGGCCGTCGTGCGCGAGCGCGGTCTGGATGGCGGCGACGTCGAGCATCTACATCTCGCCGTTCCAGTCCTCGGGCTCGGCCGCCGTGGATCGAAAGACTTCGAGATGCCACTTGCCGCCGCCCCACGGCTCGATCACGTCGGCGGCGACGACGTCGACGAGCATCTCGGCGAACGTGCGGTGCTCGGGATCGTTCTCGAGGTGATACGCCTGGTCGTCCCACGCGAAGACGGGAAAGAGGATCAGCGTCAGGAACAGATCGTAGCCGTCGTCGATGACTTGAATCTGCGCGACGGGCCGTTTCTGCGTCGCGTGGAAGACGAGATATTTCTCGGCGCTGTTGGCGCGGATGTAGCGCTTGATCGTGAACTCGCGGGCGACGATGTCCTCGACGGCGATCTTCTTGTCCCAGCAGTCGCGGCAGTAGCGCTCGTCGCCGCGGGGCTCGCTGACCTCCCGGCTGTTGCAGAGCGCGCAGCGAGTGGTCTCGGTGGACTTCCTGGCCATCGATAAATAGTAACGGATTTTGGATATGCTACCCGGCCGTGACTGTCCGCGTGCGCATTACCAGACTCCACGACCACGTTGCGTTGCCCGCGTATCAGACGTCGGGCGCGGCAGGATTCGATTTGGCGGCGAGCGTCGCGATGACCGTGCAGCCCGGCGAAGTGACGCTCGTGCCGACCGGCCTCGTCATCGAAGTGCCGGCGGGCCACATGCTCGGCGTCTTCGCGCGCAGCAGCACGCCGCTCAAGCGCGGGCTGATGGTCGCCAACGGCGTCGGCATCGTCGACTCGGACTATTGCGGTCCCACGGACGAGATCAAAATCGAAGTCTTCAACTTCACGTCGTCGCCGGTGGAGATTCGTCCCGGCGATCGTCTCGCGCAAGGCGTGATCATGCCCTACGTGCGCGCGGAGTGGTCGGAGTCCGCGGCACCAGCGCGCCAGGCTCGCGGCGGCTTCGGATCGACGGGCTGAGCCGCTATCGTGCGACGCGCACGACGTAGATCGCCGTCATCTGCCCCGAGGCGACGGGCACGATGGCCCACGGGCGGCCGCGATGTCCGGACGCGACCGTGTGGCCGGCGATGATGCCCACCGACGCACCGACGAGGACGTCGCTCACCCAGTGCGCGTGATCGCGGATGCGCGTCCAGCCCGTAAAGGCGCCGAGCGCAAACGCCGGCGCGCCAGCCTTCCAGCCGAAATGTTCTTGCAGCACGGTCGCCGTCGCGAACGTCGCGGTCGTGTGGCCCGACGGCATCGAGTCCGAGCTGCCGCCCGGACGATCGCGGTGCGCGACGAGCTTGATGCCGCGCGTGAGCACCGCGTTCAGGACCTGCGCGCGAATCAGATCGCTGCCGACGTGGATCGTCATGCGATCGCGCGTGAGAAGGCCGACGCCATACGTCGCGAGCGCCACGCCGCCTTGCGTCCAGCCATCGCCGTACCGTCGTCCCGCCGACGTGTAGCCGGCCGGCCCTTGGTCGGCGGCCCATGTCGCCACGCGATCGTCAGCCTGGTGCGCGACGGCTGCCACGAGCACGCCGCTGCCTGCGATCGCGAGCGTGTCGAGCGACGGCAGATGCGCGATGTCGTGGCCGAGATTCTGGACAATGTGCTCGATCGGCTTGTCGGGCGGCAGCGGCGGGATTTCCGGCGGCAGAGCAGGCGTCGTCTGCAGCGCGAGCGTCAGCGCCAGAGCCGCGGAAGCGTGGAGCACGGGCGACAGGATATCAGCGGCGTACGTGAATACGAAGCTCGACGGTTACTGCGACGACACGGTCACGGGTGTGACGATCGCGGACGCGCGTGCGATCGCGATCGCTGCGTTTGCATCGAGGCGCGGCGTCGGCCGGGCGTCGGTCTCCAGCACGCGGCGCGCGACATCGCGCAGCGCGCTGAGCACGTCGTTCGCCACCGCGCGCTGTGACGCATCGAGGTCGGGCAGGCGCTGATCGAGCGTGCCGATGGCCGTCGACAGATTGCGTGCGAGCGTGAGCTGCGCGGCGAGATCGGCCGGTGCGACGCGCATACGTGGATCCATGCGCACGACGATGGCCTGACGCAGCGGGCGGCCGTTCACGGTGAGACGCACTTGATACGTGCTCGGAAGCACGCGCGGCCCGCGATCTTCAGGTGAGTTAGACGGCGGTGCGTATCGCAGGTCCCACGCAATGCGATGCAGGCCTGGCGACGTGCCGCCGCCATTCGTCAGATCGAAGCGGCGAATGACGTCTGCGGTCGCGGTCTCGATGATCTCCAGTGACGCCGGACCTGCGATCGTCTCGGCGCCGATCCAGTAGAACAGCGATGCCGCGTCGTCTGGTGCAATGGCGTCCTCGCGCGACGCCGCGCTCGCGGTGCCGCGCATGCGCCACGCCGGCGACGGACGAAACAAGAAGGCCGGCGCGTTGGCGATGGCCGGCGTCAACTGCCGCAGCGGCGCGATGTCGTCCAGCACCCAGAGACCGCGTCCTCCGGTCGCCGCGATCATGGCCGACTCGCGAATCACCACGTCGCGCACGGACGTCTGCGGCAGATTCGATCGCCACGCCTGCCACGTCTCGCCGTCATCGAAGGACACGAAGATCGACTGGTCCGTGCCGGCGAAGAGCATGCCGCGGCGCGACGGATCCTCGCGCATGACGAAGACGGCGGAGGCGCGGTCGAGGCCGGCCACGATCGGCTGCCAGGTCGCACCGGCGTCGCGAGTACGGAGGATGTGCGCGCCGGAAGGCGAGCGGGACACGACGACGTAGGCGCTGTTCGGATCGAAGTGCGACGCCTCGATCGTCGCAATCGTGCCACCGGGGAGGACAACGGAAACGGGCGCGGACCACGTCGTTCCGCCATCGTGTGTCAAACGGACGGTGCCGTCACGCGCGGCGAGCCACACGAGCCGCGAATCCAGCCTCGAGACGGCCAGGCCCACGGCTCCTGACGTGGACGAGCCGATGGCAGTCCAATCCAGACCGCTGTTCGTGCTCTTCCAGACGCCACGCCCCGCGGCGTAGATCGTTCGACCGTCGGTGCTGAAGGCGACGACGGTGCGATCGGCGCCGACGTCGCGTGGGCCAATCAGCTGGACCTGTCCGGTGCGCCGGTCATAACGCGACAACGCGCCGCCGTAAATGAGATCGGGTTCCTGTGGATCGGCGATCAGCTGACCGGGCCTGGAGATCGGAATCGCCTCGACGGAGGCAGTCTCGCCGGCGTCATTCCCGCGGCTCGACACGCAGAACCCGTCTTCATTGGCGTCGACGCCACAGATGCGGTACGGGAACGCCGCGTCGACGCTCGCATGACGCACGTCCACGGGCGCGGTCGCACCGTCCGCGGATGACGGCTCGATCGCGCGCCACGTCATGGCGGCGAAATCTGTGGCGCTGATGGCGGACGCAGAGGGCGTCTGCGCGGCCACGCGTACGGTGGACGCCGTGGTCAGCAGAGCGCTGACGAGCAGCACGGCGTAGCCGGCGGCATGTCGCGTGGACGTCATACGAACGTAGTCCCGCTTCGCATCTTAATCCTGCCGGCCGCGCGGCAGATTGCGCCTGCGTGCGCGCGATGAAAGAATTGCGCCATGGCCACTGCCGAACGATCCGACGCGCTCGTGTTCTTCGGTGCGAGCGGCGACCTCGCGTTCAAGGACATCTTCCCCGCGCTGCAAGGCCTGGCCGCGAGCGGCCAGCTCGACATCCCGGTGATCGGCGTCTCGCGATCGGAATGGACGCGCGACGACCTGGTCGCGCGTGCGCGCGCCAGCGTCGAGGCGCACGGGGGCGCCGACCCCGTCGGCTTCCCGCGTCTCGCCGAGCAGTTGAAGTACGTGCGCGGCGACTATTCGGAGCACGCGACGTACGAGCAGATCCGCGACGCGCTCGGACAGGCCGCGCATCCGCTGCACTATCTCGCGATTCCGCCGAGCGGGTTTGCGAACGTCGTGCAGGGACTGGCCGCCGCCGGGGCCGCTGACGGCGCGCGTGTGATGGTGGAGAAGCCCTTCGGCCGCGACCTCGCGTCCGCGCGCGAGCTCGACCTCGTGCTGCACAAACACTTCCGCGAGCGCGCGATCTTCCGTATCGATCACTATCTCGGCAAAGAGCCGGTCCAGAACCTCGTCTACTTCCGCTTCGCGAACAGCTTCCTCGAGCCCGTGTGGAACCGCGATCACGTCGAGCGCATCGAGATCACGATGGCGGAGAAGTTCGGCATCCGCAATCGCGGCCGGCTCTACGACGAGCTTGGGGCGATCCGCGACGTCGTCCAGAACCACCTGCTGCAGATCGCTGCGCTGCTGCTGATGGAGCCGCCCGCGGGCCACGATACCGAAGCGATTCGCGACGCGAAAGGACAGGCCTTCCGCGCGATGCGTGAGCTCGATCCGGCCGAAGTCGTGCGCGGCCAGTTCGACGGCTACCGGCAGGAAGCGGGCGTTGCGCCGGACTCGGACGTCGAGACGTTCGCGGCGATGCGGCTGCGCGTCGACTCCTGGCGCTGGGCCGACGTGCCGATCTTCATCCGCACCGGCAAGTGCCTGCCCGTCACGGCGACCGAGGTCTTCGTCCAGCTCAAGCACCCGCCGCACGCCGTGTTCGACGATGTGCCGCTGTCGCCGTCGAATCACGTGCGCTTCAAGCTGAGCCCGGACGTCGTCATCGAGCTCGGCACGCGCGCGAAGAAGGCGGGCGACGCGAATATCGGCGAAGAAGTCATCCTCGACGCGTGCCGCAACACTGCCAACGCGCTGCCGGCCTATCAGCGGCTGCTTGGCGACGCGATGCGCGGCGACCAGACGCTGTTCGCCCGCACGGACCAGCTCGATCACTCGTGGCGCGTCATCGATCCCGTCCTCGGCAAAGATCGCGCGCCGGCGCTCCCATACGCGCCCGGCACGTGGGGCCCTGCGGCCGCGGCCGGTCTGCTGAACGGCGCAGGGTGGCGGGATCCGGAGTAGCCCTGTAGGGCGGCCCCCCGTGGCCGCCCCTCAGCGACGGAACCGATACGGGCGGGACAGGGGCCGCCCCTACAACTGGGTAGCCCGCGGCCCGCGGCCTGCCTAGGGGCCGCCCTCGTGGCGGCCCGATCGCCCGATCATCCAAGCCGCACACCTCCGAACCATTCCTCCTCCCATGGCGTCTAGCCACCGAGCGCTGATGGATGGATACGCCGAGCGGTTGGTGGGACGCCTCGTGACGGCGGATGAAGAGACCGCTCGCGAGTTCGAATCCCGTCTCGTCGAATCCTCGACGCTCGCCGTCCGCGTCGCCTACAGCGTCGTCCGCAATCGATCCGACGCAGAGGACATCGCGCAAGACGCGTTCGTGCGCGCGCATCGGGCGTTCGCGCGGCTGCGCGAGCGCGATCGGTTTCGCGCGTGGCTCGTGCGCATGACGTTCCGGATCGCGCTCGACTGGAAACGCGGGCATCGCCGCCGCGACGCGCGCGAAGACGCGGTCGCGCGCTTGCGGCCGCCGATCGTCGACGCCGAGCGCGAGCTGATCGACAGCGATCGCTCGATGCGATTGTGGACCGCGATCGATGCGCTACCCGAGAAGCTGCGGGTGGTCATCGTGCTCGCGGCGATCGAAGGCCATGGCATGAAAGACGTCGCCGCGCTGCTGGGCATTCCCGAAGGCACGGTGAAGTCGAGGTTGTTCGACGCGAAACGACGGTTGCAGGAGCGATTGCGATGACCGACGAGCGCGACGAGATGCTGGACGAGCTGCGCGCGGCGATGAACATCGAGCCGTCGCCGGAGTTCGAGGCGCGGGTGCGATTGGCGACGCGGGAGTCGCGTCCTCGCGGCGCCGGGTGGATTGGACACCGACGCGCGTGGATATGGGGCGCTGTGGCCGGCGGCGCCGTGGTGGCGGCGGTGATGGCTGTGGTCCTGCTTCGGCCGGGAAGCACAGGCGCGGCGTCAGCCGTGGCGACCGCTCAGCCGCAGCCCGTGGCCACGAGCGCGACGTTGCCTCGATCGATGCAGCAGGCGGCGGTCGCCACGCGACTCGAGCGGAAACTGCCCGTCGTGACACGTCGTACGGCGCGTGCAGCGTCGGCGGATCGTGTGACGAGACGTGAGCCGGACGTGCTCGTGCCACCCGACCAGGCGGTCGCGCTCGCGCGCCTGCTCAAAGGCGTCAGCGACGGACGCGTGATGATCGGAGCGACCCGATCGACTGACGAAGACGTCACGATTGTCCCGTTGCCCGAGCCAGCTCCGGTGACGGTGAAAGACGTTCGTATCGAGCCGCTTCCGGTTCCGGCCGGAGGCGCGTCCTAGAGGGGGCCTATGTCCAATACATTCCGAATCGCGTTCGTCATGGTGTGTGGATTGCTGGTGGGCGTTGTTCCGGCGATGGCGCAACAGCCAGCCGCCACGCCGCCGCGTGACTCACCGACATTCAAGGTGGACGTCGTGTTCTCGCGTTTTCAAGGGACGAAGCGCATCAGCACCATGCCGTATTCGCTCGTGGTCAATTCCTCGCAACCTGGTCGTCCGAACTCGACCAACTTGCGTGTGGGAGTCGACGCCCCGACGGGCCGGGCGATTTCGAGCACGCAGAACGGCGTGACGACGACGTCACCGGAGTACAAGTACGTCGGCACGAACATCGATTGCTGGATCACCGATCGCAACACGCCAACGTACGAAGTGCATCTGAATCTGCAGGACTATTCGCTGGCCTCGCAGGCGAACGGCGACACGTCGACGTCGGCCCCGACGCGGTTCGATCTCGCAATCCGGAATTTCGGCGTGAGTAACACGCTGACGATGAGAGACGGACAGAGCGTCGAGTTCAGCGTCGGCACCGATCCGGTGACCGGTGAGACGATTCGCGCGTCGGTGACGATCGCAGCGCTGAAATAGGGGATAGTCGTCTGGCGCGCGCGAATCCTGGCTATCCGACGGGAAACTCGATCGTATTTCCCGTGCCGATCTCTCCGAAGACGTCGTCGGTCGAAAACGCCAGCGGACGCAGTACGGACGAGACGATCGGCGTGTCGACGTCGTAGGTGCGGCAGTGGCGCGTGCCCTGCGTGAGCTCGATCACCTCGATCGTCCACTCGTCCGGCGTCACCAGCCAATATTCGCGCACGCCGTAGCGCTCGTAGAGCCGTAGCTTGGCGCCACGATCGCGCCGTGCGTGCGACACGAACACGATGTCCGGCTGGACGACGATGGCGTGGTCGCGATCGAGCACGACGTCGGGTGCCCCGGAAGGGCCTGGCTTACGCCCAGGAGAGCAGGCTCTTCAGCGTTCCGCGCTTGCGGGCGACGACGCGGTTCTTGCCCTTGCGTTTCGCCTCGTAGAGCGCCTCGTCGGCGCGCTGGATGAACTCTTCTTCCCCTTCGTGCGGCTGCAGGTCGGTGAGGCCGCAGCTCAGCGTGAAGCGCACGCGCTCCTTCTTGCCCATCAGCTCGTACTCGTAGCTGCTGGCCGCGATGTCGGCCAGGACCTGGCGCAGGCGATCTTCGACCTGGCCGGCCGTCGAGTTGGCGAGCAGCACGGCGAACTCCTCGCCGCCGTAGCGCGCGACGAAGTCCGTCTGGCGCAGGCCCTTCGACAGCCACTGCGCCGTGCAGAGCAGCACGCGATCGCCGATCGGATGGCCGTGCGTGTCGTTGATGATCTTGAAGTCGTCGACGTCGAGCATCGCGAGCGAGAGCGGCGTGCCGTTGGCGCGCGCCTGGTCCATCATGCGTGACAGTGTGCGCTGGAAGCGGCCGCGGTTGCCGATGCGCGTGAGCGGATCGGTCGAGGCTTCCTCCTCGACTTCGCTCAATCGTGACTGCAGCGCTTCGACGCGGCTGTTGAGCGCGACGTACGCACGCTCGTCCCGCTTCTGCTTTTCCTCGACCGTATGACGCAGCGTCGACACTTCGGCGACGAGCTGGCGCTTGAGATCGCGGATGTCGTCGAGCCGCGCGAGATTGTCGAAGCGCTGCGAGGAGGCCATTACCTGCGCGTTGAACTCTTCCGATTCGCCGACCGACATCTTGGCGGCGTCGCGCAGGATTCCGATGAGCTCCTTCAGCTCTTCTTCCCGCTCGTGGTGATATTGCTTCGACAGCTTGAAATAGCGCTGGCAGGCGGTGACGCAGGCTTCCGTGACGCGGGGCACTTCGAGCCGGCGCGTCGGATCGATCACGGCGTTCCGGTACTCTTCCAGCTTCTGCAGAAACGCGTCCGTGTCTTTCGATTCGGCGCTCGGCGGAATCGCGCTGAGCACGCCGATGAGTCGCTCGACGAACGTGACGAAGGGAGCCTCGGCTACGGCGGTCATGGTCAGTCCAGTAAATCGGACCTGACGCGCGTGTCTTTAGTGTGCTTTGCGACTGGTCGCATGTACGAAGTTGTAATACGGCGTGTGCAAAGCGCGCAGTTGCGCGCAGCCGGTGGCTGTCGCGAGGTTGGTCGTGGGTCGTGTTAGGCTTCTGCCGTTCCTAGCGGGGCCCTGATTCGATCGTCAACCAGGGGCCCCTACCTGCCGCCCCTTTCGCAGGACTGCAGATGTAGGCGAACGCGAACACGTGGAAGACGTGTGCGCGGCGCCTGCTGGCTGCGCTCCGCCTTCCGCACGAGGGAGCCGTCATGTTTCTTGGACTGAGAACTGTGATCTATCACGCGCCCGATCTGGCCAAGGCGAAGGCGTGGTACACGTCGGCGTTTGGCGTCGCGCCGTACTTCGACCAGCCGTTCTACGTGGGCTTCGAGATTGGCGGATACGAGCTCGGGCTCGATCCGAACGCCGCGCGCGTCAAGGTCGGCGACAACGCCGTGGCCTATTGGGGCGTGCCGGACATCGCGGCGGCACACGCGCACATGCTGGCACACGGCGC
>DASZVJ010000002.1:0-3040 GCA_035547155.1 Vicinamibacterales bacterium
GCCGTGGGTGCGGCGTGGCCGCCGCTTCGTGCAGATCCGCGTGGCGGCGCCTGACGTGCGGCAGCTGCAGACGTGCAAGCCGCTCTCGTGGTCGACGTACACGTTCGAGCGCACGGGCAACGTGATTCACTACGCGCAGACCGTCGGCGCCGCGGCGGGCGTGAATCCCGGCAGCGTGAACTGGACCGGCGACGAGCTGGTCGCGTTCAAGCTGCACCTGCCGAGTCGCATCATCTATCACAACGTCAAGCGGCTCGAGGACGGATCGAACGGCGACATCGATCGCGGCAACATCCTCACGTGGGAGCAGCGCTTCAAGGACCGCCGCGCCGGCGTGCCGATCGCGATGGACGTCCGCATGGACTCCGAGTCGATCCTCTATCGCACGCTCTGGCTGTTCGCCGGCGCCTTCACCGCGGCCGTGACACTGCTGATCATCCTGATCTGGCTGACGATGCGCCGCGCGAAGGGCAAAGCGCTGCCGGGCCAAGCGACGCAGACGTAGCGCGCCGCGTTAGCGCGTCGACCCGTCATCCCACGCGCGAACTCGTCCATCGACGAGCTGCAATCGCAACGCGCTTTCAGGTCCGGCGTCATCAGGTACCTCGATTCGAAACTGCATCCGTCGTCCGCTGACCAGCTCGTACGCCTCGTCGAACATGCTGCCGAACGCGTCTTCCAGATTCGGCGTGTTCGTGGCGCGCGCGTCGGGATCGTCGTAGATGACGACCTCCGACCCTGACGGCAGCGTCGCCACAGCCTGCTCGATGTCGTTCAGCGCCTGCGCACCGAACGCCATCAGACGCGATCGGCTGCGCGTCCGAAGGTAGTAGACCGGGCTCAGCACGATGCATGCGACGAGGATCGCCGCGAGTGCTCGCGTCCGGCGCGAAGTCGACGCGTGCTGCCACGCCCGCTCGCACCAGACTGCGGCGACCAAGCAGACGCCGACTGACGGCAGACATGAGTAGAGATCTGAGCGTACCGGCACGAACAGCGTGAGCGCGTAGCCGCCGAGCACCCAGAGTGCGCCGAGAGCGCAGGCGACCGACGCAGGTTTCGAAGTTCGAATTCCAGCATCGAAAGCCCGGCCGAGCAGCAGCGTCGCGACGCCAGTGACGAGCAGCGGGAACGTCAGGATCTGATCCGCATAGATGTACGCGTGGCGCCAGATCGTTTGCGGCGCGAACGTGAAACGGTAGTACTCGGGCGCGGTTGCTGGCGTGATCGCGCCCGCCGCATGCCGCGCCAACAGATACAGAAGCGCGACGCCGGCGGTGCCGACGGTCCATGTGACGAGCGACGTGCGCGTCCACCGGCCGTCCTTTCTCAGCAGGTACATCCACACAAGGAGGATCGCCGGAAAGACGATGGCTTCTTCTTTCGTGAACAGCGCGAGCGAGAGCCATACCACGCTTGCGACGAGGCGATGACGCACGAGCGCCGTGGCTGAGAGCGCGAGGAACAGGACGAGCAGCAGCTCGCTTCGTCCGCTGACCCATTGCACGGCCGTGCGAATGCCCTGAAAGTTCAGCAGCCACACGCACGCCATGAACAACGCGGCGCCGCGTGCGAGACCCAGCGCGCGGCCGAGCGATCGAATCGCCGCGGCGCAGGCCAGCGCGATCGCGACGTTGACGATGCCGTACGACGCGACGTGCGAACCGGCGATCGCGTTGTTCAACGCGAAGCTCACGCCGACGATGGGCCGGTAGAAGCCACTGCTATGCGTGAAGAGACCGAGCAGATCGTCGATCGCGCGGACGCGGCTCTGCAGGATCCACGCGTAGTCGTCGATCATCAGCCCGTGGTTCGGCAGTACGACGTAGACGATCAGAAACAGGACCACGGGCGCGGCGCAGCAGGCGGCGATGAGGAGCGACCGTTCCAGCGGGCGAAGGTCGGCGGATGTCACGCTGTCCGAATCATTGTGCCTTGAAAGCCGGCCGCGTCACCGCCATCCCAGCTGAATCACCTCGAAATCGCCAGCCTTGAGCGACGCGAACGCCGGGTTCAACTGGTCGTTGTTCCAGCGGCCGTCCATCGATCCGCTGATGTACATGTCCGAGCCGTTGTCCGCGACGATGAGGCCGTAGACCTGCATCGCGCGGAAGATGCGCTGGACGGCAGGCGGATAGCTCGAGAGATCTTTCGACGCCTTCAGCCGCAGGCGCGCGCCTAAAGGCAGCGCGCCGCCGCGCGAGCCCGCGCTGTGCGATGCGGGCCACACGTAGCCATTGGTCGCGCGTACGGTCACACGAAACGCGTGCGGAATGTCGCGGCCGCTGTTCGCTTCGTCGTAGCGCACGAGACCGGGAAGGATCGCGAGGCCCGCGGCATCGGCCGACGTCCAGCCTTCCGGCCGCCGCATCAGGCTGTTGAGATCGAAGATCGCGCCGGACGCGGCTTCCCAGCGGTTCGCGCTGCCATTCCAGCGTGCGGCGTAGAGCTCGAACAACACCCAGCGATCGCGATCGACGATCAGCAGATGGCGATCGCCGCTAGACCCGCCGCCCGGCGTGCCGCCCTCGATGAAATTCGGCTGCGTCTTCGCGTCCTCCGGAATCGGATAGCCGGTCACGCCGCCGAAGCCGCGATCGCTCTCCGATCCGTAGTCGGTGAACGTCACCGGCACGCGCGGCTGCGATCCGCCGACACCGACGTACGGGATGCCGTACGGCGGTGGCCCGAAGTCCGGATGCAGACCACGCGTGCGTCCGATGAAGTCGAGGAACGCGTCGGAGCTCGCATCGACAGGCGCCTGGCTGATGTCCTCGCTCCACCAGTGTCCAGGCGGGGTGAGCGGCCGGCCGCCGAATGCGTCCTCGAGGACCACCGGCTCACTCGGCGCGGGCGGCGGTGGCGGCGGCGGAGGAGGTGGCGGCGGTGGTGGAGGTTTCGGCGGGTCTGGAGCGGGCGTCGGATTGGGTGTCGGCGTTGGCGTCGGGTCTGGTGTCGGGTTCGGGGACGGATCCGGTGACGGATTCGTCGGGCTCGGATCAGGATTGGGATTCGGATCCGGAGCGGGGTCGGGATTCGG
>DASZVJ010000003.1:0-21345 GCA_035547155.1 Vicinamibacterales bacterium
CGCTCGGATCTGTTCGTCGCCGCCGTGCTCGATCGTCTTCGACAGGAGCCGTCGATCCAGCATGCCGCGGTGGCCACGTTTGGCGTGGCGGGTCATTCGATGCGCTATGCGACGACGACGGACGCGCCGAACGTCAGCCACGACGCGACTGGTGGCTACGTCACGCCGGAATGGTTCGACGCGACAGATACGAGATTTCTCGCGGGACGACGGTTCAGTGAGACCGGCGCGGTCGGCCCTGACGTCGTCGTCAATGTCGCGCTCGCGTCTGCGCTGAGCAGCGATCCGGTAGCGGCGATTGGCACCGAGATTCGACGCCCCAACGGCCAACTCGCGCGTATCGTTGGCGTCGTCGCTGACACTGAACGATCGGGTGGCGGACAGCCCGTGCCGATGCTGTACGCGCCGCTGCCCGCAAAGCCCCCGCTCACGCTCACCATCGTCGCTCGTGCCCGCAATCGCGCGATGGCGGAGCAGGCGATGCGCGACGCAATTGCCGCTGCCGATCCGCTGGTCCCGATCGGGCGCATCGAGTCCTTCGATGAGCGCACGCAGGAGTCGTTTCGAGGCTATCGGGAGGTGACCTGGTACGCGCTCGCGCTCGGCGGCCTCGTGCTGGCGCTGGCGGCGGCCGGACTGCACGCGATGCTGAGCTACAACGTGAAGCGCCGCGCGAAGGAGATCGGCATCCGGATGGCGATCGGCGCGTCGAGCATCGAGGTCGCGCGGCTCATCGCGCAGCCGGCGCTCGTGATTGCGGCGATCGGATCGGGGATCGGTCTGGCGATCGCCATGGCGACGGCGCTGGTGATGCGCGCGCTGTTGCTGGGCCTGTCGCCGCTGAATCTCCGTGCGTCCGGTCCGAGTGTCGTTGCGCTCGTGCTCATCACCATCGTCGTCAGCAGCGCGGCCGTCGTACGCGCGTTGCGGATCGATCCGGCGGAGGCGTTGCGGGAAGAGTGAGGAGCCGAAGGCGGGCGGCCACAAGGGCCGTCCCTACGACGAGTAGCCCGTAGCCTGTAGTCCGTAGCCCGCGTAGGGGCTGCCCTTGTGGCGGCCCGGCATGCTGTTACTGATGCGTCGGGACCGCCGCCTGCGCCGGCGCGTTGCGGTGCAGCCACGCCTGGAACTGCGCCATGTAGGTGTAGACGACCGGCGTCAGGTAGAGCGTGACGAGCTGCGAGAACACGAGGCCGCCGATCACGACGAGGCCAAGCGGCTGCCGCGCTTCGCCGCCGGCGCCGTAGCCCAGCGCGATCGGCACCGCGCCGAACAGCGCGGCCATCGTCGTCATCATGATGGGCCGGAAGCGGATCAAGCAGCCCTTGTAGATCGCCTGCTCGGGCGACATGCCGCTGCGCTCGGCCTCGAGCGCGAAGTCGATCTGCATGATCGCGTTCTTCTCGACGATGCCGATGAGCATGATCATGCCGACGAACGCGTAGATGTTGAGATCGATGCGGAAGACGATGAGCGTGACGAGCGCGCCGAACGCGGCTGACGGCAGGCCCGAGAGAATCGTCAGCGGGTGGATGTAGCTCTCGTAGAGGATGCCCAGGACGATGTAGACGACCATGATCGCGATCACGAGCAGGATCGCGAGATTGCCGAGCGAGCTCTGGAACGCCTGGGCCGCGCCCTGGAACTGGCCGCTGACGTGCTCCGGCAGCACGCGCGCGGCCGTGCGCTCGACGCGATCGAGCACCGTGCCGAGGTGCGCGCCTGGCGCCAAGCCGAACGACAGCGTCACCGCCGTCAGCTGGCCGAAGTGATTGACGGCCTGCGCGCCGACGATCTGACGCACGGTCGCCAGCGTGTCGAGCGGGACGACCGGTCCGCCGCCCGTGGCGCCGGGCGCCGCGGCTTCGATGATCGCCGCCTGCGGCGCCGCCGCGCCCGGCGATGCTTTGAAGTAGAGCAGCGAGAGCGCCGTCGGGTCGGCCTGGTACTTCGGATTGAGCTCGAGCAGCACGCGATACTCGTTCGCCGCGCCGTAGATCGTCGACACCCACTTCGTGCCGTACGCGTCGTAGAACGCGTTCTCGATCGCGTTGGCGGTCACGCCGAGCGCCGCGGCCTTGTCGCGATCGATCTGCACGTCGACCTGCGGGCTGTTCAGCTCGAGATCGCTCGTCAGGTCCTCGAGACCCGGATCGTCGCGCAGCGCCTTCATCAGCTCGCGCGCCGTCTTGTAGAGCGTCTCGCGATCCGGCGACTGCATCGAGTACTGATAGAGGCTCTTGCTGACCTGGCCACCGATGCGGATCGTCGGCGGATTCTGCAGGTAGACCTTCATGCCCGGAATCTGGCCGAGCGCGGGCCGCAGGTCCTGGATGATCTCGTTCGCGTAGCGGCTGCGCTCGCTGCGCGGCTTCAGATGGACGACGATCTGCCCGAGGTTCGGGCCGCCGAGCGTCTGCGCGGCCGAACCGCCGACGGTGGACACGAGCGCGTCGACGTTCGGGTTGTTCCGAATCGTCTCGGCGACCTGTCCCTGATATTCGACGAGCTTGTCGAACGCCGTGCCCGCCGCGGCTTCCGTCACGACCGCGATCTGATCCGTGTCCTGATCCGGGATGAAGCCCTTCGGCACGAGCACGAACAGCACGCCGGTGAGCACGAGCACGACGACGAACGCGATCATCGTCGCGCTGCGGTGCTGCAGCACGACCTGCAGCGTGCGATCGTAGGCGCCGAGCAGGCGCTCGAAGTTGCGCTCGGACCACTGGCCGAACTTGCCGCCTTCGTGCGATGACGGCCGTCGGAGGAAGCGGCTGCACAGCATCGGCGTGAGCGTCACCGACACGACGCCGGAGATCAGGATCGCAACGCAGATCGTGACGGAGAACTCGCGGAACAGCCGGCCGAGCACGCCCGAGATGAACAGTACGGGAATGAAGACCGCCGCGAGCGACAGCGTCATCGACACGATCGTGAAGCCGATCTCGCGCGAGCCGACGAGCGACGCCGTCAGCGGATCCTCGCCCATCTCGACGTGCCGGTAGATGTTCTCCAGCATGACGATCGCGTCGTCGACGACGAAGCCGACGGAGAGGATGAGGGCCATCATCGACAGGTTGTCGAGGCTGTAGCCCAGCATGTACATGACCGAGAACGTGCCGATGATCGAGAACGGCAGCGCGAGGCTGGGGATGACCGTCGCCCACACGTTCCGCAGGAACACGTAGATGACGAAGATGACGAGCGCGAGCGTCAGCGCCATCGTGAACTGGACGTCATGGTACGACTCGCGGATCGTGTCCGACCGGTCGTAGAGCACTTCCATGTGCACGCCGGGCGGCAGCTCCGCGCGGAATTGCGGCAATAGCGCCTTGACCGCGTCGGCCACCGCCATCGTGTTCGTGCCGGGCTGGCGCTGGATGCCGAGCGTGATCGCCGGCACCGCGTCGGCGTCCTTCGCGTAGAGCCACGAGCCGGTGTAGCGATCCTCGACGCCGTCGACGACGTCGCCGAGCTGGCCGAGCCGCACGGCCGCGCCGTTGCGGTACGCGACGATCATGTCCTTGTACTGGCTCGCGCTCGTGAGCTGTCCCGTGGCCTGCAGCGTGAACGCCTTGTGCGGGCCGACGATCGTGCCGGTCGGCACGTTGACGTTCCAGTTGCGCAGCGACGTCTCGATCTCGTTGATGCCGATCTGCCGCGCGGCCAGCGCGTGCGGATCGAGCTGCACGTGCACGGCGAACTTCTGGCTGCCGAGCACCTGCACCTGCGCGACGCCGGTGACCATCGAGATGCGCTGCGCGATGCGCGTCTCGGCGTACTCGTCGAGCGTGTACGGCGGCAGCGTGCTCGACGTGACGACGAGATAGAGGATCGGCTGGTCGGCCGGGTTCACCTTGGTGAACGTCGGCGGCGTCGGCATGCCCTGTGGCAGCAGACGGCCGCCCTGCGTGATCGCGGACTGCACGTCGACCGCCGCGCCGTCGAGCGGCCGATCGAGATCGAACTCGAGCGTGATCTGCGTCGATCCGAGCGAGTTGACCGACGTCATCGACTTCAAGCCGGCGATCAGCGAGAACTGATTTTCGAGCGGCGTGGCGACCGACGAGGCCATCGTCTCCGGGCCGGCGCCGGGCAGCTGGGCGGTGACGAGCAGCGTGGGGAAGTCGACGTTCGGCAGATCGCTCACCGGCAGCGAGCGATAGGCGACCACGCCGAACAGCGCAATCGCCGCCATCAGCAGGCTGGTGGCGATCGGCCGTTTGATGAATCCTTCGGAGATGTTCATGAGACCGTTGGGGCCGCTGTGGCCGTGTCAGGAATGCGCCGCGTCCGCACGAGCGTCGCGAGATACGTGTAGACGACGGGCGTCAGATACAACGTGATGAGCTGCGAGATGAGCAGCCCGCCGACGACCGCGAGGCCGAGCGGCCGCCGCGCTTCGCCGCCCGCGCCGTAGCCCAGCGCGATCGGCACCGCGCCCAGCAGCGCCGCCATCGTCGTCATCATGATCGGCCGGAAGCGGATCAGACAGCCTTCGTGGATCGCGTCGGCGGGTGACTTGCCGAGCCGGCGCTCGGCGTCGAGCGCGAAGTCGATCTGCATGATCGCGTTCTTCTTCACGAGCCCGATCAGCAGGATGAGGCCGACGAACGAGTAGACGTTCAGCTCGTTGCCGAAGATGTACAACGTGAGCAGCGCGCCGAGCCCCGCCGACGGCAGGCCCGAGAGAATCGTGATCGGATGGATGTAGCTCTCGTAGAGCGCGCCGAGCACGATGTAGACGACGCCGATCGCGATGAAGAGCAGCAGGCCGAGGTTCGTCATCGACTCCTGGAACACCTTGGCGGAGCCCTCGAAGCTCGTCGTGACCGTGGCCGGCAGAAGACGATCGGCCACTTCCTTCACGTGCGCCGTGGCCTGGCCGAGCGAGATGCCGGGCTTGAGCCCGAACGAGACCGAGACCGACGGCAGCTGGCCCGAGTGGTTGATCGACTGCGGTCCGACCGACGGCTGGTACTTCACGACGGCGTCGAGCGGGACCATCTCGCCGCTGTTGGTCTTGAACGCGATGTTCTTCAGCGCGTCGGTGTGCGACTGATACTCGGGCGCGAGCTCGAGCAGGACGCGGTACTGGCTCGACGGCCCGTAGATCGTGGACACCCACGTCGATCCGAATCCAGTCGACAGCGTGTTCTCGATCTGCGTCGCATTCAGGCCGACGGCCGCGGCCTTGTCGCGGTCGATGACGAGGTCCACGCGCGGGCTCTGCATCTCGACGTCGGTCGAGACGCTCTGGATCTCCGGCACCTGCTCGTTCAGCGCGTCCTCGACGCGCGGCGCCCAGGCGTAGAGCTCGTTCTGATCGAGGCTCTGCAGCATCAGGCTGTAGTTCTGGTTGCCGCGGCGGCCGCCGATCTGAATCGCCGGCGGCAGCGAGACGAACGTGCGGAAGCCCGCGAAGTTGGCCGTCTGCGCCTGGATCTGCTGCGCGATCTGCTGCGCCGTGTCCTTGCGCAGGGCGCGCGGGATGAGCTGCACCTGCACGCGGCTGTTGTTGGCCGATCCGCCGAAGATGTTCGCCATGAACGAATCGACGTTCGGATTCTTGATGACGATGTCGGAGATTTGCCGCAGCCAGCGGGACATGTCGTAGTAGGACGTGCCCTGCGCGGCGCGCAGGCTGACGAACAGCGTGTCGTTGTCCTGATCCGGGATGAAGCCCGTCGGGATGATCTGGTACATCCGCACCGTGCCGAGCAGGACCGCGACGAAGACGACGAGCATGGCCGGCCGGTGGCGCAGGACGAGCGCGAGGCTGCGCGCGTAGGCGCGCTGCAGGAGCGCGAAGCCGCGCTCGAGCATCGCGTCGAGGCCGCGCTTGGCGTGCAGCGACGAGACGCGCAGGAACCGGCTGCACAGCATCGGCGTGAGCGTGATCGAGACGAGGCCGGAGATCAGGATGGCCGTCGTGATGGTGACGGCGAACTCGCGGAAGAAGCGGCCGAGCACGCCCGCCATGAACAGAATCGGGATGAAGACCGCCGCCAGCGACGTCGTCATCGTCAGGATCGTGAACCCGATCTCGCGCGAGCCCTTGAGCGCCGCCTCGAGCGCGCTGTCGCCGGCCTCCATGTGGCGCACGATGTTCTCGAGCATGACGATCGCGTCGTCGACGACGAAGCCGATGCAGAGGATGAGCGCCATCATGGACATGTTGTCCAGGCTGTAGCCCAGCAGCTCCATCACCGTGAACGTGCCGAGGATCGAGAACGGCAGCGCCAGCGCGGGGATCAGCGTCGCCGATCCGTTGTGCAGGAACAGATAGATGACGCCGACGACGAGCACGAGCGTCGCGAGCATCGTGACCTTGATGTCCTCGAACGACGCGCGGATCGTCTTCGACCGGTCGCCGCGCACGATGAGGTGCGCCGACGGCGGCAGCTGCTCCTCGAACGTCGGCAGCAGCGCGAGCACGCGGTCGGTGACGTCGATCGTGTTCGTGCCCGGCTGGCGCATGACGAAGAGCGAGATCGCGCGCTGCGACGTCGGCACGCCCTTGTCGTTCTTCGAGTAGAACCACGCCGCGCTGAACGTGCTCTCCGTGCTGTCGATGACGTTCGCGACCTGGTCGAGCCGGACGGGCAGCCCGCGCCGGTACGAGACGATGATCGGCCGGTACTCCGCGGCGTTGTTCAGCTGGCCCGCGGCGCGAATGGTGTAGTTGCGCGCCGCGCCGGAGAGCTGGCCCGTCGGCAGGTTCACGTTCCAGTTGGTGATCGCGTTGCTGATCTCGTTGAGGCCGATGCCCTGCGAGTGCAGCTTGTCCGGATCGATCTGCACGCGGACGGCGTACTTCGCCGTGCCCTGGACCTGCACCTGCGACACGCCGCTGACCATCGAGATGCGCGGCGCGATGATGTTCTCCGCGAAGTCGTCCAGCATCGGCAGCGGGACGGTCTCCGAGACCAGGTTCAGGAAGAGGATCGGCGAGTCGTTCGGGTTGTTCTTGCGGAACGACGGCGGCGACGTCATCGTCGCCGGCAGCATCGGCATGACGGCGGCGATGGCCGTCTGCACGTCGACGGCCGCGCTGTCGATGTTCCGGCCGAGATCGAACTGCAGCGTGATGTTCGTGTTGCCCGTGCCGCTGCTCGACACCATCGAGTCGACGCCGGCGATCGTCGTGAACTGCCGCTCGAGCGGGCTCGCGACCGCCGTCGCCATCGTGTTGGGATCGCCGCCCGGCAGGTTCGCGCCGACGTTGAGCGTCGGGTACTCGACCGACGGCAGATCGCTCACCGGCAGCTCGACGTACGCGATGATGCCGAACATCGCAATCGCGACCATCAGCAGGCTGGTCGCGATCGGGCGCCGGATGAAGATTTCAGACGGGTTCATTGCCGGCCGCCGCGCGCGGCCTCCTGGCCGTTGCCGCCATTGGCCTGGCCGCCGCCAGTGCCGCGTCCGCGTCCGCCCCGGCCGCCACGTCCACCCGCGGGCGGCGCTTCGCCGGTCTGCGGATTGGCGCGCGTGATGTGCGTGCCGGACTCGAGACGCAGCTGACCTTCGAGCACGATCGTCTCTCCAGGCTTGAGGCCCTGTGTGATCACGACGTCCGGTCCCGCGGTCTGGCCGGCCGTCACCGTGCGTTGTTCGACCGTGTCATCGGCCTTGACGACGAACACGAACTGGCCGTCCTGGCCCGTCTGCAGCGCCTGCGCCGGCACGACGATCGCGTTCGGCAGCGTCGTCAACCGCAGGCTGACGCGCGCGAACTGGCCAGGCCACAGCGCGTGATCCGCGTTCTCGAAGCGCGCCTTCAATTTGATCGTGTCGGTGGCCGCGTCGACGATGTTGTCGACGAACGAGAGCTTGCCTTCGATCGGCTTGGCGTCGGTGTCCTGCGGCGTGGCCGTGACCGCGAGCTCGCCGCGCGAGAAGTGCCGCTTGATGTCGGGCAGCTGCAGCGCCGGCATCGCGAAGGTCACGAACACCGGCTCGATCTGCGTGATCGTCAGCAGCTCGGTCGAGTTGGCCGTCGCCAGGTTGCCGGTCTTGACGCTCAGGCTGCCGGTGCGGCCCGCGATTGGCGACCGGATCACCGTGTAGTTGAGCTGGAGCTTGGCCGTGTCGACCAGCGCCTGCTGCGCGACGAGCTGCGCGCGCGCGCTGTCGACGGCCGCGCGATCGGCGTTGACGGCCGCCGCCGACGCATCGGCCGCGGCGGTCGACTGGTCGAGCAGGTCTTTCGAGACGATGCCGCGATCCGCGAGCTGGACCTGCCGGGCGGCGACGCCCTTCGTGTAGTCCGCGTTGGCCGCGTCGCGCGTGAGCTGCGCCTGGGCCTGCGTCAGCAGCGCCTGGTCGCGCGTGAAGTTCGCTTCCGCCTGCGCGAGCGCCGCCTCGTAGGGGCGCTGATCGATGGTCAGCAGGTGGTCGCCGGCCTTGACGAAGCTGCCTTCGTCGACCTTGACCTCCGTGATGACGCCCGAGACCTGCGACCGGACGCTAATCGTCGAGTAGGCCTCGACGTTGCCAATCGCCGCGATGTCGACCGGCACGTCCTTCTGGAGGACCGTTCCCACGACGACGGGTGCGGCCGCACCCGCCGCGCCGCCACGCCCTCCGCGTCCGCCGCCCCCGCCCGGTGCGCCGGAGCTGCCGCTCGAAGAACAGGCTGACGTAACGGCAATCGCGGCAACGACAACGGAGACACACCACACTCGGGACGAATTGAACACAATCACTCCAGGACCGCTTCGGGACGATGGGGAAGGCGGGTCGCCACAAAACTATACCGTCGCCGGACGGCTCCGTCCCTCACGGATTTTGGGCGATCGATGCCTTTCATGGTGGGGGAGTATGACCTCGTCAAACCATCGCCGGAACATCACCGCCCCATCACGACTCGTCTTCTATCTACGACGCACCCTGGCCTTCGCTTTCACAGGAGGTCCCGGTGCGCTCGCTGCCCATCCTGCTCACCTTGCTCGCGCCCGTCGTCGTCTTCGCCCTGCCGCAGACGACCGAACGGCTGACAGACGGCCACGTCGTGCCGTTCCTCGACCATCGGCCCGGCGCGATCGCCGTGCCGGTCTTCGTCGATGGCGCCGGACCGTACCGGTTCCTCGTCGACACCGGCTCGACGCACACGGCGGTGCGTGACACGTTCGCCGCGTCGATGGGCGCCGTGCCCGTGGCGCGCACCGTGCTGACGACCTCCACCGGCCAGGCCGACGCGCTGGTCGTCCGTCTGACTCACGTGACGATCGGCTCGGCAGCGGTGGACGAGCTGCTCGCGACGTCGCTCACGGCCGCGGCAGCCGGCGTGCTCGGCGACGGCATCGCCGGCGTGATCGGCCAGGACTTCCTGGCGCGATTCGACTACACGCTGGACTATCGCCGATCGGCGTTGATCTGGGAGCGCGATCTTGACGAGCGGCCGGGCGTACGGGTGCCGCTGGTGCCGGCGGCCGGACGATTCGTGATCGAGGTGCCGCGACCGGAAACGGCTGACGGAGCGCTGCGTCTCGTCCCCGACTCAGGAGCGGACGCGCTCGTGCTGTTCGATCGTCCTGCGGATCCGATCGTCGCGACCGGCGTTCGCCCGGCCGCATTCGAGCTCGCATCGATGGCCGGCCGCGTCAGTGCGCAAGCCGTGAGGCTGCGCACGATTCGCGTCGGCGACGCGTGGATCTGCGATCCGCTCGCCGGCGTCGTGCCGGCGTCCGGCGGCGCCGAGCTCGCCGATGGTCTGTTGCCGCTGGATCTGTTCTCGAGCGTGTCGTTCAACAGTCGCCAGCGCTACATGATCGTCCAGCCGCGCGAGCGGTGACGGGCGGCGGCAGATCGACGGACCAGGCGGTCCCCTGCACTTCGAATCGCTCGAAGACGATGCGGCTGTTGGCGGGATCCCAGGTCGGATAGCGGACGTAGAAGCGCGGCCCGGTGAACGACGTCACCTGCTGCACCTCGCCGGACGTCAACGAGACGGTGGCGACGTTCCAGACGGCTTGTCGCCTTGCCGCGAAGACGTACGTCTCGCCATCGGGCGTCCATCCGCCGATGAAATTCTGGCCATCGTCGTGCGTGATCTGGCGGCGATTCGAGCCGTCGGCGTCCGCCAGGCAGAGATGCGTGTTCGGTCCGTCGGTGCACTGATAGATGAATCGGCGCCCGTCCGGCGACCACGACGCGAAGGACGCGCCGTCTTTCTCGAACGTGCGCTGGACGAACGGGCCGACGGGACCGTCAGGGCCGAGCGCGATCGTCCAGAGATTGGGAATGCCGTCGCGGACGTAGGCGACCGCGGCCTTCGACAGGTCGGACGTGAGCCAGACGCCTGCGTTCGGGCCGCGCATCTGCGATTGCACGTTCGGCGGCACCGGCAGCGCGCTGAGACGGAAGAGCAGACGCTCGTGACCCGTCTCCGGATCGAGCGTCCAGTAGCCCGCGCCGTCGCCGTGATTGGCGAGGATCGCCAGCGTCTTGCCGTCCGCCATCCACAACGGCCCGCCGTGATCGCCGCGATCGGTAGTCACTTGCTGCGAGTGCCCATCGCGATCGATCACATAGATCTGGCCGCCGCCTTTGCTGTGATAGCCGATGAAGGCGATACGCCCGTCGGCGGACACGGTCGGCGAGCCCGCGCGCCAGCCGATGTCTTGAATCCGCACGAGCGACGTCGGCGGATCGTGCCGGCCCGGTGCCACGCGCGCTTCCCAGATCGTCGCGCTGGGATCGTTGGCGGTCCATCCGATGTGCCGTCCGTCGGGCGAGACCGTGATGTTCGACAACCCGTCGCCCGTGACCGGCAGGCCTGTCGGCCGCGGCGCGCCGGCCGGCCGTTCGGGATCGACGACGGGCAGCCACCAGATCGCGTGCGTGCCGGCCGCGCTGAAGTAGATGCCGCGTCCGTCGGGCGCGATCGCGAACTCCGGCGACATCATGCGATCGGCGCTGAGTTGCGCCGGTGCGCCGCCCTGCGTGTCGACGGTCCACAACGTCGGCTGCGCGCTGACGCCGGCGAGCCCGTTGACGGCGAACACGATGTGCCGGCCGTCCGGCCACCACGCGGGCATGCCGTGCGCGCCGGCCGGCTGACCGAGCTGCGTCACCGGCGAGGGCGGCGTCCGGCCGTCGGCATCGGCGATCCAGATCGTCGACGTCGCACCGAACGATCCGCCGGAGTTGAAGTCCGTCATCCGCTGCGACTGGAACGCGATCCGTTTGCCGTCGGGCGACCACGACGGATGCGCGCCGAACGGCGAGAGCTGGCGCGCGACGCCGCCGCGCGACGGGACGAT
The DNA here is from genome assembly GCA_035547155.1 of Vicinamibacterales bacterium. GTDB lineage: Bacteria > Acidobacteriota > Vicinamibacteria > Vicinamibacterales > SCN-69-37 > CAZNMF01. The sequence continues at coordinate 11,271 of DASZVJ010000003.1, forward strand.
CCAGATCCCGTTGCCGGCCATCTCGTGGTACGCGATGAAGCGTCCATCGGGCGACCACACGGGCTGCACGTTCTGCCGGCCGTTGGACGTGAGCGCCGTCGGCCGCGATCCTTCGGCGAGGCCCTGGACGTACACCTCCATCGTGCCCGTGCGATCCGACGCGAAGGCGATGCTGTCCTCGTCCGGCGAGAACGTCATGAAGCCGCCGAAGCCGCCCGGCGGCGTCATCGGAATCGGCGACAGCGACGCCATCGTCGCGACGTCCGGCGCGCCCGTTGTCGCCGTCGTGCGCGCGCGGATGGCCAGCCAGACGCCGAGCGCGACGAGCGTCAGCACCGCTGCGATCGCGACGAGGGACGTGGCGCGCAGATGCGGCGATCGCGCGGGCGCCGGCACGTCGATCTGCGGCGGCGGATCCGCCGGACGCGCGCCGATGATCTCTACCGGCGGCAACACGCGATAGCCGCGCGTCGAGATCGTCGCGATGTACCGCGGCTCTCGCGCATCGTCGCCGAGCGCGCGGCGAAGCTGCGCGATGATGCGCGTCAGCGCGTTGTCGGTGACGGCCGTGTCCGTCCAAACGATCGCGAAGATGTCTTCTTTCTCGACGACGTTCGGCGCGCGCTCGACGAGCAGACGCAGGACCTCGATCGCTTTGGGCTCGAGCGCCTGGACCTCACCGGCGCGGCGAAGCTGGTACGTGCCGAGGTCGAGCTCGGCTTCTCCGAAGCGATAGACGGGCGGTGCGGGCATGGCGAGGGCGCGTCTGGACACGATACTCGAATGGGTGCGGCAACGGACGCGGTGCGGGATAGAATTCGTCCCATTCGGACGCATCTATGAGACGGTGGATGACGGCGGCGGTTGGCGCAGGCGTGGCGGCGGGTGTCTGCTGGGCGGCGGCAGTGTGGCTGGCCGCAGCGCCGCAGACGCCGACGTTCCGCTCGGGCGTCGATCTGATTCCCATCGACGTGCAGGTCGTCGACGGCGACGGGCATCCCGTCGACGGGCTGACGCTCGATCAGTTCGACGTGACGATTGACGGCAAGAAGCGCCGCGTCGTCTCCGTCGATCTCATCGACCATCGCACCACGAGCGCGGCGCCGTCGGCGAAGACCGTGACGACGATCGCCGGCGCGAGCGACTCGTCGTCGATCGTGCCGCCGCGGCGCATCGTCATCATGGCGATCGATACGTACAGTTTCGACGCCGCGACCGCCGTGCCGATCCTCGCATCGGCGCGCGCGTTCATCGAGAAGCTGCCGGCCGACGACGAAGTCGGGCTGTTTGCATATCCGAGGGGGATCAAGATCGACCCGACGACGGATCACGACGCGATCGTCCGTGCGCTTGGCAAGATCGTCGTCCAGCGCGACGCGCCGCCCGAAGGCGAGTTTCAGCTCACGCCGGCCGAGCTCGTCGATCTCTCCACGTGGACCCTGGGCCGTCCAACACCCCAGGCGTCGCAGCTCATGGACACGTTGTGCCACGGCGACGTGACGTGCTTGATTCGGCTCGACGCCGAGGTCACCGGCGGGCTGATGCACGACGAGGCGATGGCGCAGATGAGCGCGGGCACGTTGAGCGCGCTCATTCGCGAGCTCGGCAAGGTCCCGCTGCGCAAGACGGTCGTGCTCGTGAGCGGCGGCTTCGTGACGGCGGATGTGCCTGGCGCGCGGCCCGACAATCAGGAAGCGGGCACGCAGGTCGGCAAGACCGCCGCGGCGGCCGACGTCAGCGTCTACACGCTGTTCATCGATCCGTCGCTCCGCAAGATGATCTCGGCCGAGACGCGATCCGCACCACGCGGCGTGCCGGACGTCCGTCGCGAAGGCGACTTGTATAAACAGTGGCTCGACGAGTTCTCCGGACGCGCGGGCGGATCGCTCTTCCGCGTGGCGTCGGGCGACGGCCACTTCGCCTTCGATCGCATTCTCAGCGAAACGTCGGCGTACTACCTGCTCGGCGTCGAGTCGACCCCCGGCGATCGCGATGGGCGCGCGCACGAGATGCGCGTGCGCGTGCGCGACAAGCGGCTGACCGTGCGCGGACGATCGTGGATTCTTCCGCAGAAGCCGGGGCCGGCGCCGGCCGTCGTCGAGGTGGCCGATCGCCCCGCATCGGCGCCTGCGGCCGCGACAGCGGCGGCGTCCGCGGCGCCGGTCGTGCCGGAGATACGCCCGCTGGCCGACGCGTTCGATCGCGACGATCGCACGGCGATCGCGAAGGCGATGGTGGGATCGAAGGGCGAAGCCGTCATCCGCGCCTTCCGCGAGGGCGGCGATCCGTGGCCGGCCTCGCCACGCCGCCGCGCTGTGTTCGCGCTCGATCTCGCGGCGGCGGGCATGCGCGTGGAGTCGATCTTCACCAAACGGGAAGCCGCGCGTCTGATCGCCGAGTACGCGCTGCAGGTGCGGCAGCCGCAGCCGAACGACCCGTTCGAATGCGCGTGGCTGCGCGTCGCGACCGAAGGGCTCGAAGGGTTGTTCGAGCCCTCCACCGGCGCGACGTTCATCATGCGCGCGGCGGAGCGTTGTCCGGCCGATCCGCGCTTCGCGCTCGCGGTCGGCGTGATTCGCGATCAGCAGGTCCGCCTCGGCGAGAGCGCGCTGGCGCCGGTGCGCGAGCCCGCGAAGGACATTCCTGACGGGCAGCAGCGCGCGCTCGACGCGCTGGCCGCGGCGGCGGCGTCTCCCGGCACGCGCGACGAAGCGATCGCGCGGACCGCGTGGCTGCATTTCCGTGCGGCGCGCTACGCGGATGGACTGAAGACGATTGAGACCTTGACGACGCCCGCGCCGGATCCGACGGTGCGGTATCTCGTGGACGTGATTCGCGGCCAGTTGTTGCGTGCGCTCGATCGGCCCGACGAGGCGAGCGCGGCGTTTCGCGCAGCGCTCGTCGCGTGGCCGCGCGGGCAGGCCGCGCAGCTGGCTCTGATGACGCTGCTCGTCAACCGCGGCCAGCACGACGAGGCGGCGGCGCTCGCCGATCAGATCGAGACCGCCAGCGTCGACGACACCGATCCGTGGTGGCTGTACTGGGTGGGCGACTATCGCACGTACTCGACTGCGCGCGCGCAGTTGCGGGAGCGGATGCAATGAGACGCTACGTGCGCACGATCGTGGCGGCCGTCCTCGCGATCGCGGCCGGCGTCAGTGTTGGCGTTCGTGTCGACGCGCAGGACGCAGCCGTCTTCCGCGCGAATGCCGATGCGGTGACCGTCGGCGTGTCCGTGCAGCGCGGCGGACGGCCGGTGCCCGATCTCGCGCAGGCCGACTTCGAGCTGACCGACAACGGCGTCGCGCAGACGATCGGCGCGCTGAGCTACGAGAAGCTGCCGATCGATCTCACCGTGCTGCTCGACGTCAGCACGAGCGTGAACGGACGCGTGCTCGATCAGCTGCGCCGCGCCGTCAACGACCTGCGCAAGAACCTCCGGCCGCAGGATCGCTTGCGGCTGGTCGCCGTCAACATGCGCATCCAGCGCCTCGTCGACTTCGACGCGCCGCCGGCGGCGATCGATGCGGCGTTCGCGAATCTGACGAGCGGCGGCGCGAGCGCGGTGCTCGACGCGCTCGCCGTGTCGCTCGCCTCGGCCGCGCCGCCCGATCGCCGTCAGTTCGCCGTCATCTTCACGGACGGCAAGGACAGTATCAGCATCAACACGCCGGACATGCTGCTCGACACCGCGCGCCGCACGACGGCCGCGATTAGCGTCGTGCTGGCCACGCCGCTGCGCCGGCCCGCCGATCGCATCTACACCGATCTCGCCAACGAGACCGGCGGGCAGGTCGTGTCGCTGCTGCCGGGCGAGACGTTCGGCGACACGCTGCAACGCGCGCTCGATCAATTTCGATCGAGTTATGTGCTGACCTACACCCCCACCGGCGTCGAGCGCACCGGCGCCCACGCGCTCGCCGTGCACGTCAAACGCGGCGGCGTCGACGTGCGCGCGCGCAAGGGCTACGAAGTGAGATGAGAGCGGGCGGCCACAAGGGCCGCCCCTACGCAGGCTTTAGGCCACGCGGGGCTTCCGTACACCTGGATTGACGCGCGCGGGGTTCTGCGTTCCCGCCTGTCTGCCGTAGGGGCGGCCCTTGTGGCCGCCCGCACACAGCCCATCGCCGATGCGCGTGGTGCGGCTTGCGGATCGGATCTTGAACACGTGCGACGGCCGTGCTGGAGCCGCCCGCGCGACACGATCGCCGCCGCCTTCGACTCGCTCGGTACGACTATCGTCGATCGGGCGCCTATTTCGTGACCGTGTGCGTCCATGATCGTCGCGAGCGATTTGGCGAGATCGTGAATGGACAGATGCGCGTAACAGCCGCAGGCGACATGGTGGCGGCGCATTGGCACGCGCTGCCGAACCGGTTCGCGAATGTCCAGCTCGGCACGTTCATCGTGATGCCCGATCACGTTCACGGCATCGTCCATCTGCGACGCGTCGCGGAACGTGCGACATCGCACGTCTCGCTCAGCGACGTCATCGCCGCATTCAAGTCGACATCGACCGTCGCGTACATCGACGGTGTCAGACGTCTCGGATGGCCACGGTTCGATCGGCGGCTCTGGCAACGCAGCTTCTACGAGCACGTCATTCGAGACGCCGTTGAGCTCGCCGCGCTTCGCCAGTACATCGTCGACAACCCCGTGCGGCGATGGCTGCGGCTGTGATGTTCAGAGGGGCGGCCACAAGGGCCGCCCCTACGGTTGGTGGCCCGCCCGTCGCGTAGTGTCCGTAGGGGCCGCCCTTGTGGCGGCCCGGTCAGCCGTCGTCCGTCCGCACGTGACGCGAATCGTGCGCACGAAACGTGGCCCGTGGCACGCGTAGGGGCGGCCGCCCCGGCCAGCCACCTGCAGACCGCGGACTGCAGACTGCAGACCGCGAGCCCGCCGTCTGCTATCGTCTAGCCACTCATTCGGCGGAAGACGTGACATCCAAGCACGACCCGAGTATTCCTTTGTCTGACGAGGAAACGCAGCGACAGGCGCGATCGACCGACGCTCGCAGCGGCGGATCGTCGGGCGGCCGCGTGGCCAACAGTCTCGTCGCGATTGGCTCCGCGTCGGTGCTCGCCATCTACGCGGCGGGCTATTGGCGCACGCGCGCTGCGGCCGAGCGCATCGAGCGCGCGTCGGCGCGTCATGCGGCACCGATTGGCGTGAGCGCGCCAGCGCCGACGCCCGTCGTCGCGCCTGCGACCGCGTCCGTCGTCAGTGCCGCGTCGACGGCCGCGACCGATCGCGATCCGTCTCACGCCGCCGCGCCGCCACCGGCCGCGACCATCACCGCGACCAAGGCCGCCGCGTCAGTCCCGGCGTCCGCGCCGACGAAGGACGCATCCGCGCCGTCGCCTCTCAAAGACGTCACTGCCAGCGCGAAGACGCCGCGCGAGACGGAAGACATCGTTCCCTCGCTGGCATCGTCCAGCGCGACGACGGAAGTGGCGGCGGCGCAGCCTGCGGTACCGAATGCGACGTCGTCCGCGGGGCCCGCCGCACTCCCATCGGTGCCCACGCTCACCACGAGCAACGCGTCGGCGGCTGCGTCGTCATCCGCCTACAAGGACGGCACCTACACGGGCTGGGGGACCTGCCGGCATGGCGACATCCAAGCGACCGTCGTCGTCGCGTCCGGCCGTATCACGTCAGCGACGATCAGCCAGTGCCTGACGCGCTATCCGTGCTCGTGGATCGAGGCGCTGCCGCCGCAGGTCGTCCAGCGGCAGAGCGCGGAAGTCGACTACGTCAGCGGCGCCACGCAGAGCGCGGATGCGTTCTACGGCGCCGTCACCGACGCGCTGTCCAAAGCCAAGTGAGCCGGCGGCTTCACCGACGGTCCTCGGCCGTCATGGGGACCATCGTGAACGTCGACGTCGTCGTCTCGCCGGACGATGCGGCGGCCGAGGCGCGCGCGGATCGCACCTGCGAGCGCGCGCTCGCGCAGTTCGACGACGTGGAGTCCGCGTGCTCGCGCTTCGACGAGCGCAGCGAGCTGCGCCGGCTCTGCGAAAGCGCGGGCGCGCCCGTGCGCGTCAGCCCGCTGCTGTTCGAGACGATCGCGTTCGCGATCGCGGTCGCCGAGGCGAGCGGCGGCGCATTCGATCCCACGGTCGGACGCGCGATGGCTGCGCGCGGCTTCAATCGTGAGCATCGCACCGGCGCGATCTCGGTGAGCGACACCGACGTTGCGAGCGACATCAGCTTTCGCGACGTCACGCTCGACGCCGGCGCGCACACGATCACGCTGCGCCGTCCTCTGCTGCTCGATCTCGGCGCGGTCGCGAAAGGCCTGGCGATCGATCTCGCGGCGCGCGAGCTGCGACACGACTGCGAGGATTTCGCGATCGACGCCGGCGGCGACCTCTACGCGGCCGGATGCAATGTCTCTGGCAGGCCGTGGGCGATCGGCATCCGTCATCCGCGGCAGGCGGACGCCGTGATCGACGTCGTGCGTCTGTCCGGCGCGGCGGTGTGCACCTCCGGCGACTACGAGCGGCGTAGTCCGATCGACGATGGATCGCATCTGGTCGACGGCCGCCGCCGCGGCGAGCGACATGCGCTCGATGCGATGGCGAGCGTCACGGTGATCGCGGCGTCTGCGATGGTTGCCGACGCGCTCGCGACTGCGGCGTTCGCGCTCGGCGCAGACGAAGGCCGCGCGTTTCTCGAGGCGCAGGGCGTCGACGGCCTGTTGGTCTCCTCCAGCCTTGACCGGACTGAGACGTCCGGATTCTCGGCGCACACGATCCGATGACGACGCATCGCCATCACCGCCGAAGTCAGTTCTCCGCATTCGTCCGCTTCTGGCGATCGCCGAAGGGGCTGATGCTGATCGTCCTGCTGCTTATGTCCGCGCTGTCGGCGCCAGCGGAGCACACGCCGCGTGTGTGGGGCAATCTCGCGGCCGCGTCACTGGCCGCGATGCTCGTCGACGCGCCGATCCTGCGCGTGCGCGACGGACGCTGGACGTTTCCGAGCGGCGCGTGGCTGACGGGCCTGTTCGTCGCGATGCTGTTGAGCCCGCACGAGCCGTGGTGGGTCGCCGCCGTGACGGCGGCCGTCGGCGTCGCGAGCAAGTACGTCGCACGGACGCGATCGGCCAATGTCTTCAATCCCGCCGCGCTCGGCATCGTGCTGACGTTCTACGCGTTCGGCACGGGGCAGAGCTGGTGGGGCGCGTTGCCGGATGCGGCGCCGTGGCTGACGCTCGTGCTCGTCGCGAGCGGTGCGTTCATCGCCAATCGCGTCAACAAGGCGCCGCTCGTGCTCGTCTTTCTCGGCGTCTACTACGCGCTCTTCGCGGCGACGGCGTTCATCGGAGACGCTGCGCGCGTCGCAGAAATCTTCCGCCCGCCGGACGTGCAGATGGCGTTGTTCTTCGCGTGCTTCATCCTGACCGATCCGCCGACATCGCCCGTGAAGTATCGCGATCAGATCGTGTGCGCCGCGATCGTCGCCGTCGTCAGTTATCTGATGTTCCAGCTCGTGGGCGCCGCCTACTACCTGCTCGCCGGCGTGCTCGCAGGCAACGTCTGGGAGGCTCGGCGGCGCGCCGCGATGTTCCGCGCCCGACGGGCGGCCGCGTAGGCGGGCGGCCACAAGGGCCGCCCCTACACGGGCTGCAGGCCGCGGGCTACGGGCTACTCGTCGTAGGGGCCGCCCTTGTGGCGGCCCAGACACGACGCCCGTACGGACTGCAGCCCACCGACGGCGAGCCCCTTCTGCTAGCCTAGACGCCATTCCAAGGAGCTTCGCATGTCACGTGTCGTTGTCGCTTTTGGTGTCGCCGCGCTCGCGGCGTCGTCGCTCGCCGTCGTGCCGGGCGCGGCTGCGCAGTCGTCTGGTGTGTCGGCGGTCAGCCTGCCCGCCGCGATCACGTTTCCGGAGGGCATCGCGTACGACGCCGCGGCCGACGTCGCGTATACGGCGAGCGCGGTGACGGGCGCAGTCGCGCGCGTGCATCTGAAGACAGGCGCGTCCGAGATCATCGCGCCGGCGGGAACGCTGTTGCCGGCGGGCACGCCGGCGCCGTTTCCCGCGGTGCTCGGCATGAAGCTCGACGCGAACGGCCGCCTGTGGATCTGCGGCGGCGCGACGGGCCGGATGTGGGTGCTCGACGTGAAGACCGGCAAGGTGCTGAAGAGCGCGCAAGTGCCGAATCCGTCCGCGAGCCTGATCAACGACGTGATTCTCGTCGGCAACGCGGGCTACTTCACGGACACGCGGACGCCGACGTTCTGGCGCATCGAGGCACGCGGCAATCAAATCACCGACGTCGAGCCATGGCTGAGCTTCGCGAGCACGCCGCTGCAGTACGACTCGGGCGCGAACCTCAACGGCATCGCGGCGACGCCCGACGGCAAGTCGATCATCGTCGTGCAGATGGGGAAGGGCCTGCTGTTCCGCATCGACGTGGCGACGAAAGCGGTGACGGCGATCGACACGGCGGGCGAGGATCTCTCCGGCGCCGACGGCCTCGTCCTCGACGGCCACACGCTCTACGTCGTCCGTCAGCCCGTCGGCGAGATCGCGACCGTGACGCTGTCGAACGACTACGCCAAGGGCACCGTCGTGCATCGCTTCAAGGATCCGGCTTTCGTTTATCCCGCGACGGCCGCGAAGGTCGGCGATCATCTGCTCGTCGTCGTCACGCAGTTCAACACGCGCGGCAACAACAGCCAGAAGACGCCATTCACGTTCGCGCACGTGCCGCTCTCGGCCCTCGCTGCGCGCTAGTTTCGATTCACATGGAGGCATGGAGACACGTTCTCCATGTCTCCATGTGATCCATCATGCGAGGTCGGCGGGAATCAGCTGTTCCGTCGGATCGATCCGCGCGAAGAACACCGCGCTCACGAGCAGGAGCGCGGCCATCGGATACAGCGGCGCGTTGTAGTTACCGGCCCACGTGACGATGTAGCCGAACGCGACAGACGAGAGAAACGACCCGAGCTGGCCCGCCATGTTCATCGTGCCGCCGACCGATCCCGCGTAGCGCCGGCCGATGTCAAGACACACCGCCCACGACACCGGCAGCATGCAGTCCATCGATCCATAGCCCAGCGTCAGACACGCGAGCGCGATCCACTTGCTCGTCGTGATCGCCGCCGTCAGCATCAGCAACCCGGACGCCGCGAGCCCCGTGGCGCCGACGACGCGGCGTCCGATGCGCAGGCCGTGGCTGATCGTCAATCGATCGCTCAGCCATCCGCCGAAGAGATTGCCGCCGATGCCCGCGATGAACGGCAACGTCGACGCCAGCGCCATCTCGCCTTCGCTGAAGCCGCGCCCGCGCTCGAGATACGTGTGCAGCCAGGACAGGTAGAAGTACGCGCCCCAGCAGTACGTGTGGTACATCAACAGAATCTTCCAGAAGTTCCAGCGGCGTAAGGCGATGCCCCACGGCAGGCGCGCGTGCGCGCCCGACGAGTCGACGTCGATTTCCGCAAGCTCCTGCGGCGTGATGCCCGCCGACTCGGAGGGCCGATCGCGATACGAGCGGTACCACGCGAACGCCCAGACGAGCCCCAGCACGCCGAAGACGAAGAACGACGCGCGCCAGCCGTACGCGCGCTGAATCGGCACGACCAGCAGTGGCGAGAGCGCGCCGCCGATGCGGCTCGCCATCCACACGACGGAGTGCGCGCGCGCACGCTCGGCGACCGGAAACCAGCGCGAGATCGCCGACGAGGCGTTCGGATACGCGCCCGCTTCGCCCGCACCGAACAGGAACCGCGTGATGAGCATCAGCACGTAGTTCGACACGGCACCGGTCAGCGACGTGAAGGCCGACCACCAGATCACGATGCGCGCGAGCACGCGGCGTGCGCCGACGCGATCGCCCATCGCGCCCGTCGGAATCTCGAAGATCGCGTACGACAGCGTGAACGCGCCCACGACCCATCCCCATTGCTCGGGCGAGATGCCCAGGTCCGCCTGCATGCGCGGGCCCGCGACCGACAGGCACACGCGATCCAGATACGTGACGATCGACAGGAAGAACAGCAGGAGCAGGACCCGGTGTCGATGTTTCATGACCAAGAAAGATATCCGACACGATTGCAGA
>DASZVJ010000004.1:0-5138 GCA_035547155.1 Vicinamibacterales bacterium
GCCTTGCACGGCCTCGAAGGCTCGAGCAGCGTCCACTACATGCGCGGGCTCGCCGACAAGGCGTTTCGCCGCGGCTGGAACGCGGTGCTCCTCAATCAACGCAACTGCGGCGGCACGGAGCACCTGACGCCGTCGCTGTACCACTCGGGCCTGACGGAGGATCCGCGCGCGGTGATCCGCGCGCTCGCGGCCAGCGACGGCCTGCAAAGCTTCGGCGTGACGGGCTACTCGCTCGGCGGCAACCTGACGATGAAGCTCGCCGGCGAGCTGGCCGGCACGCCCGACGTGCCGATCCGCGCCGTCGCCGCGATCTGTCCCACGATCGATCTCGATCGCTGCGTCCGCGCGATCGAGCGTCGCCGCAATCTCATCTACCACCTGAACTTCGTGCGCAATCTGAAATCACGCATGCGCCGCAAGGCGCAGGTCTGGCCAGGCGTATTCGATCTCTCGAAGCTCGATCGCGTCTGGACGATCCGTGCGTTCGACGACGTCTACACTGCGCCGTCGCACGGCTTCGGAGACGCGGCCAACTACTACTATCGTGCCAGCGCGATGCGCGTCGTCGATCGCATCGCGATCCCCGCGCTCATCATCTCCGCCGAGGACGATCCCTTCGTGCCATCGTCGCAGTTCCGTGAAGCGCCGGTACGCGACAATCCGCACATCGCCGTCGACGTCCCGGCCCACGGCGGCCATTGTGCGTTCGTCGGCTCGCCAAACGGCGACGACGGCTACTGGGCGGAGACGCGCGTGATGGACTTCCTCGCGGCGCACATCGAGCCATGAACATCCACGTCGGCACCTCCGGCTACAACTACCCCGAATGGCGCGGCACGTTCTATCCGGCCGATCTGCCCGCGAAAGGCATGTTCGACTACTACGCCGCGCGGTTTCGGACCGTCGAGATCAACTACACGTTCTATCGCATGCCGACGGCCAAGACCGCCGATGCGTGGGCCGCACAGGCGCCCGGCGGCTTCACGTACACGCTCAAGTCGCCGCGGCGCATCACGCACGATCGGCGCCTGCAGGACTGTGCGGACAGCGTGGCGCTGTTCTGTGACGCCGCCCGCCATCTCCGCGGCCACCTGGCGACGCTGCTGTTCCAGCTTCCGCCGCACTTCAAGTGCGATCTCCCGAGGCTCGACGCGTTTCTCGCCGTGCTGCCGTCAGACATCAAGACCGCGTTCGAGTTCCGTCACGAGTCGTGGCTCACCGACGAGGTCTATGCCGCGCTGGCAGCCAAAGGCGCGGCGCTGTGCATCGCTGATTTCGGCGACAAGACGACACCGGTGCAGGCGACGGCGCGCCACGCCTATTTCCGTTTACGCGATGAAGGCTACACCGCGGCCGACTTGTCACGCTGGGCCACCGAGATCGTGAACCGGCAGAAGGACTGGGACGAGGTCTTCGTCTATTTCAAGCACGAAGAAGAAGGCAAAGGCCCCGAGTTCGCGCGGGCGTTCATCGAGATCTTGAAGCGGGAGCACGGGATCGAGGCGAGCTGACGCGCAACCGGGCGCCGGACCTCTCGTCTACGCGCGCTTGTGCGATCGAAACGCGGCTAACGCGAGAATCGCCACGCCCCACGCGCCCATGGCCGCGAACTGCGGCCACAGAATCGAGAGCCCGACGCCCTTCAAGAAGATCCCGCGGACGATCACGAGGAAGTACCGCAGCGGAATCAGCGTCGTCACGTACTGAATCACGTGCGGCATGTTCTCGATCGGGAAGATGAAGCCCGAGAGATAGAGCATCGGGATCAGGATGAAGAACGTCGCGGTCATCATCGCCTGCTGCTGCGTGGACGAGATCGTCGACACGAACAGGCCGAGCCCGAGCGTGCACAGCAGATAGACGAGACTTGCCGCGAGCAGCAATAGCACGCTGCCGCGCAGCGGCACGGCGAACCAGAAGACGGCGACGGCAATCACGAGCAGCACGTCGACGAACCCGACGAGCGCGTACGGCAGCAGCTTGCCAAGGATCATTTCCCACCGGCCGAGCGGCGTGACGTTCAACTGATCAAGCGTGCCGATCTCGCGCTCGCGGACGATGGCCATCGACGTCAGGTTGGCGGTGACGATCAGCAGCAGCACCGCGAGCACGCCCGGCACCATGAAGTTGCGGCTCTCGAGGTCCGGATTGAACCAGATGCGCACACGTCCCTCGAGCGCAGGCGTGCCGGCACCTCGCTCCTCGGCCAGCGACGTGTTGAACTCGCCGACAAGACCTTGCACGTATGCCAGCGCTACCCCTGACGAATTCGCATCCGTGCCGTCGGCGATGACTTGAATCGTCGGCGGGCTCGCCGCAATCGCCGGCGTCGCCCGCTCGATGTCGCGTCCGAAGCCCGCAGGCACGATCATCGCGAGCCACGCACCGCCAGTCGCCAGATCGGCCTCGACGGCCGACGGGCGGCTCTCTTCCTTGACGATGTCGAAGTACGGCGACGAGGCGAAGCGCTCGATCAACTGACGGCTGCGCGGCGATCGATCGCCGTCCACGACGACGAGCGGCACGTGACGCACGTCGGTCGTCGCCGCGTAGCCGAGCATGGTGAGTTGCAGGATCGGCGCGACGATGACGAGCCGCAGCAACTGCGGCGAGCGCCGGAGCTCGATGAACTCCTTCCAGATGAGCGCACGGATGCGGCGTCTCATCGGCGCCCCAATCGCACGGCCGACACGCCGAGCACGGCCACCGCATAAATCGCCAGCGCGCCGATCGACGGCCACACGGCCGTGAGATCGAGCCCTTTCAGCACGATGCCGCGCAGGGCCACCAGGAAGTAGCGGGCCGGCACGATGGCCGAGATGTACTGCAGCACGATCGGCATGCTGGCCAGCGGAAAGATGAATCCGGACAGGATCAGCGTCGGCAGCATCGCGATGAGCGCAGCCGCTTGAAACGCGACCTGCTGTGTGTCCGCGATGGTCGAGACGACCAGCCCCGTGCCCAGCGCGCCAATCAGGAACACGATGACGATGGCGCTGAGCGCGAGCCAGGATCCGCGCATCGGCAGATCGAAGAAGATCATCGCGGCGACGATGATCGCCATCGCGCCGAAGAACGACAGCACGAGATACGGCAGCGCCTTGCCGGCGACGAACGACAGCGTCGACACGGGCGCCATGCGGATCTGCTCCATCGTGCCGCGCTCTTTCTCGCGCACGATCGACAGCGCCGTCGACACGACGGCCGTGATCATCGAGATGAACGCGATCAGCCCCGGCACGAGGAACACCGTGCTGCGCAGCTCGGGGTTGTACCAGACGCGCGGCTCCACGTTGACCATCTGCGCGACGGGCCGCCCCGGCATCGTCGTCGAGGAGAGTCGAAGGACCGCGGTGACGTAGCCCAGGACCGTCGTGGCGGTGTTGGCGTTGTCGCCGTCGATGATGACCTGCACGTCGGCCGTCTCGCCGCGATCGATGTCGCGGCCGAAGCCGCTCGGCACGACGAGCACGACGCGCGCCTGGCCGCGATCGATCGCGGCGGCGGCTTCGCGATCCGACAGCGTCTCGCCGACGACATCGAAATACGTCGAGCGCTGGAATGCGGCAATCAAGTCGCGGCTCCAGCTCGAATCGTCGCGATCTTCGATGGCCATGGCCACGTGGCGGATGTCGAAGTTCAGCGCGTAGCCGTAGAGAAAGAGAAAGAACGTCGGGACGAAGATCAGGATCGTCAGCGTGCGCCGATCGCGGCGGATCTGCCGGAGCTCCTTGATGGCGACAGCCCAGGCCGATCTCATGCCGCGCCTCGCGACTCGACACGATCGACGACGTCGAGGAACACGTCTTCGAGCGAAGGCGCCACGGCCGAGACGCTCGACACGGCGAGACTGGCATCGGCGAGCGCACGGGCGACGTCCTCGCCGCTGACGTCGCGTCCGCGAAGGACCGCGTGCACGGCGGTGCCGAACAGGCTCGTCTTCTCGACGATCGGCAGCGTATCGAGCTTCGCCATCAGCGCCACGGGATCCGGCCCGCGCACTTCGACGATCGGTCGATCGTCGAACGTGCGCTTGAGCTCGGCCGTCGTGCCAATCGCCGCGAGGCGCCCGCCATGGATGATGGCGACGCGATCGCATCGCTCGGCTTCGTCGAGATAATGCGTGGTGACGAGCACGGTCGTCCCGTTGCGCGCGAGGCCGTCGATCAACCGCCAGAACTCACGGCGCGACACCGGATCGACGCCGCCGGTCGGCTCGTCGAGGAACACGATCGGCGGCTCGTGCATCATCGCGCATCCGAGCGCGAGGCGCTGGCGCCAGCCACCGGCGAGATCGCCGGCCAGGACGTTCTCCTTGCCGCGCAAGCCGCCCATCTCGAGCACGAAGCGCCGGCGCGCGTCGAGACGCCCGCCCTCCAGCCCGTACAGCCCGGCATAGAAGCGGATGTTCTGATCGACGGTGAGCAATCCGTAGAGCGAAAAGCGCTGCGACATGTAGCCGATGCGGCGCTTGACGCCTTCGGGATCGTCGCCGACGTCGATGCCGTCGATCGACGCGCGGCCGGACGTCGGCGTCAGCAGTCCGCACAGCATCCGGATCGTCGTCGACTTGCCGGCGCCGTTGCTGCCGAGGAACCCGAAGACCTCGCCGCGGCGCACGTCGAAGCTCACGTTGTCGACGGCGACGAACGTGCCGAAGCGGCGCGAGAGCTTGTCGACGTGAATGGCGACGTCTGGCATTGGGTGATCTGGCATTTCAAATTTCGAAGTTCGCCCCTCGACGCGTGCTCGGGGCGACGTGAGCCAAGTCGAACATCGAACTTCGAAGTTCGAAGTTGACGTTGCACCTTCGGTGCACTTGACAGTTACAGGACACCACCTAACGTCCTCCGGCCGTGCGGATCAGCCGCGCTTCGGCGATGCGCAGCGCCGCCTGCAATTGCGTGTGCTCCAGCTCGGCCTCGAGCAGCGCGACGTCGCCGTCGAGCAGCTCGGTACTCGTCGCCACACCGGCGCGAAAGCGCTCGCCGAGCACGCGGCGCGCTTCGGTGGCCGCGGTGACGGCTTCGTCGGACGCGACAAGTGCGGCTTTCGTCGTGTCCACGTCCAGCAGACGCTGGCGCGCTTCGAGCGCGACGCTCTCGTCGAAGTCGCGCACGCGCGCCCCGACGGCGTCC
>DASZVJ010000005.1:0-12310 GCA_035547155.1 Vicinamibacterales bacterium
TAGAAATCCTTGAATGCCATCATCATGACCGTGCCTCCAGCTCCGCCGTGCGGCGGCCGTTCGCCAACTCCGTAATCCGTACGCCGTAGTTCCCGCCGACGATGACCACTTCGCCGCGCGCGATGACGCGCTCGCCGACGAGCAGCTCGACCGGCTCGTCCGGCGACCGTCCCATGTCCACGACCGATCCCGTGCTCAGATCCGCGACCGATCGGAGCGGCATGATCGCGCGGCCGAACCGCACGACCAGCGGGAGGTCGACGTCCATCACGGCTTCGAGCCGCGCATCGTCGGCCGCACTCGAGGCGGCGGATGCCGCGGCGGTCGTCAAATCGACGTCGATCGCGAATCGCGCCGTCGTCTGATCCGGCCACGCGGCCGAGAGCGACGCGATCGCCGGGGCATTGGCGAGCTTCACGTCGGGATCGCCGAACGTGACGCCGGCCGCTTCCGGCGTTGTTTCGATCGCCGACGTCACGCGCGCGACGAGATCGGCGAGCGCGCCGGCGACGGCATCGTCGGCGGCGGGCGCGTCGAGCGCGAGGATCCGCGTCGCACACGCGACGGCGCCCGCGCGGTCGAACCACAGACGCAGCGCGCCGCTCGCGGCGCCGGACATCGTCGCGGTCACGCTCCATCCCGGCCCTTCGGCAGGGCCGGCGGCGGTCGACGATGCGGGCGCGCCGATCGGAGTCGCGGCCCAGGCGTCGGCGATGGCCTGCGCGACGACGCGCGTCAGCGCTTCTGCAGTTACCGGTGTCGCCATGTCACATCACTCCGGCTGACGATCCCACGGCGGGATCGCAGCGTTCTTCGATTTGCACCATCAGGCGGCCGCGCTCGGACGCGAGCCGTCCAGCCAGCTTGCGCACGCCGCCGACGTAGACGTCGAGCGGCCGATCGGCCGGCAGCGGCAGCATGACGATCTCGCCCGGCTTCAGCGCGAGCACGGCGCCCGTCTTCAGACGCGTGCGGATGAGCGGCACGACGGGCATCGGCACGCGCGCCAGGTTCTCGGTCATCCACGCGCGCTCGGCCGGCGTCAGCTCACGGCGCTGGCGCTGCCAGGCCGTGGACACGGTGCCCGCGGTCTCGACGACGTTGGTCGGGATGCAGAGACTAATCATTCCGCGGACATCGCCGACTTTCAGATCGAAGATGACCGCGCACACGATCTCGTTCGGCGCCGCAACCTGGAGCATCTGCGGACGCGTCTCGCGGCCGCGAATGCTGAACGTGAGGCTCGTAACCGCCTTCCACGCTTCCGCGAGGCCGTCGAGCAGCAGCTTGACGACTTCGTCGACGACGTTCTGCTCGATCTCCGTGAGCGGACGCGAGACGGCGACGGACTGGCCGGTGCCGCCGAGCATGCGGTCCATCATCGCGAACGCGACGGACGGATTGATCTCGATGGCGCCGACTTCGTCGAACGGCGCGATGCTGAGCGAATAGAACGCCGTCGGATCACTCAGCGACGAGAGGAACTCCTGATACGAGAACTGCTCCACCGAGGCGACGGACAGATTGATCGTCGTCCGCAGATACGCGGAGAGCGACGTCGACAGGTTGCGGGCGCCGCGCTCGTGCAGGAACTGCAGCGCGTGCATCTGCTCCTTCGACACCCGGTCCGGGCGCCGGAAGTTGTAGCGCACGACCGGACCGGTCTGCGCCGGCTTGCGGCGGCCGCGCGGTGCGTCGCCCGCGGCCGACAGCAGCGCGTCGATCTCGGCCTGCGTCAGGATCTTGGCCACGTCAGTGCGCCTCCACCGGCCGCAGCCATTCCTGCATCATCGACCGCAGGCGGGAGACGGCCTGCGTGCGCAGCTGCGACACGCGCGATTCGCCGACGCCAATCACCTGGCCGATCTCGGCGAGCGTGAGCTCTTCTTCGTACGACAACGCGAGGATCTGCCGCTCGCGCTCGGGCAGTTGCGCGAGCGCGTCGAC
Source organism: Vicinamibacterales bacterium (assembly GCA_035547155.1). Classification (GTDB taxonomy): domain Bacteria; phylum Acidobacteriota; class Vicinamibacteria; order Vicinamibacterales; family SCN-69-37; genus CAZNMF01. Next base: position 1,948 of record DASZVJ010000005.1, read on the forward strand.
GAGCCGTGCACGCAGCTCGCGGCGCTCGAGCTGACGATACGGGCCTTCATCGTCGATCGCGACCTCGAGCAGTCCCGCCGATTCCTCGCCGGTGCCCGCGGCCTGGACGGCCGCGAGATCCGCGAGCCGCAGATCGTCGAGCTTGGCTTCGTAGTCGTCGGTCGACACGCCCAGCGCCGCGGCGATTTCCTCCGCCTCGGGCTCGCGGCCGAGCGTGTGACGCAGCTTGCTCATCGCGCCGTCGACATCGCGCTGCAGCTTGCGCAGCGATCGCGGCACCCAGTCGAGGCCGCGCAGCGCGTCGAGCATCGCGCCGTGAATCCGCCGGCGCGCGAACGCGTCGAACGGCACGCCGAGCGACGGCTGATAGCGATTCGCCGCCTCGATCAAGCCGAGCACGCCGACGCTCACCAGCTCCGAGAGCTCGACTTGCGACGGCAGACGTCGTCCGAGACGGCTGGCCATCGAGCGGACGAGATCGACGTGCGCCATCACGAGCGCGTCACGCTGTTTCGGATCCTGCGCCGTGACCGTTCTCACGCGCATTGCGGGGCCTCCATGTTCGAGCCGGGACGCGCGCCGCCAGCCAGCACGGGCTGCGACGGCCACGGTCCACTCCCGGGCGTCCGGGCGGTGGTCAGGCGCCGGGCGAGCCGGCGAATGCAGCCGCTGGCCGCGCCGGAGGACTCGGTGCCGATGAGCGGAACTTGCGAGAAACCGGCTTCCTTGACGAGACGGTCCTCGAGGACGTGCCCGTCGTAGCGCAGCGCGCGGCCGAGGAAGCGATCCGCCGCGAGCGAGATCTGACGGAAGACGAGGCCGCCCTCCTCCGCGTCGCGCGCCGAGTTGACGACGACGCCAATCGGCTTCGTGCTGTCGCTGGCGCTGACGAGCTTGATCACCGCGTACGCGTCGACGACAGCCGCCGGGTCGTAGGACGTGACGACGAGCACGTAGTCCGCGAGGCCGATGACGTCGATGACGTTGTCGGAGATGCCGGTCGCCGTGTCGATCAGCAGGAAGTCGAGATCGCGGCTCGTCTGATCGATCGCGCCGCGCAGCCGCATCCATCGCTCGTCGTCGAGCGCGGTGAGCGCACGGATGCCGCTGCCCGCCGGAATGATGCGCACGCCGGCCGGGCCGGCGAGCGCGACGTCCGCGACGGTCTTCGTCCCGTCGAGCACGGCGCCAAGATGCTGTTCCGGCGTGAGGCCGAGCAGCACGTCGATGTTGCCGAGCGCGAAGTCCGCGTCGAGAATCCCGACGCGATGGCCGAGACGCGACATGGCCATGGCGAGGTTGATCGTGAGGCTGGTCTTCCCCACGCCGCCCTTGCCGCTGGTAACGGCGATTCTGGTCGCTGGCGGCCGTGGTGCGGCCGGCGCGGTCAGTGACACGGTTGTTCCTCCATCGCCGGCTCTCCCAGGAGCGCGGCGGCCAGACTCACCGGCGTCGCGCGCCACAAGTCTTCGGGTACGCGCTGGCCGGATGCGAGATACGAAATGGGCAGACCGCGATCGCGCACGGCGGCGACGAGCGGCATGACGGACTCGGTTTCGTCGAGCTTGGTGATGACCACGCGCGACGGCTTCAGCGGCGCGTAGCGATCGATCACGCGGCGCGCGGTGGCTTCGGACGTGTCGGCGGCGAGCACGAGATGCGTGCGCACGCTGCGCTTCTGGCTGAGCACGTCGAACACCGTCGCGACGCCTTCGTCGGACGGCGATCGGCCGGCCGTGTCGACGAGCACGGGATTGCGCGCCGAGGCGAGCGCCAGCGAGAGATCGTCGGCGTTGTGCGCGACGCGGAACGGGACGGCGAGAATCTCGGCGTAGCCGCGAAGCTGCTCGATCGCGCCGGCGCGGAACGTGTCCGCGGCGACGAGATTGAGCGCGCGATTGCGCACGAGCCGCTCCTGCGCGGCAATCTTCGCGATGGTCGTCGTCTTGCCGGCGCCAGGCGGGCCGACGAACACTTCGCACCGCTCGTACTCCGCATCGTCGCCGGCGAGCGGCTCGAGCTCGGCGGAGAGCGCGCGGCGGATGACCTGCGTCGATCCGCTGCGGCACTCGGCGTCGCTCATCCGGTCGACGACGGCACCGGCCAGTGCGCGGTCCATCCCGGCCGCGACGAGCCGGGCCGCCATCCCGGACCGGATGTGATCGGCGCGCGGCTGTCGGCGGGCCGTCACCTCGGTGGGCATCTCCGACATGTCCGCGGGCTCGACGAGCGGCGGATCACCGGCCGTCCGTTCGGCTGCGGCGGTCAGACGCACGACGCGCTGGCCCATCCAGCCGCGCCAGCCGGGCGCCGGCACGAGCTCGGTCGAGAGCACGAGCGCAGACGGCCCCAGCTCGGCTCGGGCCGCAGCCAGCGCTTCTCGCACGGTCGGACGATAGAGGCGTTTGACGTGCATGTCAGTCGAGGGTCGTCACGGACACGACCCGCACCTGCGGCGGCACCTCGGCGTGCGACAGGACCACGACGTGTGGCAGGGCCCTGGAGAACAAGCGCCAAAGGTGCGGACGCAGCATCGGTGAGCACAACAGCACAGGTTGTGCCAGGTCTTCAGCGGCTAGCGCTTCGCCCAGCCGCGACGCCAGCGACTGCGCCCGGGCCGGGTCCACGGCGAGGATCGCGCCGCGATCGGTGCGCGTGATCGAGCTGGCGAGCGCGTCTTCGAGCGACGGCGAGAGCGCGATGACGCGCAGGTCGCCCTTCTCGTCCTGATACGGGCGGCAGATCGATCGGCCGAGCGCCGTGCGCACGGCCTCGACGATGACGTCGGGGTCCTTCGAGACGGCCGACGCGTCGGCCATCGCCTCGAGGATCGTGGAGAGATCGCGGACGGGCACGCGCTCGCGCAGGAGCTGCCGCAGCACGCGCTGCACGTCGCCGACCGACGCGACCTTCGGCACGAGCTCCTCGACGAGCTTCGGTGACGTCTGTCCGACGCGGTCGATGAGATCTTTCGTCTGCTGCCGCGTGAGCAGCTCCGGCAGGAACGTGCGAATGACCTCCGACAGGTGCGTCGAGATCGCCGTCGTCGGATCGACGACGGTGTAGCCGGCTTGAATCGCGGCATCGCGTCGCTCCTGCGCGATCCACACCGCCGGCAGCCCGAACGCGGCCTCGCGCGTCGAGATGCCCTCGATCGCCATCGTGACCATGCCGGGATTGATCGCGAGCAGGCGATCCGTATAGAGCTCGCCGCGCGCGACCTCCACGCCCTTGACGAGAATCGTGTACGTGCGCGGGCCGAGCTGCAGGTTGTCGGCGACGTGCACCGGCGGCACGACCATGCCGGTCTCCGACGCGATCTGCTTGCGGATCGCGCGCACGCGGTTGAGCAGCGTCCCGCCGCGCGACTCGTCGACGATCGTCACGAGCGCGTAGCCGACTTCGATGCCGAGCGGATCGACCTGCGTCACGGCCTCGATCGCGTCGGTCGGTGCGGCCGCCGCTTCCACCGGCGCGTCCGCTTTCGCTTCGCGGCGGTTGGCGTACGCCGCGCCGCCGAGCAGCGCGGCGACGAAGAGGAACGAGAACTTCGGCAGACCCGGAATCAGCGCGAGCGTGACGAGCACGGACGCCGCGACGGCCAGCGGACGCGACCGCGCCAACAACTGCGTGGCGACTTCTTCACCGAGGTTCGATTCCGCGGCCGCGCGCGTCGTGATCAAGCCGCCCGACATCGAGACGAGCAGCGCGGGGATCGCGGTGACGAGGCCCTCGCCCACCGTCAGGATCGTGTAGGTCTCTGCCGCGGTGCCGATGTCGAGGCCGTGCTGGACGACGCCGATGATCAGGCCCGCGATGATGTTGACGCCGGTGATGAGCACGGCGGCGAGCGCGTCACGCTGTGTGAAGCGGATCGCACCGTCCATCGCACCGTAGAAGTCGGCCTCGCGCCGCAGCCGCTCGCGCCGCGCGCGCGCCTCCTGGTCGTTAATCGTGCCGGAGTTCAGGTCGGCGTCGATCGCCATCTGCCGGCCGGGCATCGCGTCCAACGTGAACCGCGCCGTCACTTCCGAGATGCGGACCGCGCCGTGGTTGATGACGAGGAACTGGATCGCGATGAGGACGAGGAAGACGACGATGCCGACGACGAAGTTGCCGCCGACCACGAACTGGCCGAACGACATGATCACGTTGCCGGCCGCGCCGATGCCCTCCTGACCGTTGAGCAGCACCAGGCGCGTCGACGCGACGTTGAGCGACAGCCGCATCAACGTCAACAACAGGAGCAACGACGGAAAGACGGAGAACTCGACCGGCTGCTTGACGTAAATCGCCGTGAAGAGCAGCACGACCGCCAGGCCGATGTCGACCGACAGCAGCAGGTCGAGCACGAGCGGCGGCAGCGGCACGATCATCAGCAGCACGACGACCATGATGGCCATCGGCGCGAGGAGATAGGCCGCGCGATGCGCTTGCGGTTTCGGGAGGGTCAGGGTGGCTGTCGTCATGATGCGTCCGGTCGGTCCGGCCTCAGAGGATCAACTGCTTCAGGCGCACGAGATACGCGAGCACCTCGGCGACGGCGCCGAACAGGTCCGCGGGAATCGTGTCGCCGATGTCGGCGGCTTTGTAGAGCGCGCGCGCGAGCGTGACGTTCTCCACGATCGGCACGCCATGCTCGCGGGCGACGGTCCGGATGCGCGCCGCCATGTGGTCGTGGCCCTTCGCGACGACGACCGGCGCGGCCATCTCCGCACGGCGGTACTCCAGCGCGACCGCGTAGTGCGTCGGGTTCGTGACGACGACGGTCGCGGTCTCGACGGACTTGAGCATGCGGCTGCGCGCCATCTCGCGCTGCGCCCGCCGCACGCGCGACTTGATCTCGGGGCTGCCTTCGTTCTGCTTCGCCTCTTCGCGCACTTCCTGGCGCGTCATCTTCAAGTCCGACATCAGGCGCCACCGCTGCCACGCGTAGTCCGCGACGCCGAGCGCGAGGAGCGCGAGGCTCGTGCGCCACAACAGCGTCCAGAGATGCGACCAGGCGATCTGCGCCGCGTCGATCGGCGTCATGCCCATCAACGCCGGCGCCTCTTCGAACCAGGGCAGCACGAGCACGTAGCCGATGCTGCCGACGACCGTGAGGCCGATGAGCGCCTTGAGCAGCTCGGGCCCGGCCTGAAGGGGCTTGAAGCGCGCGAAGCCCGCGGCGGGATTGAGCCGCGCCCAGTTCATCTCGAGCGCGCGTCCCGAAAATCCCCAGCCGACCTGCGCCACGCCCGTCGCGATCGCGATGACCGCGGCAATGAGCGCGCAGGGACCGGCCACGCGCGCCAGCACCGTCGCTTCCGACGTGAGCTGCGTCGTGAGGCCGACGGCTTCGATGCCGCCGCGCGCGTGATCGGCGAGCGTGCCGAGCGCGTTCGACATGTGGGCGGCGATCAGGGTGACCATCTGCGCGCCGAACCAGCCAAGCCCGAGCGTCACCGCGGCCAGCGACGCGGCCGGCGCGAGATCACGGCTCCGCGCGACCTGTCCGCGCTCGCGCGCGTCGCGGAGACGTCGATATGTGGGTTTTTCTGTGCGCTCGCCGGTCTGATCGTTCGCCATGACCGGTTACCTGAAGGCCCGCGCGGTATCCGCGCCGAGCGAGAGCGCCGCCGGCAGGAACCGCGCGATGAGCGACGGCAGCGCCACGAGGCTGACCGCGGCCACGAGCAGACCTGCGATGACGCGGATCGGCGTGCCCGCCACCATGACGTTGAGCGACGGCGCGACGCGCGACACGAGCCCGAGCAGGAGCTCGACGATCAGCAGCACGACGATCATCGGCGCCGCGACGCGCATGCCGAGGAGGAAGATCATCCCGAGAATGTGCGCGACGGACGTCGACAGCGTGTCGTTGACGCCGCCGAGGCCGATCGGCAGCCACGAGTACGAGTCGACGAGCGCGCGCAGCACCGCGTGATGCGCGTTCGTCGCGAGGCAGATGACCGCCGCGAGGTTGCCGTACAGCAGCGCGATCACGTTGTTCTGCACGCCCGACTGCGGATCGATCAGCGATCCGAGCGAGAGCCCGACCTGATAGCCCGTGAGATGCCCGGCGAACTCGGCGCCGGCAATCAGCACGCGCACGGCCAGCGTCAGCGCGAGGCCGATCGCCACTTCGCGCAGCACCACGACCGTCAGGCCGACGGCCGGCAGCTCCGCCGGCACGCGCACGGCCGACGCCAGCAGCAACGCGAGCAGCACCGTCAGCCCGATGCGCATCACGGGCGGGGCGTTCACCGCGCCGAGGAACGGCGTCCCCATCACGATCATGCCGGGCCGCACGAGCAGCAGCGCGATGCCGGCAGCGGTCGCGAAGCTCGTCATCGCACCAGATCCGGCAGGCGCCGCACGAGCGCCTCGGCGAAGCCCGTGACGATCCGCAGCATCCACGGGAAGGTGAAGGCGAAGACCACGAAGATCGCCGCCGCGCGCGGGATGAACGCCAGGATGTTGTCCTGGATCGACGTCACCGTCTGCAGCACGCTGACGACGATGCCGACGACGAGGCCGACGAGCAGCATCGGCAGCGACACGATCACCGCCGTCTCGATCGCCTGACGCACGACACCAAGGACGAGGGCTTCAGACATGGCGACGCTCGCAACTTCGAACTTCGAACTTCGAACTTCGAACTTTTTCTACGTCACTCATAGAAAACTCCTGACCAGCGATCCCACCAGCAGGTTCCAGCCGTCGATCATCACGAACAGCAGCACCTTGAATGGGAGCGAGATCATCATGGGCGGCAGCTGCATCATGCCGATCGACAGCAGCACGGTCGACACGACGAGGTCGACGAGCAGGAACGGCACGAACAGGAAGAAGCCCATCTGGAAGCCGGTCTTCAATTCGGAGATCGCGAAGGCCGGGATGACGACGCGCATCGGCAGGTCCTGCGGCGACGCGGGCCGGCCGATCTTCGCGAGCTCGACGAACAGCGCGAGGTCGGCCTCGCGCGTCTGGCGCAGCATGAAATCCCGCAGCGGCGGCGCGCCGCGCTCCATCGCCGTCGTGACGTCGATCTGACCGGCGATCGCCGGCTGGATCGCGAGCTCGTTCACGCGCGCGGCGGTCGGCGCCATGATGAACGCCGTCAGGAACAGCGTCAGGCCGATCACCATCTGGTTGGAGGGAATCTCCTGCGTGCCGATTGCCTGTCTGAGGAAATGAAAGACGATGGCGATGCGCGTAAAAGACGTCATCATGACGAGCGCGGCGGGCACGAAGCTCAGCAGCGTCATCAGGACGACGATCTGGAGCGGCGCGGAGAGCGCGCCGACGCCATCGATTTGCACGGACACCGTCCGCGGTGCCTCGACGGCCGCCCCAGCGCGCGCCTGGGCGAACGCCAGCACGGGCAGCGCGAGCAGCAACACCACGGCTACGATGAGCACTTGCGATCGGCGCGTCATGGCTGTGGCGCCCCCGCAGTCGTGGCACGCGTCAGCGTCTGATCGAACGTCGCCGGCGGCTGGAGCTCGGTGACGAGTGAAATCGCATTGGGCGCCAGGCCCAGCAACAATCGCCGGCCTTCGACGCTGACGACGACGAGCGATCGGCGGTCGCCGAGCGAGAGCGCCGTCTCGACGCCGAGCGCACCGTTCTTCCGGCGCGCGAGGACGCCGCGGCGCAGCAGCCACGCCAGACCGGCGAGCAGGCCGAGCACGACGGCCAGCGCGCCGAGCATCCGCCATACGTTCGGCACGAGGTCGGGACCGGCCAGCGAGGCCGCATCCGTCTGTGCGAGCAGGAAGCTCACGCGAGCTCCTGTCCCGCGGGTGGCAGAATCCGGCCGACGCGAAGTGCGACGTTCTCGTCGATCATCACGACTTCACCGGTCGCGATCGGCACACCGGCGACGCGCACTTCGAGATCGGCGCCCGCCACCTGCTTCAACCGCACGATCCCGTTGACGGCGAACGCCGCGCACTCGCGGACCTTGATCGTCGCCGTGCCCAGCACGAAATCCACGGGACACGGCACGTCCATCAGCCACTCGAACGCGCCATCGTCGCGGACGGCCGCGTCAGAACTGGACGACGAACTCAGAGAAGAGGACATCGATGACCTTCTTGTCTTCGAGCGCGTGCGAGGCGCGTGTCTTGATCGCGTCCTTCAGCGCTTCCTTGCCTTCAGGCGTCACGAGCGTCGGCGCGTGCTGCTCGGTCAGCAGCTCGAGAATGTCCGAGCGCACGCGCGAGACGACGACCGGTGACTCTTCGAGCTTCTTGGCGGTCGCTGCGTCTTCGACCACGAGCGAAATGGTCGCCTTGAGGAAGCGCGTCCCGCCCTCGTCGGCGAGGTTCACCATGAACGGCTCGAATTTGACGAGACCGCGCGTCTCGAGCGGCGGTTCTTTCGGTGCGGCTTCGACCGTCGCGCCGCGGCGCATCCACCACCACGCGCCGCCGCCGCCCGCCACGATAAGCACGACGGCGACAATGGCGAACAGCAAGCCCTTGCCGCGTTTCTTGACGGGTGCGGCCTGTCCTTCGACCATCTTCAGCTCCGGCTCCGCCGACATCGCCCTACTGCTCCTTTGACAACGCCGCGACGAGCGCGCGGACGGCGGCCGCCGCCGGCATGCCGGCGCTCGCGCCGCTCGCAGATGCCGGCGTCTGCGCAGGCGCGGACGTGGCCTGGAGCCACGACAGCGCCGACGCATTCGATGACGCGAGATTGCTGCCCGACTTCGCGTCGTCGTCCATCGACGCGGTGAGCTGCGTCAGGAAGTCCATGAACTCGGCGCTCGTGACCTTGCCGTCATGGTTCGTGTCCACGCGCTTCGCGAGGTGCTCGACGAGCGGCGCGGCCTCCGTGGCGGCTTTCGATGACGGCAGATGACTGGCGACGGCGTTGACGTTGATCACGACAGGCTCCTCGACTCGAACGGATTACGCGACGACTTCAAACGTCTCTTGTCCCTGCGGCTGACGCGGGCGGCGCCGCGACGGCGGCTGATCGCCACCGCCGCGCTGGCGATCGCTGTCTCGGCTTTCGGCGTCCCGTGACGCAGGTGGCGCCGCGACCTCGAGCCGATCCAGCGTCAGGTTCTGCTCGGCCAGACCATGACGAAGCGTTTGCTGATTGCTCTGCAGCCACTCGCGCACGACGGGCGTATCCGCCTCGACGCGTGCGCTCACCTGACCGCGCTCGACGCGGACCGACACGGTGACGTCGCCGAACTGCTCGGGCTCGAGCTTGATGCGCGCCTCGCCCGTGCCATTGGTCCACTGCAGGCGAATCGCCTGCACGATCTGATTGACGGTGCTCTCCGGCAGCTCGCCGCCGGACCACGTCGTCGCATCTGCGCTCGCCTGAACCGGCGCCGCTGTCGAACCAGCGCTCGCCAACGAGCCGCTGTCGAGGCCGAATGCCACGGTCGCCGGCGACGCCGCGGCCGCAGGCTGCGGCGTCGCGGGCGGTGCGCCTGCGCCGGATCCGGATTGCGGATCGTGGCTGCCGGTGCCGGTGTTCTGTGCGGCCGCACGAATCGCTGCGGTGGTCGCCGCAGTCACACTGACGTTGTTCGTGCGGGCGCTGCGCTCGCCGGCGCCCTGGCGATTCGTGGCCGTGCGCGCCTGCGCGTTCGCGGGATCGTTGGCCGGCGCCTGTGCCGGCTGCGGCGTGCGCGCGGCATCGGCATTGGATGCAGCGGCCTGCGTGCTCGCATTCGACGCGCCGGTCGCGGACGCCGGCGCATCCTGCTGATTCGGCGTCGCGCCTTTCGCGGCGGCGTCAATGAGCTGGCGCGTCGCGAGCGACGCGCCGGGATTGCCCTGGCGCCGAGCCGCAGGCGCCGCAGCGCTCACGGCCGGCTTGCTGGTGGTCGTCGCCGCCGGCTGCGGCTGCGGCGCCGCAGTTGCTTTCGGCGCACGAGTCGATGTCGCGTCGGCGTTGGCGGCGCCAACGCCGACGCCTGCCGCTTCTGCGACGTCGGAGACGATCTGTCCCGCGTCTTGTGCGGCCGTCGTGGCCGTGCCGGTCGTCACGAGATCGGCGACGTCCGTCGCGGGCGCCCCGCGATGCGCGCCGCCCGCATGATGACCGCCGTGCCGCGGTGCGCCGCCGCCATGCGCCGCGGCGTCAGGCGTACCGGTGTTCTTCTTCGTCTGATCCGCCGACGCCTGCGCGTCGATCGCGGATCCGATCAGCGATGCGGTGCCCGCATCGGGATTGACGTCCGGCAGCGGAATCGCCGGAGTGATCGCAGGAGTCGCAGCGATTGCGGCCGTGAGATTGGCCGCGTTGTCTTTGTCGTCCTTCGACGCGTCGGTGGCGTCGGCCGGCGTCGCGTCCGTCTCCTTCTCCTTGCCGCCGTGTCCGTGGCGTCCCGCATGAAGTCCGGCCGTGC
>DASZVJ010000006.1:0-32900 GCA_035547155.1 Vicinamibacterales bacterium
GCCGGATCGGATCGTCGGGCTCCGGCCGCAGCCGGCCCTGGCTGTCGGCGCTCTTGGCCGCCTGCGGCGCGAGGAACTCGCGCTCGCGCGCCTCGAGCTGTTCGCGAATGCTCGCCATGACGCGGCCAGTCTATCGCAGGATGCCGGTGCGAAAGCTGACCCCATGCGCGAGCGGACCGACGCCGAAGATGTCGGCAATCGTTTGCCCGAGATCCGCGAACGTCGATCGCGTGCCGAGATCGGTACCGTGCCGGACGTGCTCGCCCGCAAGCAGCAGCGGCACGTACTCGCGCGAGTGATCCGTCGACGGCGTGGTCGGATCGTTGCCGTGATCGGCGGTGACGATCAGCAGATCGGACGGACGCAGCTGCGGCAGCACACGCGCGAGCCTGGCGTCGAAGCGCTCGAGATTCGCTGCGTAGCCGGCGACGTTGTTGCGGTGGCCGTACTGCGTGTCGAAGTCGACGAGATTGACGAAGATCAGTCCAGACGGCGTCGACGTCAACTGCGCTTCGACGAGATCCATCCCGTGCTCGTCCGACGTCGTGTGCACAGCTTCGGTGAGCCCACGCGTCGCGAACAAATCTTCGATCTTGCCGATGCCGACGACGCGATGGCCGGCGCGCTTCAGGTGATCGAGCAGCGTGTCCGACGGCGCCTCGAGCGCGAAGTCGCGCCGGTTCGACGTGCGCGTGAAATGGCCGGGCTCTCCGACGAACGGCCGCGCGATGACGCGTGCGACGCCATGTCCCTTCGCGACGAGATCGAACGCGACGTGGCAGATGCGGTACTGCTCCTCGATCGGGATGACGTCTTCGTGCGCCGCGATCTGGAACACGCTGTCGGCCGACGTGTAGACGATGGGCGAACCCGTCCGCAGATGTTCGGGACCGAGCTGATCGATGATCACCGTGCCGGATGCGACGACGTTGCCGAGCGTGCGGCGGCCGATGCGGCGCTCGAACTCGGCGATCAGATTGGCCGGAAAGCCGTGCGGATACGTCGGGAACGCGCGATCGAGCACGATGCCGGTCATCTCCCAGTGACCGGTCACCGAGTCCTTCCCCGCCGACGCCTCGGCCATGCGCCCGTACGCGCCGCGCACATCGGCGACGCGCGGACCGCCCAGATCCACCAGTCGATCCAGTCCCAACGATCGCATCGTCGGCACCGCCAGCCGCACCGCACGCGCGATGTTGCCGATCGTGTTGCTGCCTTCGTCGCCGTACGTGCCGGCGTCCGGCAGCTCGCCGATGCCGACGGAGTCCATGACGATGAGGAGGACGCGGGTGGGGAGAGCCATCGTATCGCGCTATCTCACTATCGCACTATCGCGCTATCTGATCATCGGGTTATCGGGCTATCTGCAGATCATCGGGCTATCTGGTTATCTGCCTCCGCGCGTCGCCAACCACCGGGTCCTCAGACCCGGCTGTTTCCGCCAGCCATGGCCGCACGATCGCCAGAGCGGCGTCGCGCGCCGCTGTCGTCTCCCCTGGGCCAGGAATCCACTGCACGCCGGGCTCGCTGCGGAACCAGATCGCCTGGCGCCGCGCGTAGCGCATGTTCTCGCGGACGATGAGCTCGCGCGTGACGGCTTCGTCGCGAACGCCGTGCAGCATCTCGAGCACCTGCCGATAGACAAGGCCGCTCAACGCGTGTGCGGTCGCGGGCACACCGGACGCGAGCAGCGCGCGCACCTCGTCGACGACACCCGCATCGAACTGCTGGGCCACGCGCTTCGCCACCCGCGGCAGAATCGCCTCTCGCGCCATCGTCAGGCCGATCGTCAACACGCGGAAGTCGGCAATCGGCGAGATAGTGTCTTCGAAGTGCTCGGTCAACGGACGTCCGGTCAACAGATACACCTCGAGCGCGCGGACGAGGCGCTTGCGATCGCGCGGCTGGATGCGTTGCGCCGACGGCAGATCGATACGCGCGAGCCATCGGTGCAGCGATTCGACGCCGCGGCGATCGGCCACGCGATCGAGCCGTGCGCGCAGCGCGTCGTCGCGTGAGGGGCCGGGAAAGATGCCGCGCACGAGCGCGCGATAGTAAAAGCCGGTCCCGCCGACGAGAATCGGCAGCCGCCCCCGCGCGACGACATCGCGCGCGACATCGGCCGCCTCGCGCGCGTAGCGCGCGGCCGAGAACACGTCGTCCGGCTCGACGAGATCGACGAGATGGTGCGGAATGCCGCGCTGTTCGGATAGGGGCACCTTGTCGGTGCCGATATCGATGCGCCGGTAGACGGCCGTCGAGTCGCACGCGAGAATCTCGCCGCCGAGCACCTCGGCGAGCGCGATCCCGAGTGCGCTCTTCCCCGTCGCGGTCGGTCCGACGATCGCGACCAGCGCGCTCACGGCGCGGACCTGGGCTCTTCGTTGTAGTGGAACGTGACCGTGAAGAACACGCGCTCGGCAGGATATTCCGGCGGCAGCGCCGACGTCGGGTTCGACAGCTTCAGCGCGTTGAGCGCCGAGTTCGTCAGCGACGGATACATCGCGGGCTGCACGACGTTGAGATCGGTGATCGTGCCGTTGCGCAGCACGTTGAACTGGATGACGACGCGGCCGCGGTAGGTCATCGCCGCGGTCGGCACGATCCAGTTGCGCTCGACCTGGTTCTTGAAGCGCCGCAGCCACGGCCCGAAGTCGACGCCCATCGAGTCGAACTGGATGTCCGCCGATTGATCGGCGTTGCCGCCTCGAATGTTGTCGTAGTTCTCGTTGCGCAGATACTGCTGGAGGTTGCGAAGCGAGTCGGCCAACCCGCGGCTCGCCTGTTGCGGCGCCAGGGCAGGTGACGGCGGCGCCGGCGCGGGCACGGTCATCTGTGACGCCGACGCGTCGGCTGGCGAGGGCTGAGACGCCGGCGAGGGCGGGGTCGGCGCGGCGGCGGGCGGCTGCGGCGGCGGCACCTTGGGACCGCCCTCGATCAGCTGCGACGTGTTGCCGCGCGAGAACGGCATCGTGTTGTCGGGATTCGGCGCGCGCTCACGCGTGGCGCTGCGGCGATCCATGTCCGACGGATTGGCCTTGAAGAGCGGCATCAAGCTCTTGTCGTGCAGAGGGACGACCTCGACGAACGTGAGCGGCGGCTGATTGGCCGGCACCGGCGTCACGGGCGTCGCCGATCGAAAGACGAGCTTCGGGAACAGCACGATGGCGAGCGCCAGCGCGAGATGAAAGACGAGCGAGAGCAGCACGCCTTCCCTGACGGAAATCGGCGACGGGACTCGCGGCGTTTCCGGACGATGATCCTCGAAGTCGAGGTACATGACAGCGAAACCGGACGTTCAAGAAACGTGGCTTCCGGCGAAGCCCGGTTTCCTGCTCTCATACAGATACACGATTCCAAAGGCCATCGGTTTAAATCTGACGCGCTCGAACCCCGCTTGGACGAGCATGGCGGCAAATGCGTCGCCGCTGGGAAACTCGATCACCGATGCTGGCAAATACGTATAGGCGTCGCCGTGCTTCGAAATCAGCCGGCCGACGAGGGGCAGGACCTTCCGAAAATACCACAGATACAACGATTTGAGGCCGGGCACGCGCGGCGATCCGAACTCGAGGATGACGAGGCGCCCGTCCGGCCGCAGCGCCCGCAGGAACTCGCGGCAGGTCTGCATCGGGTCGAGCACGTTCCGGATGCCGAAGGCGACGGTCGCCGCGTCGAATGCGGCGTCGGGTACGGGCATCTGCGTCGCATCACCTCGGACGAGACGGACGCGCGCGTCGAGCGAGGCTGCACGCACCTTCTGCTGCGCGTGCCGCAGCATCTCCGCGGAGAAGTCGATGCCGAGCACCTCGGCGGCATGGCCGTTCGCGGCGGTCGCCGCTTCGATGGCCAGATCCGCCGTACCCGTACACATGTCCAGCACACGCTCGCGGCCGGTCAGCTGCAAGGCGCGTACGGCGACGCGCCGCCAGCGCTTGTCGAGCCCCGCACTCAGCAGATGGTTGAGCGTGTCGTAGCGACGGGCGATCGCGTCGAACATGCCGGCGATGCGCGCCGGCTCCTTGGAGGTCGAAACCGTCACTCGCCCGTCCAGGCCGGAAACAACCGCTGCTCGAAGCCGAGCGCGTTGAGGATTTTTCCCGCGACGAACGACGCGAGATCGTCGATCGTCTGCGGCTTCTGGTAGAACGCGGGCATGGCGGGCAGCACCATCGCGCCCGCCTCCGCGCAGGCGACCAGATTGCGCAGGTCCGGCAGGCTCATCGGCGTCTCGCGCGGCACGAGCACGAGCCGCCGCTTCTCTTTCAACATGACGTCGGCCGCGCGCTCGATCAGATTCTGCGACAAGCCGTGCGCGACGCCGGCCAGCGTCTTCATCGAGCACGGGACGACGACCATGGACTCGCAGCGATGGCTGCCGCTCGCCAGCGACGCGCCGAGATCGCGATTCCCGTGCAGCTCGAAGGTGCCGGCCTCGATGCCCGATCCGTAGCGCTCGGCTAGATACGCCGCGAGCCGATCGACACGCGCCTCGGCGCCAAGCTCGTCGGTGAGCAGCCGCCGGCCGTACTCGCTGACGACGATCTCGAGATGGCAGCCGAGCTCGAGCAGCGCGGCGACCGTGCGCACCGCGTAGATCGCGCCGCTCGCGCCGGTGATGCCGACGGCAATGCGCTTCGCGTCAGACGACATCGTCGCGCCTCACGTGAGCCACACATCCATCGCCGTCGCGACGAGATACAGCAGTCCGACCCATCCGTTGAGATCGAACGCGCGCTTCACCTGCGAGAGATCGTCGGCGCGCACGAGCGATTGCTCGTACACGAGCAATGCGGCGACGAGGACGACGCCCGTCATGTAGATGTGGCCGAGGCCGGCGAGCACGCCGACGGCCGCGAGCGCGCCGACGGCGATGACGTGCAGCGCCCGCGAGATCCAGAGCGAGCGCACGACGCCGAAGCGCACGGGAATCGATCGCAGCCGCTCGCGTCGATCGAACTCGAGATCCTGACAGGCGTACAGGACGTCGAAGCCCGCGACCCACGTGCCGATCGCGAGCCCGAGCACCCACGGCTCCAGCCGCGGCGGTCCGCCCGCGGCGATCCAGCCGCCGACCGGCGCGACGGCCATCGCGAGGCCGAGAAACAGCTGCGTGTAGGACGTGACGCGCTTGGCGAGCGAGTACCAGAACACGATCGCGAGCGCGATGGGCGACAACGCGAAGCAGACCGGACCGAGCCGGCTCGCGCAGAAGACGAACGCGATCGAAGAGATCGCGACGAAGCCGATCGCCTCACCGCGGCTCATTGCGCCACGCGGCAGCTCGCGCATGGCCGTCCGCGGATTGCGCGCGTCGTACGCGGCGTCCACCAGGCGATTGAAGCCCATCGCCGCGCTGCGCGCCGTGACCATGCAGGCCACGATCCAGCCGACGCGCAGCCACGTGAGCGGCACCAGCCGGGATGACAACAGCGCCCCGGCAAGCGCAAACGGCAGCGCAAAGACCGAATGGCTGACGCGCACGAAGGACGCGTACGTTCGAAGGCGGGCCAACATCAGGACACACGGCGGACGGCCGGGACCGGCACGCCGCTGACCAGATATTCTTCCACATCGGTGACGGACGCCGGCACGTCGACCGCCACGAGCGCCGCGCGCTTGCCCGGCGTCAACGTGCCGAACGACGATCCGAAGCCGAGCGCCTCGGCGCCCGCACGTGTCGCGCTGTCGAGCAGCGACGCGGCCGTCACGTCCGGCGCGAGGCGTCTGAGCTCCGCCAGCTCGTCGAACAGATTGAGCGTCGCGACCGATGCCAGGCTGTCCGTCCCGATCGCGACGGTCAATCCCGCCGCGTAGAAATGCGCCACGCGCGGCATGCCGGCGCCGACCCACAAGTTGCTGCGCGGACACGTCACGACGACGGCCTCCGCCTCGGCCAGCGTCGCCAACGCTTCGTCCGTCAGGTGCACGGCATGGACCGCGAGCATGCCCCGCTGCAAATAGCCGACCCGATGCATGTACTCGACGGGATCGCACGCGGGCACGGACCAGAGATCGGTCCACACGCCCAGCGTCTCGAGCAGCGCGCGCATCGGTCCCTGTCCCGTACGCAGGAACTCGATCTCCTCCGGCGACTCGCCGAGATGCACGGCGAGCGGCACGTCGCTCGCATGACTCGCGATCTCGCGAAACAGCGCCGGCGAGACGGAGTACGGCGCGTGCGCGACGACCGTCACGTGAATAGGCGTGTGCGCGTGGGAGACCGCGGCCGCCTCGGCCTCCACCTGCGCTGACGCGCGCTTGACCATCAGCGCGGGATCGGCCGCGTCGAAGCCGAGCAGCTCGTGAAAGACGACGCCGCCGAGACCCGCATCGGCGAGCACGCGCGGCGAGATGAGCGAGTTCGTGATGTCGCCGACGAGCACCGTCCCCGTCTTCGCCATCGTCGCCGCTGCGTCGCGCGCGGCACGCAGCACCTGCTCGGGACCGCCCGGCGGCCCCGCGCGGCGCAGCTTCAGCAGCGCGCGAATCCACGCGTCCATCGACTCGGCCGGCGGCACGAGGCCGGCCATCCAGCTCAATTCGAGATGCGTATGCGCGTTGACGAGACCGGGCAGCAGCGCGACGTCGCCGAGATCGTGCGGGCGCGCCGGCGGCACGCCGCGGCCGAGCCCGCGAATCCGGTTGTGCTCGATCTCAATCCATCCGTGTTCGATGGGTGGCCCGTCGATCGGCAGCAGCCAGCGGCACGTGTAGATCATGCGCGCTCACTGCGCGGACGACCGCTGACGCCGCGCGGCGGCGCTGCGCGCCTCGTAGCTGCGCAGGTCCTCCGCTTCGCCGCCGCGGCCATCGGTGCGGGCGACGGCCAGCTCGAGCATCCGCGGCACGTCGCGCTGGCGGAAGATCGGATCGCCGAGCACGTCGTAGTGCATGTTGCGGCGCTTGGCGGCGAAGCCGGCGTTCTCGATGTTGCGCACGACCTCGAACTCGTCCATGCAGTACTCGGCGCCGGCGGCGCGGACGACGTTCTCTTCGATCATCACGCTGCCCATGTCGTTGGCGCCGTACGCGAGGCTCAACTGTCCGACCTTCCCGCCCTGCGTGACCCACGACGCCTGCAGGTTGTCGAAGTTGTCGAGCACGAGGCGCGCCAGCGCGAGCGTGCGCAGGTACTCGACGCCGGTCGCCTCCGTGCCGCCGAGCTCGGTGTGCTGCGGCTGATAGCTCCACGCGATGAACGCGGTGAACCCGCCGGTTTCGTCCTGCACCTCGCGCAGCCGGAACAGATGTTCGAGCCGCTCTTCGATCGTCTCCACCGTCCCGTACATCATCGTCGCGGTCGTGCGCAGACCGGCGTGGTGCGCGTGACGCATGACGCCGAGCCATTCGTCGGCGGTGGCCTTGTTGTAGCAGTTGAGCAGCTTGCGCACGCGATCGACGAGGATCTCGGCGCCTCCGCCGGGAATGCTGTCGAGCCCCGCCGCGATCAGCCGCTCGATGACGACCGGCACCGGCAATTGCGACAACCGCGAGATGTGGATGACTTCCGGTGGCGAGAGCGCGTGCAGGCGGAACTCCGGATAGCGCGCCTTCACCTGACGGAAGAGATCCTCGTACCACGCGAGCGGGACGTCCGGATTGTGGCCGCCCTGCAGCAGCAGCTGACCGCCGCCGAGCGCGATCGTCTCTTCGATCTTGCGGAAGATCTCGTCGAAGCCGAGCGTGTAGCCCTCGCTCGATCCGACGGGCCGGTAGAACGCGCAGAACTTGCAGCGCGCCACACACACGTTCGTGTAGTTGACGTTGCGGTCGATGATGTAGGTGACGACGCCTTCGGGATGCTTGCGCGCGCGCAGGCCGTCGGCCAGCCGGCCGAGCAGCGCCGTCGGCGCCTGCGTGTAGAGCTCGAGCGCGTCCTCGCGCGACAGCCGCCCGCCCTGCTCGACCCGCGCGGCGATGACGTCAACAGCCATGGGCCTTCATTTTACGCAAAGAACACGGGCTCGGCGGCCGTGACCAGGCCGAGCGCCGCGGCTTCGCGATAGTAGGTCCGCAGGCCGTCGATGGCCCGCGGCGTCAGTCGAAACATCAGGTTCTCACGCAGATAGCGCGTGGCCAGCAGCTCGCGCACGGGTGCGTCGGCCACATAGGCGCGCGCGATCTCGTCCAGGTGCGACGCGCCGTCTTTGGCGGCATCCTGCAGCACGCGGACGACGTGCGTGTCGGCGGCCTCGGGCCGGCCAGACCAGAACGCCCACACGAACGGCAGCCCCGTCATGTCCGTCCACGCCGCACCGAGATCGATCTTCTCCACGCCCGAGGGCAACTCGAGGAACAACGCGGGATCGCCAATCAACAAGGCCGCATCGGCGGCGGCGAGCATCGAGGCGAGATCCGGCCGATGCGGTACGAACGTGGGCGCGATGTCGAACGCACGCCGGCAGAGCACGCGCACGAGCGCTGCCGACGTCCGGGACGAGGTGTCCAGCGCGATTGTCGCGACGTCACGCATCGGCTTGCGTGCGAACAACGCGACGGACGCGACGGGCCCATCCGATCCGATGCACAAGCCGGGAACGATGCGATCGCCGGGACGATCGAGAAACGTGATCGACGGCACCATGCCGAGATCGATCGCACCGGCGTCGAGCAGCCGCGCGCATTCAGCCGGGACGTCGAATCGCAGCGAGATGTCAGGTTGACCGTCGAGACCGTAGACCAACGGACGAACGTTCAGATAGTTGACCGCACCCAGTCGTACCACTCGGCATTACCCCATCGGCGCAAAACGCCCGCTGCGCTCCACGGCCCGTCCGCCGGCGGCACGGATCTGACGAGCGATATCTTCGGCCGGCGATCGGCGGTGCCCGAGCCCGAGGGTGTCCACGGCCGCGACGCCGTCGATGTCGCCCGCGCCGTACGCGAGCGCGACCTGCGCGAGCTTCGGTCCGTACAGCGGCCAGTCGACCTGCACGACCAGCGATGCCGGACACCGCAGCCGCGCCGCCGCAATCGTCTTCACATCGTCATAGCCCGTCGACGGCGTCTCGACGGGGTCGAGACGCGGCAACGGCGCAAACGCGCGCGCGGCGCCGGTCTCACGCTGCACGTCGACAACGCGATCGATCAGGGCGAGACGATCGGCCAGGCTGGCGCGATCGACGGTAAAACGCCAGACGCCGAGCCCGGCGCCAGTCACGGTGCGAACGGCGGCGGCGAGCGCTTCTGTCGACGCGAAGCGATCGACGGGCGTTTCGGCGACGGCTTCGAGACCGTCGGCCCTGAGCGCCTTCGCCGCCTCAGCGAGCGCCGTGAGATCGCCGCCGCAACTGCTCAACAGATCGGCGAGCGAGAATGCGGTCAACGTACGCCCATCGGCGCGCGCAGCGGCCGCGCGGACGCGCGCGCGCGCCTCGTCGATCGACGCGGGCGCGCCAGTCAATCGGATCTCGCCGGCGTCGCCAATCTCGACGTCCTGCGCGGGCGCGATAGCGCACACGCGCGCAAACGTGATCGTGTCTCCCGCGGCCTTGCGCCGCGCCGACTCGCCGAGCACGCCGACGCTGACGAGATCGGGACACGCCATCACGCGCGCGGCTTCCGCGCTCGTCAGCGCCTTCCCCGCCGCGACCTTCTCTTCCAGGTCCGCCAAGCTGTGCGTTGTTGCTGCCATGAATGGTCCTTCTCGCGGGCGGCCACGGGAGGCCGTCCGTACACGCTAACTCTTTGTCGTCCGGATGCGATTCCAGATGTCGTCCGCGCGCTTCGCGGCTTCCGGCGTCGTGGTCAATCGGCCCGGGAACTCTCGCGTGACGCCCTCGGACGGTCCCTTGCGCGTCGCGTCGATTCCCATCTTGCCACCATATGCCGGCAAGATCGCGGCGTCGTCGAGATCGTCGACGGGCCCTTTCGTGATTTCGATGTCGCGCGACGGATCGACGTGCGTGCCGACGACCCACGCGACCTCGTCGAAGTCCTGCACGTTCACGTCCTTGTCGACGACGATGATGCACTTGGAGAACATCAGCTGGCCGAGCCCCCAGAACGCGCTCATGATCTTGCGCGCGTGGCCGGGATAGCGCTTGTCGATCGACACGAGCACGAGGTTGTGGAAGATGCCGGCCGGCGGGAACGCCATGTCGACGATCTCCGGCAGCGTCTTGCGAATCAGCGGCAGGAAGATCCGCTCGCTGGCCTTGCCGAGATAGACGTCCTCCATCGGCGGACGGCCGACGACGGTCGCGACGTAGATCGGCTTCTTGCGCATCGTGATGCACTGGAGATGGAAGACCGGAAAGTCGTCGGCGAGCGAATACAGCCCCGTGTGATCGCCGAACGGACCTTCGCGCCGCCGCTCGCCTGGCTCGACGTAGCCTTCGAGCACGATCTGCGCGTGCGCCGGCACTTCGAGATCGACGGTCCGGCACTTCACCATCTCGACGCGACGCTTGGACAACACGCCGGCCAGCATCAGCTCGTCGAGGCCTTCCGGCATCGGCGCGGTCGCCGTGTACTGCAGCACGGGATCGGCGCCGAGCGCGACGGCGACTTCGAGCCGCTGACCAAGCCGCTCCGCGACGCGATGGTGCTGCGCGCCGCCCTTGTGCCGCTGCCAGTGCATGCCGGTCGTGCGGCGATCGAACACCTGCATGCGATAGGTGCCGATGTTGCGCATGCCGGTCTCGGGATCCTTGGTGATCACGAGCGGCAGCGTGATGAACGGTCCCCCGTCCTCCGGCCACGTCGTCAATATCGGAATCTCGTCCAGACCGCCGTCCATCTTCACGACTTCCTGACACGGCGCGTCCTTCACGGTCTTGGGCATCAGATCCGTGAGGCGATTGACGAGCGGCATGAGCTTCAACGCGTCCATGAAGCCCTTCGGCATCGGCGGCGTCGTCAGCTCGTCGATCTCGCGCGAGAGCTCGTCCAGCTTCTCGACGCCGAGCGCGAGGCAGATACGCGAGAGCGAGCCATAGAGATTCGCCGCGACCGGCATCGAGCCGCCCGTGGGCTGCTCGAACACCAGCGCGGGACCGCCGCCGGGCGACTTGCACGCGCGATCGATCACCGCGGCGATCTCGAGATGCGGATGGACGGGCGTTGGGACGCGCGCCAGATCCTTGCGGCGCTCCAGCTCGGCGATGAAGGCGTTGACGTCGACGAACATGCGTTGACTATCCTCCCGCAATCGCGTCCGCGACGCGCGCGGCGAGCGCGAGCGCGCGGCGGCCGGCCTCGCCGGTCACGCGCGGCGCACGGCCGTCGCGAACCGCCTCGACGAAATCGCCGATTTCCTTCGCCAGCGGCTCGCCGCCCGGTACCGGGACGGAACCGCCTTCGATCGCCGGACGGCCTTCCGGCTGGTGCCGCAGCCGCCACACTTCGAGCTCCTGCGCGCCGGAATCGATCGACACGTACATGTCCGGCTGAAAGCAGCGAATCTTGCGCACCTTGTCGCGGCTGATCCGGCTCGCCGTCAGATTCGCGATGCAGCCGGATGCGAACTTCACGCGCGCATTGGCGATGTCGATGCGCGGCGTCAGCACCGGCACGCCCACCGCTTCGACGGCCACGACCTCTGACGGATCGATCGCCAGAATCAGATCGAGATCGTGGATCATCACGTCGAAGACGACGTCGATGTCCAGACTGCGCTCGGGAAATCCGCTGAGACGGTGAATCTCGATGAAGCGCGGGTGCGTCAGCGCCGCCAGTGCCGCTTCGACCGCCGAATTGAACCGCTCCGTGTGGCCGACGGCCAGGATCGCGCCGGATCGCTCCGCCACTCGCAGCATCTCGTCCGCTTCGGCGAGCGACGCCGTCATCGGCTTCTCGACCAGCACGTGGATGCCGCGCTCGAGGAACGCGGACGCGACGCGCAGATGATCGACGGTCGGCACCGCGATCGTTACTGCGTCGGCGCGATCGAACAGCGCCCGATAGTCCGTCAGCGCCTCGGCAGTGGTGCCCGCGACGGCTGCCTGCGCGCGCTCCTTCTCGAGATCGACGGCCGCGACGAGCGCCGCGCCCGGCAGCGACGACAGAATCCGCGCGTGATGCCGGCCCAGATGACCGACGCCGACGACGCCGACGCGCAGCAACTCGCGCGCGCTCATGCCTGCGGCCTTCCCACGACGACGATGCCGGCCTCGTCGGCCGCGCGCATGAACGCGTCGCCGTCGATGACGAGCGTGCGTCCGGCGTCGATCGAGATCGCGTCCATGCCCGCGGCGCGCATCGCGTCAATCGTCGGCACGCCGACGACGGGCACGTCGAAGCGCATGTCCTGCGATGGCTTGGCGACCTTGACGACGCGTGCGCCAGACCCGGCCAATGCACCGGCCCGCGCGATGGCCGCGTCCGTGCCTTCCATCGCCTCGACCGCCACGACCGCACGATCCTTGACGACGATCGTCTGTCCGATGTCGAGCCCGGCGATCGCGTCCGCGATCGTGTAGCCGAACGCGAAATCCGCCAGCATCGATTCCGAGGGCTGCGCACGGCTGAGCACGCCGGGCTTCGCGAGCAGGTCGCCGATGAGCGCCGTCGAGTCCATCAGCGTGATGCCGTGCTTCTCGAGCGCGCTCGCCACGGCCGAAATCAGCGCGTCCGTGTTCTTGCTGCGCAGCTTCGTCATCACCGACAGCAGCGTCAGATCCGGCATGACGTCCGTGAACAGCTTGACGTGTTTGACCTGCCCGGCCATCACGGCACGCGTGACGCCGGCGGCCGACAGCGTCCGGATGCACGTGCCGAGCTGGCCGAGCGCGATCCAGGTGACCGTCGTGCCGCCGAGCTCTCGCGCCAGCGACTCGAGGTCGGGAAACGCTTCGCCTTTGATCGCGACGACGGTGACGTCGTGGCCGAGCTGGCGCGCCGCGCGCAGGACGAGAAACGGAAAGCGGCCGTTGCCCGCGATCAGGCCGATCGGCACGGGATCTATTCCACGTCGAGCGCGTCGTCGACGCGCTTGGAGGGCCGCCGCAGGATCACGCCGCGCCGCGCCGATCGGATGAAGTTGACGAGATAACTGACCTCTGGCGCGACGAGCGACGGGTCGCGCTCGATGAGCTCGAGCGCGCGGCTGGTGTTGTGCTGCACGAGATGCCGGTACGCGCGGCGCAGCTTGCCGATCAGCTCCTGGCTGAAGCCGCGGCGCGCCAGGCCGATCGTGTTCACGCCGTAGATGCGTGCGCGGTTGCCGACCGTCTTCGCGTACGGCAGCGCGTCGCGCGTGACGACCGTGTAGCCGCCGATGAACGCGTGCTGGCCGACGCGGCAGAACTGGTGCACGCCGGAGTACGCGCTGATCGTCGCGTAGTCCTCGACGGCCACGTGCCCGCCCATCGTCGCGCCGTTGCCGAAGATGGTCCAATTGCCGATGTGGCAGTCGTGCGCGACGTGCGCGTAGGCCATGAAGAGATTGTGATCGCCGATCGCCGTGACGCCGCCGCCGCCGGCCGTCCCGCGGTGGACCGTGACGAACTCGCGAAAGACGTTGTGCGCGCCGATGCGCAGCTGCGTCGGCTCGCCTTTGAACTTGAGATCCTGCGGCGCCAGGCCGATCGATGCGAACGGATAAATCTCGGTGTGGTCGCCGATCGTCGTGCAGCCGTCGAGCACGGCGGACGCGCCCACACGGCAGTGGCGGCCGAGCACGACGTGCGGCCCAATCGACACGTACGGTCCGATGACCGTGCCCTCGCCAATCGACGCGCGGGGATCGACGATCGCCGTCGGATGGACGTCGATGGCGCCGTCGGCGAGCGCCGCCGGCTGCGGCCGCTCGAAGACGATGACGAGCTCGGCTTCGGCCACGACGTGCCCGGCGACCGATGCGACGGCGCCGGCGCGCACGATCGGGCCTCGCCTCGGCCCCATCGTCACGTCGAGCTCGAGGCGATCGCCCGGGACGACCTGCCGCCGGAACTTCGCGTTGTCGACACCGCGCAGACGAGCCGTCTTGCCCGTCGTGTCGCAACCCGCGAGCAGCAGCGTCGCGACCTGCGTGAGCGCCTCGATCATCAGCACGCCTGGCATCAGCGGCGTGCCGGGAAAGTGTCCCTGGAAGAACTCTTCGTTGACGGTGACGTTCTTGACCGCCGTCATGCGGCGTCCGGGCTCGTGCCGCGTGACCGCGTCGACGAGCACGGACGGATACCGGTACGCGAGACGCTCGAGAACTGGCGGGATCGTCATCATGGACGAAAAAAAGACCCCGGGCGCCGCGCGCCGGCCCTGGCCGGCGGCACGATGCCCGGAGTCAGAGGTTCGGCCCGACGGCCGGTCCTACTTTGCAGCATCGAGGCGCTTGACGACTTCCGCCGAGAGATCCAACCCCGCGTGCATCGCGGCCACGCCCGCATCGGCCGTGCTGAAGATCACCCAGAGGTTCTTCTCGGCTCGAATCTGCTCGACGATCGGCAGGACCTTGGCCTGGAACTCGTCCAGCAGCTGCTGGTTGAGCGCGTTGACATCGGCCTGGGCCTGCTCCTGCTTGTACTGCGTCTCGCGCGTGAGCCGGTCGAGGTCCGCGTTCTTCTGCGCGAGCACGGTGGCCGACAGCACGGCCGAGCCGGCGGCGATTTCCTGCTGAAGCGTCTGCACCTGCTTGTTCTGCGCAGCCAGCTCGGCGCTCTTCCTGTCGTTGAGCTCTTTGAGCTTGTCCTGGCCGGACTTGCCGAGCTGGGACTGGTTCACGATCGCCTGGATGTCGATGAACGCGATCTTCGAGTCGGCCGGGAACGGCGCGGCGGCGGGTGCGGGCGCCTGAATGGAAGGCGCGGGCGCGGGTGGGGTCGTCGTCGGCGCCGCCGGCGTCTGCGCTGCGGCCGCGCCCACGGCGAGCACGAGACTGAGAACGGTGGCAATCATCACTCGGGTCATCTTTGGCTGCACCTTCGACTGGGAACGATAACGTAGCTCGGCCGGCCGTGCCAGTCCGCGGCCGCAAACACTGCATCCTACCAGACATCGCGGCCGGCGTCAGGCCGGCGGCGTCCTAATCCTCCGGAACCTGCGTGACTCGACAGGGTCTGCGCCAGACGCGCACGTCACGTCGAGCGGTCTCCGTCGGATGTGAAGGATCAGACGCCGCCTGCTGTCGGCCAGTCTGACGCCGCGGCCCGCCGGCCCGCGCCGCCCGCGCGGATTTTTCGAACAAGGCCGAGTACACTAACGGGCAGCGTTCTCAAGGAGCAGGCATGCGCCGATCGATGTTACGTGGGGTGTTCGGAGTGGCTCTGGCCGCCATGGCCGTCAGTACGGGATGCAGTGACGACACGACGACGACGCCCGTCACGCCTACCCCCACACAAGTCACGGACTCCTTCAGCGGTATCCTTCAGAAGAACGACGCACAGACGTTTTCCTTCGTCGTCTCCTCGGCCGGTGCCGTCATCGCCACGCTGAAGACGTTGGTCCCGAATCTGACCGTCACGGTGTCCGACGGCGGAACGGGTACGTTCAGCGTCGGCGAGGCCGTCTATCAGGGCGCGTCGTTCGACACGGCGACGACGAGCGCGACGGTCGTCGCGTGGAACCCGGACACGCACGTGATCTCGCTCCGCGATTTGTCGGGCTCCGGTTTCACACCGGGCAACCCGGTCCTCGGCGCCACGAGCGGCGCCTCGTGGACCGTCGGATCAGTCGACACGCCAGCCGTCGGCCTCGCGCTGGGCACCTACAGCGGCGTCACGTGCTCGGTCCTGCTGGCCAACGACGTCTCCGGCCCCGGCTCCGCGATCAACGGCGTCGCCCAAGGCCAGGGCACGCTCTGCGCCCGCGTCTACGACGTCGGCAAGATGCCCGTCCCGCCGAGCTTCACGCTGGAAATCACGCACTACTGAGCTGACGCGTGTATCGCGCTAGCTCACTATCTCCCTATCGCACTATCTGGACATCGGGCTATCGCGCTATCTGCCCAGGCGACGTGATCGCTCATCTGGCTATCGGAACCGCTCTCGGCTGCAGCACGCGTGGCTCAGCAGGCAGATAGCCCGATAGACAGATCGCGAGCTCCCCAGATAGCGCGATAGGGCGTTAGTGAGATAGCGCGATACGCCGGCTCTATCTCAGAAGGTCGTTCCCACAGCAAACCTGAACGTGAACGCCTTGGTCTGCTGCAGGTTGTTGTCGAGGACGCCGAGTCGCTGCGGGTTGTAGGAGCCGATCAGGCGGAACGGGACGTTCAGCACCGGCATCATGAAACGGACCTCGAGGCCCGTCGAGGTCTTGAACGCGCTCGTGTGACCGATCACTTCCGTGTGGATCGCGCCGGGCGCGGTGAGCAGGTTCTGCGTGCCGAGCGCATCGATCAGGAACGGCGGCGCCGGCACGATCGTCGCCGTGATCGGATCCTGCCAGCGCAGCGGCGTGCCGAGGTCCTGCACCTGGCCGGCGTCGTAGAACGCGACGAGGCGCACCTGCGGGAACAGGTTGATGTAGTACTCGGCGTTGAACGTCACTTCCTTGTTGCCGCCGATCAGCACGCCGGAGACCGGATCGCGCGGGCCGACGGTGCGCAGGTCGAAGCCGCGAATCGAGTACTCACCGCCCGTGAACAGCTTCTCGAAGATCGGCAGCGTCGTCGTCGAACCGTACGGCCGGATGTACGTGCCCTCGGCGTGCAGGCCGAAGGACGTGCGCGACGAGAGCGTCTTGTACCAGATGCCCTCGAGGCGCGTCTGCGTGTACTGCGTGTTGCCGCCGATGCCAGCCAGATCGAACGCGACGGAGTACCGCCGGCCCGCCGTCGGGAAGATCGGCTGGTTCACCGTGTTGAACACGATGCTCGGCGAGATCTTGCTGACGATGCGCTTGCCGCCCTGGCTGAGCAGCAGCGAGTCGGCGAGATACGGGCTGGCGCTCAGCACCTCAGGCGTCGTGTACGACGGGTTGATATCGAACACGCGAATCTGCTCGTAGCTGTACTGCATGAACCCGCGCGTGAAGTCCGCGATCGGGAAGCCGAAGACGAAGTTGGTGCCGCGCGATTGCTGCGTGTACTGCAGCGGGAAGATGTACTCGCGGCTGAAGAGATCCGTGCCGAGCGTCAACGGCCGATCGAACAGATATGGCTCGCTGAACGAGAGCTGGTACTGGCTCGCCTGCGAACCGCGCTGGAGCGAGACGCCCAGCGTCTCGCCGCGGCCGAGGAAGTTCGCCGTCTGGAACGCGAGCTGCCCGAAGAAGCCGTCGTACTGCGAGATGCCGGCGCCGAACGACAGCTGGTTGCGGTTCTGCTCCTCGAACTTGAGCTTGACGTCGACCTTGTCGTCCGTGCCCGGCGTCTGCGTGATGTCCATCTCCCCTTCTTTGTTCTCGAAGGGTTTGAAGTAGCCAAGCTGGTTCAGACGCCGGACGCTCTCCTTGAGCGCCTGGTCGTTGAAGACGCCACCCTCGGCGATGCGCATCTCGCGGCGGATGACCTCGTCGTGCGTGTTCGTGTTGCCGGTGAACGTAATCCGGTTGACGAAGAACTGCTTGCCCTCGTCGACGTGGATGTCGACGTCCATGATCGGCGGCGGCGGGTTCGGCCCCGTGGGCTGGCCGGTCGTCGGATCGATGCCGCGCGGCGTGAGCTGCGGGTCCGGCGAGTACTGCCAGAAGCCGTACGCGCCGAAGGCCTCCTTCATCTTCTCGAGGCCTTTGCGGATCTTCTTGCTGCTGTAGACGTCGCCTTCCTCGATCTTGAAGACCGACCGGAGCGCGGTGAGATTGAGCTTCGACTCACCGGTGATCTCGAACTTGCCGACCGTGTACTTCTGGCCCTCGTCGACCGGCACGCGCAGACGGATCCAGCGCTTCTTGCCGTCGGGCGACGTGCGGATCACCTCCGACTGCGCCATGCCGACCTGCGCCGACGCGTAGCCGTGCTCGCGGTAGAACTCCATCACGCGCTCGGAGTCGTCGGCGAACTTCGCCTCGTGATACGTCGCGTCGCCGAGGAACCCGAGGAAGCCCTTCGGCTTGTTGTCCTTCAGCTGCCGGCGGAGCTTGCTGTCGGGGAACGTCTTGTTGCCGTCGAACACGATGTCCGCGATCTCGACCTTGGGGCCGGGATCGATCCGGAACGTCAGGTGCAGCAGCTTCGGCCCGCCCGGCATCGCCGTGCGCTCGGTCGTGATGATCGCGTCGTTGTAGCCCTGGTCGGCGTACAGATCGCGGATTACGCCGACGACCTTGCGCACGTCCGACTCGTCGATCATCGAGTCGACGCGCAGCGAGATGTTCTGCTCGCGCAGCGTGCTCTCGATCTTGGAGATCTCGACCTTGAGCTTCTCGTTCTCGTCGATCGGGAGGTAGTCGACGATCTTCAGGCGCGGGCGCTCTTCGAGGTGGAAGATCACGTGCTTGCCCATCACGCCGTTCGAGTAGGGCTCGTCGCGCACCTCGACCCAGAGATCGTCGAGGAACTCCGTCTGCCACAGGCGCCAGAAGTCGCCCTCGATGACCGTCTCGTCGTACGGCATCCAGCGGTTCTGGCTCGGCATCGACCACGCCGCCGTGAGCCGGCCCGCATAGGTCGAGATATCGACCATCGTCTCGACGACGGTCGTGCGGTCGCCGGGACCGTGCGGCGCGATCTCCGCGCAGCGGTACAACGGCCCCGAAGTGGCCGGCGGCAGGTTGGGGGACGTCTCGTGCTCGCTGCACGGCGCGATCTGCGCGTACGCGGGTGCGGCGGCCGCCGCGACCGCGAGCAGGGTCAGCGCCAGACCACGAGCCATCTTCATGACAGGGTGAGTGAGCAATCGGCCTCGATGTTCCGGGTGCGGCGTCGGGGGGACCGGCACGGCACTCCGAGGGCTTAGACGGTGACAGCCAACCGGCGGCCGGCCTCTCCCTGGCCCGCGGTCCGCCAGGCCAGCGTTCCATGATCGATGTAGATTTCGACCGTGCCGGTGCGCAGCTCGCCGCGGATCAGCTCCTCCGAGAGCGGGTCCTCGATGTAGCGCTGGATGGCGCGGCGCAGCGGCCGGGCGCCATACGACCGATCGCGGCAGGTCGCGTCGATGATCCAGTCCACGACCTCGGGCAGCACTTCGATCTGCAGTTGCCGATCGGCGAGATGCGTGTTCAGGTTGTCGATGAGCAGCCGCGTGATGCGGCGCAGGTCGTCGTCGGACAGCGGCTCGAAGACGATGATCTCGTCGATGCGGTTGATGAACTCGGGATTGAACGTGCGCTTGACCTCGCCGAGCACCATGTCCGTCACCGACTTCTGCACCTCGCGCGTGTCGGGCGACTGGAAGCCGAGCGACGCCTTCTTCTGGATGAAGCGGGCGCCGATGTTCGACGTCATGATGATGATCGCGTTCTTGAAGTTGACGCGATTGCCGAGCCCGTCGGTCAGGTGCCCGTCCTCGAACACCTGCAGCAGGATGTTGAACAGATCCGGATGCGCCTTCTCGATCTCGTCGAGCAGCACGACGGAGTACGGGTTGCGCTTGATCTTCTCGGTGAGCTGTCCGCCCTCTTCGTGGCCGACGTACCCCGGCGGCGATCCGATCAGCTTCGACACCGAGTGCTTCTCCATGTACTCGGACATGTCGAAGCGAATCAGCGCGTGATCGCTGCCGAACAGGAAGCTGGCCAGCGCGCGCGCGAGCTCCGTCTTGCCCACGCCCGTCGGGCCCAGGAAGATGAAGCTGCCCACGGGCCGCTGCGGATTCTTGAGGCCCGCGCGCGACCGGCGGATCGCGCGTGACAGCGCCGAGATCGCTTTCTCCTGGCTGACGACGCGCCGGTGCAGCTCCTCTTCCATGCGGAGCAGCTTGCCGCCCTCGTCCTCGTTGACGGAGGTCAGCGGCACGCCCGTCCATTTCGAAACGACTTCGTCGATGTCGTGCTTGGTGATCGCGACGCGCGACGCGCTCGACTTCGTGTCGAGCCGTTCACGCACGACTTGCAGGTTCTCGCGCGCCTGCAGCTCCTGATCGCGGTAGAGCCACGCCTTCTCGGGATTGCGCTCGGTGACCGCGGCGTCCATCTGCTCGACGGCCGTGCGGACCACGCGGCTGATCTCGCCGAGCTCGGCGGTCATCTCCGCGTCGCGCAGCTTCGCACGCGCGCCGGCCTCGTCGATCAGATCGATCGCCTTGTCGGGCAGGAACCGGTCGGTGATGTAGCGGCTGGATTGATAGACCGCCGCCTCGATCGCCTCGCGCGAGTACTCGACGTGATGGAACGTCTCGTAGCGATCCTTGATGCCCATCAGCACCTGGATCGTCTCGGCCTCGCTCGGCGGCTCGACCTTCACCGCCTGGAAGCGGCGCTCGAGCGATCGATCCTTCTCGATGTACTTCCGGTACTCCGCCGGCGTCGTCGCGCCGATGCAGCGGATCTCGCCGCGTGAGAGTGCCGGCTTGAGGATGTTGGCGGCGTCGAGCGAGCCTTCGGCCGAGCCCGCGCCGACGAGGGTATGGAGCTCGTCGATGAACACGATGATGTTCGGGTTCTCGGTCAGCTCCTTCATGATCGCCTTGAGGCGCTCTTCGAACTGGCCGCGATACTTCGTGCCCGCGACGATCAGGGAGATGTCGAGCGCGAGGATGCGCTTGTCGGCGAGGAAGTGCGGGACGTCGCCGCAGACGATCTTCTGCGCGAGCCCTTCGACGATCGCCGTCTTGCCGACGCCCGGCTCGCCGATGAGCACGGCGTTGTTCTTGGTGCGGCGGCACAACACCTGCTGCACGCGCTCGACCTCCGCGGCGCGCCCGACCAGCGGATCGAGCTGGTTGCGCATCGCAGCTTCGGTCAGATCGCGGCTGAACTCGGCGAGCAGCGGCGTCTCTTTCGGCCGCGCCGGCGCCGTCTTCTCGTTCAGCAGCTGGACGATGTCCTCGCGGACGCTCGGCAGCCGCATGCCTTTTTCGTACAGGATCGACGCCGCCGCGGATCGCTCCTCGCGGAGGATGCCGAGCAGCAGGTGCTCGGTGCCGATGTAGGTGTGCAGCAGCCGGTCGGCTTCCTCGGCCGCGAACTGCAGCACGCGCTTGGTCTCCGCGCTGAAGGGGATCTCGACCGACGTCTGGACCTTCTCGCGAAAGACCGTCCGGCCTTCGATTTCCTTCCGGATGCTCTCGAGCGACAGGTGCGATCGCGCGAAAATCCGGCTCGTCAGGCCCTTCCCCTCCCGAATCAAGCCAAGGAGGAGGTGCTCAGTCTCGATGGTGTTGCTGCCGAGCTGGGTCGCTTCGTAGCGGGCGAAAAACAGAACGCGCCGCGCTCGTTCCGTGTACCGTTCAAACATCCAGCCGTCCGCCTGAGTGCGTGCCGTGCATCGCGTGCCCTGCAGGCATTATACGGCATGGCCGCGGCGCCCCTCGGCGCGCCAGCTATGCCGCAGCCAGGATTTCGCGGACTTTGGTCAGCAGATCGGTCGACGAGAACGGCTTCTGCAGCAGGTGCATCGGCAGCGTTTGCGCCGGCACGGGCGGCAGCAGGCCCTCGGCGTGGCCGGAGATATAGAGCGCAGGCAATCCGGGCCGCGATCGCAGCAGCTCGGCCACCAGCTCGGGGCCGGTACGGCCCGGCATGATGACGTCGCTGATCACGAGGTCGATCGGCTCGTTCAGCGACTCGACGAGCGACAGCGCCTTGTCGGAGTTCTCCGCGGCCAGCACGCGATAGCCGTTGCCCTGCAGCACCTGAATGAGGAACGGCCGCAGCATCTCGTCGTCTTCGACGAGCAGCACGAACTCGCCGGTCGCGATCGGCGATGGTCCTGGCGCCGGCGGCGCGGCCGCGCGAGCCGCGGGCGAGGCTTGCGGAAAGTACAGACGGAACGTGGCGCCGCGGCCGGGCTCGCTGATGATCTCGGCGTCGCCGCCCATCTGCTGGACGATGCCGTAGACGGTCGACAACCCGAGCCCCGTGCCGCGTCCGACGGGCTTCGTCGTGAAGAACGGCTCGAACGCGCGACGCCGCGTCTCGGCGTCCATGCCGACGCCGGTGTCCGAGACCTCGAGTAGCACGTGCGGGCCGGAGAGCCCGAGGCTGCTCGTCACCCGATCGCACCATACGTCCGCCGTGCGGATCGTGATCTGCCCGCCGCGCGGCAGCGCGTCGCGCGCGTTGAGCACGAGGTTCAGCACCACCTGCTCCAGCTGGCTGCGATCGCCCATCACGCACGACGTCGACGGCGACATGACGTCTGCGATCGTGATCGACTCGCCAATCAGCCGCTGCAGCATCGGCAGGAGCGACGCGATGAGCGGCACGACGTCGATGACGACCGCCTGGACCATCTGACGGCGGCTGAACGCGAGAAGCCGCCGCGTGAGATCCGCCGCGCGCTCGGCGGCGCGCTGGATCTCGATGACCTGATCGACGCGCGGATCGCCGGCGAGATCCTGGACGAGCCAGTCCGAATAGCCGAGCACGGCCGTGAGCAGGTTGTTGAAATCGTGCGCGACGCCGCCGGCCAGCTGGCCGATCGCCTGCATCTTCTGCCCTTGCCGCAGCCGCTCCTCGAGATTCCTGCGCTCGGTGACGTCGCGCGTGACGACGGCGAATCCGGACGGCGCGTCGGGCTCCGGCACGAGCGGACGGATCGTCGTCGCGCCGACGAACGTCTGGCCGTCGAAGCGCCGGCAGACGCCCTCGCGCTCGGCGACGCCGCTCGCGCGCGCGTCGGCCAGCCACGTCAGGAACTCCTCCGACGTCATGTCGAAGAGCGCGGCGCCGGACTGGCGCGCAATCTGCTCGCGCGAGTGGCCGAACACGTGCTGCGCGCCGAGGTGCCAGGCGGCGACGATGCCGTCGCCGTCGAGCACGAGCATCGCGTAGTCGGTGATGCTGTCGAGCATGAGGCCGACGCGCGACTCGAGCTCGCGCAGCCGGCGCTCGGAGACCTGCCGCGCGCGCTCGCGCCGCTCGACGACGAGCGCGGCGTGATCGAGCGACGTCGCCGCGTGACGCGCGAGCTGCGCCAGCGCCGACAGGTCGTCGTCAGGAAACAGCGCGCCGCGGCGATGCACGACGGCGACGACGCCCCACGTGCGCGGACCGGCGACGATCGGCGCGGCGAGGACGGCGACGCCGGACGAGGCGCACACGGCGGCGACCTCGGGCTCGCACGCCAAGGGCCGGCTGAGCTCGGCCACGCCCGTCGTCAGCACGCGCGCGAGCAGCGCGTCGTGCGTGCCGATCGCGCGGCCGATGAGCGCGCGCTGCGTCGACGCGACAATCGACACCGAGCCGTCCTCGGCGTCGGGCCGCATGGCCACGAACGTCAGCGCGCCGCCGATGCAGCGATTCGCGCCGTCGATCAGATCGTCTGCCGCGCGCGCCCCGCGCTCTTCCGGCTCGCGCTCCGCGGTCTCGGCGATGTGCGCGTTCTGCTCCGCGCGCCGCCAACGCGTCGTCAAACCGCGCGGCGGGCTGAAAGCGAAGAAGTAGCAGATGATGGTTGCGGTATCGAAGCAGACTTCGAATGGATACCAGATGCGCCTGAAATCGCCGGCCTTGATCAGGAAACCAATAAATGCCGAACTGGCAAGCGCGAACGTCGCCGTTCCGCAAGACGCGAATATGAGCCGTCTTGCTCTCACTCCCACAGAACGATGCGCCTCTCGAGCCATGAGAATGGCGACCAGCGCAAACATCACGCCTATGTAGGCCTGAGAAATCGCCTTGAGTCCTCCAAACGGCCCGGTGTCCCCAAGGACCAGGTTCCAAATGGCAAAGCCAATCGGAAGCACCTTGGTAGCGGTCATCACCTTCGCGTCTACTTCCCGAAAATGCCCGACAAGCCGCAACAGGAGCCACGGCAGGGAAGTTACGAGGACGATTCGAATTGTCTCGGCGAACGGCACGAATGCGAGCACGTACGAGGCCGAAAAGAACACCCCCATGAACAGCGCAATATCAAGGCGCTGCCGCTCGTTACGCCGAATAGCTGCAAATGCCGCAGTGGCGAGAGTCCAGAAGAGTAAGGCCTTTCCGAGAACAAAGGACGCGGCTACCACGTCGTCTCCCGCCTACGCGTCCCAACTCACGATTGGCGTCTCGATATCGCCGAGCGCACGGCCTCCGATCCGTCCTCGTCAAGATAACCTTCGCGACTGTACAAAATCCGACCAGTCTGATTGACAAGAACGAATGTCGGCACGTTCTTCAGGCGCAACGTCGTCAGATCCAGCGCCACCGACTCGGCGGCATGCAAGGATGCCGTGCTCACAAGCGTCTGCTGATCGACATGCCGAACCGCAGGTGTCACGAGTAGAAAGCGTGTCCGCGAACCGCGAAGCTCTTCCGCCATCTTCCCCAATGAGGAAGCGCTGCGCAGGCAGGCACCGCAGGTGCCTGACGCAAACACCAACAACGTCTGATCGTTCTTGTCGTAGAAATCCCGCGGCACGTCGATCGAGTCGCCAGGAACATACGCCGCGCGTTCAGCACTGGTCCATCCGAGAGCGGTCTTGATCGCAGGCGAAAAACCGGCGAGCGCCGTCGCGGCTAGGCCGAATGCGCAGAAAACAATGATGCCGACGGCTATACGACCGCGATAGTCGCGAACGTCGTTCCCCATTGACTCGTTCTCACGCAGCACAGCCGCCATCGCACGGATCCTCCCAGAGCCAACCGCACTGCGGCCAGCCTGGATCCTGCGAGCAATGCGTCCAATTCACGCACGATGTCCGCCAGTCCGCGCAGCCGAAGTACATCGCACAGTCGCAGCGGTCGACGAACGCGTGCAGCGTGAACATCTCGCGCACCGTGTTGGTGATCTTCATCGCGAGGGGCTCGAAGCTGGCGAAGGTGCCGTCTTTGGGGCCGAGGTAGAACATCAGGTACTCGGCTTCCTCACGGCCGAGCAGCGAGACGATGCGATCGGCGGCGGCGTGCAGCGCCTCGCGCGCCTCGGCGGTCGGCTCGTCGAGATACGACGGGGACGCGAGCTCCGCCGCGGCGTTGATCGCGTCAACGGCCGCCGGATCCAGGTTCGCGTGCTGCTCGATGTACGTCCGCATGTGCTGGCGCCACACGTCCGAGCGCTGCGCGGGCGACAACTGCCGCATGATTGCCTGGCGATACTTGAAGGGATACGTCTGGATGCGCGCCGCCGCCTCGTTCAAGCTCGTGGCGTCCATCGCCGCGGCCCAATTCTGGATGGCGACGGATTGATCGGGCGTCGAGATCGCGCGAAGCAGGATGGCTTCCGCTGGCAGCGTCAACGCAGCGACCAATACGCTGAAAAACAGCAGGCGACGAGTCTTACGAGTCACGGCGCACTCCTTGCCGGGGGTGCCGGATTCTTATCCGGCAGACGGCCCGGAGTCAAACGGCGCGTCGGCAACGGCCGTCAGCCGTCCGCCTTCGAGCCGGCAGACGCGATCGCAGGTTGCCGCCAGCCGCGGATTGTGCGTGACGATGATCGACGTCAGGCCATGCTCCGCGTGCATCTCGCGCAGCAGCTGGTGCAGGTCGGCCGCGGTCGTCTCGTCGAGATTGCCCGTCGGCTCGTCCGCCAGCAGCAGCGACGGCCGCGCGACGAGCGCGCGCGCGACCGCGACGCGCTGTTGCTCGCCGCCCGAGAGCGCGCCGGGACGATGATCCGCGCGATCAGACAGTCCGACGCGCGCCAGCAGCGCTTCGGCCCGCTCGCGCCGCTCACGCGGGGCCACGCCCGCGATGAACAGCGGCATCTCGACGTTCTCGATCGCCGTGAACTCCGGCAACAAATGATGGAACTGGAAGACGAACCCGACGTGCTGATTGCGGAACGCGACGCGCTGCTCGTCGGTGAGGCGCTCGATCGCGACGTCGCCGATCCGCACCGATCCCGCGTCGATCGCGTCGAGCCCGCCGAGCACGTGCAGCAGCGTGCTCTTCCCCACGCCCGACGCACCGACGATCGCGAGCATCTCACCGCGCGCGACGGTGAGCGTGAGCCCGTGCAGCACCTCGAGCCGGCCGCGGGCGGCGACGTACGACTTCACGAGCCCGTCGACCTCGACGAACGGCGTCATTGATTCCGCAACGCCTCGGCCGGATCGATCCGGCTGGCCTGACGTGAAGGATAGAGCGTGGCGATGAGACACACCGCCACGGCCGCCACGACGACGACGGTGACGTCGAGCGGCTGCACGCGGAACGGCAGATGATCGATCTGGTAGACGTCCGATGGCATCTTGATCAGCCGGTAGTGATCCGCGACGAAGCACACGACGAGCCCGAGGATCGTCCCGCCGATCGTCCCGATCAACCCGATCGTCAGCCCCTGCAGGACGAAGATGCGCCGTACGACTGCGGCCGGCGCGCCCATCGTGCGCAGGATCGCGATGTCGCGCGTCTTCTCCATCACGAGCAGAATCAAGGACGCGACGATGTTGAGTGCGGCGACGACGACGATGAGCCCAATCGTCAACGTGATCGCGAGCTTCTCAAGCCAGAGCGCCGAGTAGAGCGACCGGTTGAGCTGCGTCCAGTCCTGCACGAAGTAGTCAGGGCCAAGCTGCTGCTCCATCCGCTCCCGAATCGCAGGCGCATCGTCCAAATGCGCGACGCGCAATTGGAGCATGTCGGGCCCGTCGCGGTCGAAGAGCTGCGCCGCGGTGTCGAGCGTCACGAGCCCAAACCCGGTGTCGACTTCGTAGAACCCGAAGCGGAACGTGCCGACGACGTCCAGTGGCCGCAGCCGCGGCACCATGCCTGCCGGCGTCGACACGAGCGACAACGTCGAGGCGTCGATGATGTCGCCGACACGCGCGCCGAGCGCCTTCGCGAGATCGGCACCGAGAATGATGCCATCGTGCGCGTCCGCAGGGCGATGAGTGAGCGCATCAAGCGACCCGGTCGCCATCGCCGCGCGCAGATCGGTGACCGTCGCTTCCCGCGCGGGATCGATGCCTTTGATCGTGGCCGGCTGCTGCTGTCCGCGACTCATCTCCAGCAGCGCAAAGCCGACGATGGCCGGCGCGACGCCCGTGACGCCCGGCATCGACACGCGCTGCTCCGCGTCGGCCAGCTTGTCGAACGTGAGGTCCGGCGGCCGGACGACGACGTGCGCGGTCGCGCCGACGATGCGATCGCGCAGCTCGCCCTGCACGCCGGTCATCAGCGCGAGCGCGATGATCAGCGCCATGACGCCGACGCCGACGCCGACGATCGAAACCGCCGAGATGAGCGAGATGAACGCCTGGCGGCGCCGCGCAATCAGATAGCGGCGGGCGACGAACCACGCGAACGACGGCCGCGCCATCGGCTATTCGTCCGGGGCGGCGTGCGCGCGCGGGCGCATCAGCGGGAACAGAATCACGTCGCGAATCGACGCGCTGTTGGTCAGCAGCATGACGAGACGATCGATGCCGATGCCCTCGCCGCCGGTCGGCGGCAGGCCGTACTCGAGCGCGCGGATGTAGTCCTCGTCCATCTGGTGCGCCTCGGCGTCGCCGGCCGCGCGCTCGCGCAGCTGCGCCTCGAAGCGCCGGCGCTGCTCGGCCGGATCGTTGAGCTCGCTGAAGCCGTTGGCGATCTCGAATCCGCCGGCGTACAGCTCGAAGCGCTCGACCGTGTCCGGATCGTCGTGCTTCTGCTTGCTGAGCGGCGACACTTCAGTCGGAAAATCATAGACGAACGTCGGCTGCACGAGGTCCGACTCCCAGAGCGACTCGAAGATCGTCGTCGCGATGCGGCCCGCGCCGTGCGCTGCGAGCACCTCGAGCCCGAGCGCGCGCGCGACGTCAGCCGCGCGTGCGCGATCGCGCAGGTCGCCGGCCGAGATCGCCTGCCCCAGCGTCGCGCTCGCCCGCTCGGCTGCCGCGTCGCGCAGCGACAACCGGCGATACGGCGACGCGAACGACAGCGTGTGCGCGCCGAACGGCGCGTCGAGTGTGCCGAGCACGCCCTGCGCGATCTCGGTCAGCATCGTCTCGGTCAGCGCCATCAGGTGCTGATAGTCGACGTACGCCTCGTAGAACTCGAGCATCGTGAACTCGGGGTTGTGCTGCGTCGAGATCCCCTCGTTGCGGAAGTTGCGATTGATCTCGTACACGCGTGCGAACCCGCCCACGGCCAGCCGCTTCAGGTAGAGCTCCGGCGCGATGCGTAGGAACAAGTCGAGGTCGAGCGCGTTGTGATGCGTGACGAACGGCCGCGCGAGCGCGCCACCGGCGATCGGCTGCATCATCGGCGTCTCGACTTCGAGGAAGCCGCGCGCGTTGAGGAACTGGCGGATCGCCGCGACGATGCGCGCGCGGGTCTCGAACACGCGGCGCGCGTCGGGATTGACGATCAGATCGAGATAGCGCTGGCGGTAGCGGATCTCGACGTCCGTCAGGCCGTGCCACTTCTCCGGCAGCGGGATGTGGCACTTGGCGAGGAACGTGATCGCCGACGCCCAAATCGTGAGCTCGTTCGTACGCGTGCGGAAGATCCGTCCCTCGACGCCGACGTGATCGCCGAAGTCGAGACGGCTGAAGATCTCGAGGCTGCGCGCGTCGACCGAGTCGGCGCGCACGTACACCTGTAGGCGCTCGCGGCCGTCGGAGATGACGAGGAAGTTCGCCTTGCCGAACGTCCGCATGCCGAGCACGCGGCCGGCCGTGCGCGTCGTCGGCTTCGATGCCTCGAGCTCGTCGCCCGTGCTCGCGCCGTAGCGCGCCACGAGCGCCGACACGTCGTCGATCCGATCGAAATGATTGGGATACGGCTCGACGCCGAGGGCGACGAGCTCGGCGAGCTTGGCCTCGCGTTGAGCGACCTGTTCTTTCTCGTTGGACATACCGTCAGGGCGTCGCGCGCTTGATGCCGTCGAGCACGCCATTGATGAACTTCACCGCATCGTCCGTGCTGAAGCGTCGCGCGAGCTCGAGCGCTTCGTTGATCACCGCGGCGGGCGGCGTCTCCGGCTCGTGACGCAGCTCCCACACCGCCATCCGCAGAATCAGCCGATCGATCGTCGCGAGCCGCTCGACGCGCCAGTTGCGCGAGTGCTCCGCGATCGCCGCGTCGAGCGACGCAATCTCCTCGACGGTGCCGTGCACGATCTGACTCGCGAACGTCGTCACCGCGTCGACGGCGTCGGGCTGATGCTCCGCGAAGTACGCGTCGATGGCCGCCTGCGGCTCTGCGCGGCCGACTTCCCAGAAATACAGAATCTGCAGCGCGGCTTCACGCGCCTGGCGCCGCGGTCCCGGCGTGCTCACGCTCGACCCGCAATCGTCTGATAGAGCCGCGCCATCGAGACGGCGGCGAGCGCGGCCTCACGGCCCTTGTTCGCCGCGCCATCGATCGATCGCGCCATCGCCTCGTCGGCCGTGTTCGTCGTCAACACGCCGAACGCGATCGGCACGTCGTGCGTCTGCGCCGCGCGCATGATGCCATGTGCCGCCGCCTGCGCGATGTAATCGAAGTGCGGCGTCTCGCCGCGAATCAGGCAGCCGAGACAGACGACGGCAGCGAACTGGCCGGTCGCCGCCACGCGCGATGCCGCCTGCGCCAGCTCGTACGCGCCCGGCACCGGAAAACGCTCGATCTGCGCCTCGGCGAGGCCGGCTTCGACGAGGGCGGCGCGGGATCCGCGCTCGAGGCCGCTCGTGATGAAGGCGTGATACTCGGAGACGACGAGAGCGATGCGCATGATGGCCCTGGCGGCATCGCCGCGTCGAGCACGCAATTATACTTCGCGGGTCCGGCGCCGCAGGACGAGCGCCGTCGCCATCAGCACGAGGATCGCGGCCGCCGCGCCCCAGGTGTCGGCCATCCAGTCGTGCACGTCTGGCGTGCGGCCGGGCACGAAGGATTGATGAAATTCGTCGCTGATGCCGTAGAGCGACGACAGCACGAGCGACAAGGCCCCTGCGCCCGCTGTCATGCCGCGCCACGACGCGCCGGCGAACGCGTACAACAGCGCCGCGCCGAGCATCGCATAGCCGATGAAATGGCCGGTGTGATCGGAGATGTCGCCGGGCAGCTGCGTCAAGTTCGGAATGCTCGACGCAATGAAGATGAGGACGGCCTGCGCGATCGCCGGTCCCCACACGAACAGCGGCCGGCGGCGCCAGTCGTTCGGCACGGTCATCGGAAGATCAGGTGCATCAGCCAGCCGGCGACGTACGCGCCGCCCACCAACGCGGCGAACAGACGGCCGGCCAGCCGCAGCTGCGCGCGAACCTCGTCGCGCTGAAGGGTCGCGAAGACGATCGACACGGCCGCGGCGAAGAGCATCATGACGCCGAGATGCGACGTCATGCGCGCGACCGCGCGGACGCGAGATCGCTCGCGTTCAGCGCCACCAGCATGTTGAGAAGCCCTCCGGCAATCAGAAACGTGTTGCCGTATTCGTACGTCGCCGCCGTGACGACGCCCTGTCCGGCACCGGCCATCGCGGCCACGATCCGCGGCACACCGAGACCCCACTGCGCGATCGCGGCGAGGAACGCCAGCGGATCCGCCACCTGAAACGGCAGCAATCGGCCGCTGAGCGCCAGCCCGGTCACGAACATGCCGCACAGCACGACGAAGAACACGACGGCTTTGCGCGGCTGCCCGAGCCAGGCATGCGCCGCTCCAGGCACGAGCCAGGCGAGCACGATCACGCCGATGCGATTCGGGCCCGCATCGGCCAGTCCGGCGTCCCGCCGCTCACGTGAGGTCGTCGACGAAGCTGACATCAGGGAAAGTGTATCGCGGGGCGGGCTCGTGCGTCGGCAATCGCGACGATGACGAACGCGATCGCCGCGCCGAGCGGCAACGCGGCGAGCGCGCGATCGATGTTCGTCACGCGCGCGAGATCAAGCCACTCGAGTCCAAGCGTCAGGACGGTCGGCAACGCCGCGATCGCGAGCCAGAACGGCGCGCGCATCCGCGGTGCGCGCCGCCGCGCGAGCCAGGCGGCGAGCGCGCCGATCGGCGCGGACAGATAGAGTCCCGCGCAACGCCCGCACACAGGCCACTGCACACCAGCCGTGTGGAAGGAACGCTCCGGACGCTGATGACAAACGCGCGACGCCGCGACGTAGATCACGTCCGTCCAGATGGGCTCCGCGCCACGCACGCGCACCGCGACCGCCGCGCCAAGCGTCAGCGGCCAGACGATGGAGGCGAGGACGAGGGCGAGGCGGAGCATGGGGGACGGTTTGGGGCTTGGAAATGATGATCCGTAGGGGCCGCCTTTGTGGCGGCCCGGCGGTGGGCGGCCACAAGGGCCGCCCCTACAACGTCA
The DNA here is from genome assembly GCA_035547155.1 of Vicinamibacterales bacterium. Lineage (GTDB taxonomy): Bacteria > Acidobacteriota > Vicinamibacteria > Vicinamibacterales > SCN-69-37 > CAZNMF01. The sequence goes on from DASZVJ010000006.1 coordinate 31,142, forward strand.
GATCACCGAAATGTTCTTCGTACCTCTGCGTGAACTCGCTCCACGTGTACGCGTGGGCCTGGCCGCCAACGTGCTCGAGTGCATACGTCGCGGCGACGCTGCCGAGACGAGCGCAGATGACGAGATCGGCGCGATGCGCGAGGCCCTTCAGGAACCCGCCGCGATACGCGTCGCCGACGCCGGTCGGATCCTCGATGCGCCGCGGCGTGACGGCGGGCACGTCGACCGGAGGTTGATAGCGCGCAAAGACGCGCGATCCGTGCTCGCCGCGCGTGACGACGAGCAGCTCCACTTTCGTCAGCAACTCGGACTCACCGAGACCGGTCTTCTGACGGATCAACTCCAGCTCGTAGTCGTTGCAGATCACCATGTACGCGCCGTTGATGCCGTCGGCGAGCTCGTCGCCCGACATCCGCGCGCACTGCTGGCCAGGATCGAAGATGTACCGGATGCCCATCGCGCGGCATTCTTCGGCGTACTGCGTCATCGCCGCCGGATCGTTCGGCGAGATGATGACGATATCGGCCGCTCCCGCGGTGCGGAACGACAGCTCCGCCGCGTGCGCCATCGCGCCGGCGTAGAACGTCGCGATCTGGTTGTTCGAGACGTCCGTATTGCAGAAGAACGACGCCGTGAACTTGCCCGGCACTTCGTGCACGAGCGACGTATCGACGCCGGCCGCATCGAGCCAGCGGCGATACTCGTCGAAGTCCTGCCCTGCCGTCCCCATCAGTGCCGGCCGCTCCCCGAGCAGCGCGAGCGTGTACGCGATGTTCGGCGCGCAGCCGCCGCGCCGCTTGTCCATGCTGTCGACGAGGAAGCTGAGACTGACGCGCGAGAAATGCTCCGGCAGCAGATGCTCGGTGAACTTGCCCGGAAAGGACATCAGATAGTCGTACGCGATCGAGCCCGTGACGATGATTCTCATGAGGGGATGTACTTGTTGATCAGGAGCCCGAGCCGCGCGCGCGCTGCCGGCGAGATCGCGTCGGGACGCGTCATGATCGCCGACGCGAGCGCGCGGGCGCACTCGCACGTGCGCGCGATCGGCAGGCGCTCGACGGCCGACGCCATCACCTGCTGCGCGGTCTTCGCGTTCTGCTGCACGGTCGCGACGACCATGTCGACCGTCACCGCGTCGTGATTCGGATGCCAGCAGTCGTAGTCGGTCACGAGCGCCAGCGTCGTGTAGCAGATCTCCGCCTCGCGCGCGAGCTTGGCCTCCTGCAGGTTCGTCATGCCGATGATGTCGAAGCCCTGCGCGCGATAGAAGTTCGATTCGGCCACCGTCGAGAACTGCGGTCCTTCCATGCAGACGTACGTGCCGCCCTTGTGCACCGTCGCGCCCGCCTGCTGCGCCGATGCGTACATGATCTCGCTGAGCGGCGTGCAGAACGGGTGCGCGAAGCCGACGTGCGCGACGATGCCGTCGCCGAAGAACGTGCTGATGCGCCCGCGCGTGCGATCGAAGAACTGATCGGGGACGACGAGATCGAGCGGCTTGTAGTCCTCGCGCAGGCTGCCGACCGCGCTCGCTGACAGAATCCACTCGACGCCGAGCGCCTTGAAGCCGTAGATGTTCGCGCGGAAGTTCAACTCCGACGGCTGATAGCGATGGCCGGCGCCGTGACGCGCGAGGAACGCGACGCGCCGGCCACGCAGCGTCGCGAGGACGTAGGGGCCGGACGGATCGCCGAAGGGCGTCTCGACGCGCCGTTCTTCGCGATCGGTGAGCTCGGCCATGTCGTACAGGCCGCTG
>DASZVJ010000007.1:0-5388 GCA_035547155.1 Vicinamibacterales bacterium
TCGGACGCGAGTCCAGCCAGAAGACGAGCGGGTGGTGTCCTTCGAGGTTCCACGCGTCGTTGAGCATGACGCCGAACGCGCCCGAGAGAGTGGCGCGCGACGCGACGTCATCGTGCAGGATGACCGTCGATCCGTCCGGCAGATCGGCGGTCAAGGACGGGAGCTCGTCGAGCACACGCGTCGAGAGATCCGCAAGGGACACCCAGCGCGCCGATCGCGAGACGTACATCGGATACAACGCGATCGGCACGATCGCGGCGACTACGACCGCACGGCGACGACCGGCGTGTGTCGACCACGTCCACGCGCGATCGACGACGATGGCCGCGGCCAGGCAGGTCCCGATCGACGGCAGGCACGCGTAGAGATCCGATCGCACGGGCAGGAAGACGGTGATCGCAAGGCCGCCGGCGATCCACAGCCCGCAACAAACGAGTGCCCGCGACATGGCAGGCGCCGGACGCCAACGAGCCGGACGCAGCAATACAAGCGCGACGACGGCCGCGGCGACGGCGAACGTCGACGCTCGATCCAGATATTCGAGCAGATTTCGAAGCACCGCGGCGGGCGCGGAGGTGAAGGCGTAGTACGCGGGCGCCGTCCATGGCGTCATCGCGCCGGTTCCGGACCTGGCCCAGCAGTACGCACCGAGGATCACGATCCAGATTGCGGTCCAGGCCATTGGCCGCGCGACGCGCCCACCGCGAGTTGCCGCTGGCGGCCGAATCCACAGCCATGCCGTGAAGACCGCGCCCACGACGACCGCTTCTTCCTTCGACAGAAGCGCAGCGGCGAAAAACACGCCGGCCAGTGCCAATCGGCCGCGGACGACGGCCGCGGCGGTGAGCGCCGCGAAGAGTGAGAGCAGTAGCGCCGTGCGTCCGCTCGTCCAAAGCAGCGCCCAGTGCAGACCGTGCGGATTGAGCAGCCATAGCGCGCCCGCGAAAACAGCGGCCGGCCATCGCAACGCGAGGCCGCGCGCGAGCCACGCAATGGCTCCGGCGCAGGCGAGGGCCAGCAGTAGGTTCGTCAGGCCATAGCCGAACGGACGCAGCCCGAACAGCGCGCGATCGGCCGCGAACGTGAGCGCGACGACGGGACGATAGAAGCCGTTGTCACTTCGGAAAATGCGCGCGATGTCGGAGAGATGCGCGATGCGGCTCGACGCGATCCACGCGAAGTCGTCCTGCACGAATCCGTGACCGACGCGCGGCACGTAGACGGCAAGAAAGACGACGGCCCAGACGACGAGCGCGGCCGCGAGTAGCGCACGCGGCACCGCGCTCGGCCCGACTGCATCTGCAGAGGCCATCAGCGGCTCGCCGTCGGTCGTCATCATCGAGCGAGCTCCAACCTCAAGATGCGCCGAAGGCGCCTCGTCCGTTCGAAGTTCGAAGTTCAAAGTTCGAAGTTTGAAATCCGCACATAATGATCTGAGTGTCTTCGTCGACTGTTTCGGTCGATCCGCCCGCCATCGTTGATCCGGGCGCGCCGGCCCTGCCGCCGTTCAACCTCCGTCCGTACCATCCGCGTCGCGGGCTCTCGAACGGTCACGTCATGACGCTCGTGGCTTGGGCGCGCCGCCGGGACTTCCCTGCGCTGCCGGCACCCGAAGCGCGCCTGTTCGACGTGGCGCTGGACACGCGCGTCCTCGCGCACTGTTACTGGCAACCCAATCGCACCGCCGCGCCCACGCTCCTCGGCCTGCACGGACTCGAAGGATCGTCGAGCGTCCACTACATGCGCGGGCTCGCCGACAAGGCGTGGCGCCGTGGCTGGAACGCGGTCCTCCTCAACCAGCGCAACTGCGGCGGCACCGAGCACCTGTCGCCCGGCCTCTATCATTCCGGGCTCACCGACGATCCGCGCGCGGTCATGCGTGCGCTCGCCGCCACCGATGGCCTCACGCATTTCGGCGTCGTCGGCTACTCGCTCGGCGGCAACCTGACGGTGAAGCTCGCCGGTGAGCTCGCCGACCATCCGGATATCGCCGTTCGCGGTGTCGTGGCGATCTGCCCGACGATCGATCTCGATCGATGCGTGCGCGCCATCGAGCGGCGGTCGAACATCGCTTATCACTTCAACTTCGTGCGCAACCTGAAGAAGCGGATGCGGCGCAAAGCCGAACGCCATCCCGATCTCTTCGATCTATCCGAGCTCGATCGCGTGTGGACGATCCGCCGCTTCGACGACGTCTACACGGCGCCGCACCACGGCTTCGGCGACGCCGCGCGCTACTACCATCGCGCGAGCGCCATCCGCGTGGCGGACCGCATTCGTGTCCCGACGTTGATTCTGGCCGCGGCCGACGACCCCGTCGTGCCGGCCGGTCAGTTCGCCGATCCCGTACTGGCCGGCAATCCGTACGTGCGCGTGGAGGTCACGCCGCACGGCGGCCACTGCGGGTTTCTCGCTCCGCCCTCGAGCGATGACGACGGCTACTGGGCGGAGACGACGGCGCTGGACTTCCTGTCGACCGTCATACCGGCGTAACGCCGCGCGCGCGCAGCATCTCGAGAAACGCGCGGGCGAACGCCGGGCCTTTCCCTTCGTCCTCGTGCTTGAAGTACACGAACGCGGACTCCCAGGTGCCCTCTTGCGCGAGCACCTGGTCGGCCCAGCGCTCGAGATCCGGCGGCGTGTAGCCCTCGTCGCGCAAGCGGAAATAGCCGTGCTTCGCCGTCGGCACGAACGGCGTGACGTGATCGCCGAAGTCCGCGATGCAGAGCGCGGCGCCGTGGGCCGACAGCCGTTCGTAGACCTCCGGCACGAGCCATGACTCGTGCCGGAACTCGAACGCGATGCGCACGTCCTTCGGCACGAGCGCGAGACATGCCTCGAGACGGCCGAGATCGCACCTGAGGCTGGGCGGCAACTGGAACAACAGCGGACCGAGATGAGGGCCGAGGCCCTGCGCGGTCTCGATGAAATAGCGGACGGCGTCCTCGCAGTCGGTGAGCCGGCGATCGTGCGTGATCTGCCGCGGCGCCTTGAGCGCGTAGGTGAACGGCTCGGGCGCCTGCGCGCGCCAGTTCTCGATCGTCTTCGGCGCGGGCATCCGGTAGAACGTCGCGTTGATCTCGACGCTGTGGAAGTGCTCCGCGTAGAACGCGTACATCGCCTTGGCCGCGATCTTCTCCGGATAGAAGTGCCCTTTCCACTCCGGGTAGTTGTAGCCCGACGTCCCGACGTGAATCCGCATGTCCTATGCTCGCTTGCTCGACCGCGCCACGGCAAGGACGACGACCGCGACGCCCCAGACCGCGAGCGCAACAAACGACGGCCAGAGCACGGCCATGCCCGTGCCCTTCAGGAAGATGCCACGGACGATCACGAGGAAATAGCGGAGCGGGATGACGAACGTCACCCACTGGATGACCGTGGGCATGTTCTCGATCGGAAAGATGAAGCCGGACAGGTAGATCATCGGCACGAGGAAGAAGAACGTCGCCGTCATCATCGCCTGCTGCTGCGTCGACGACATCGTCGAGACGAGCAGGCCGAGGCCGAGCGTGCAGACGAGATAGACGAGGCTCGAGAGGAACAGCAGTGCGACACTGCCGCGGAGCGGGACCTGGAACCACAGCACGGCAATCGCGATGACGAGAACCACGTCGACGAGTCCGACGAGCGAGTACGGCAGCAGCTTGCCGAGGATGATCTCGCTGCGCGTGATGGGCGTGACGTTCAACTGATCCAACGTCCCGGTCTCGCGCTCGCGCACGATGGCCATCGACGTGAGATTGGCCGTGACGACCAGCAGCAGCACGGCCAGGACGCCGGGCACCATGAAATTGCGGCTCTCGAGATCGGGATTGAACCACACGCGCACCCGACCGTCGAGCTGAGGTGCGCCGCGCGCTGCGGGGCCCGCCACAACCGTCGCATATTGGCCGACGAGCCCTTGCACGTAGGACAACGCCACGCCCGACGAGTTCGCGTCTGTGCCGTCGGCAATGACCTGAATCGACGGTCCGGCCGTGCCGCGCACTCGAGCCCGCGCGAGGTCGTCGCCGAACCGCGGCGGCACGAGCACCGCCAGCCACGCCCGCCCGCGTTCCAAGTCGTCATCAATCGCGCTTGGAGCCATCCGCTCGCCGACAACGTCGAAGTACGGCGACGCGGCGAATGTTTCCAGCAGTTGCCGGCTCGCGGGCGATCGATCGCCGTCGACCACGACGATTGGCACGTGCTGGACGTCGGTCGTGGCCGCGTAACCGAGCATCGCGAGTTGCAGGACGGGCGCGACGAGCACGAGCCGCAGGAGCTGCGGCGTCCGCCGGAGCTCGAGGAACTCCTTCCAGACGAGCGTGCGGATGCGGCCGATCATTGGCGCGCGAGCCTCACCGCCGACAGCGCGTACACCGCCAGCGCGTAGATGCCCATCGCGGCGAGCGATGGCCAAAGGAACTCCAGCCCGAGCCCCTTCAGCACGATGCCGCGAAGCGCGACAAGAAAGTAGCGCGCGGGCACGAGCGCGGAGATCCATTGCAGGACTACAGGCATGCTCGAGAGCGGAAAAATGAAGCCCGACAGAATCAGCGTCGGCAGCAGCGCCACGATCGCGGCGGCCTGGAACGCGACGTCCTGCGTGTCGGCGACCGTCGAGATGAACAGCCCCGTGCCGAGCGCGCCGATGAGGAAGAGCGTGATCGCGACGAAGAGCGCCAGCCAGTTGCCACGCATCGGCAGGTCGAAGAAGACCATGGCCGCAGCGATGATGGCGAGCGCGCCGGCCTGCGACAGCACGAGGTATGGCAGCGTCTTGCCCGCGACGAACGCCGTCGTCGACACGGGCGCCATGCGGACCTGCTCCATCGTGCCGCGCTCTTTCTCGCGCACGATCGAGAGCGCCGTCGAGATGACGGCCGTGATCATCGAGATGAACGCGATGAGCCCAGGCACGAGAAACACCGTGCTGCGAAGTTCTGGGTTGTACCAGACGCGCGGCTCGACGGACACGAGTGCGGCGTGCGGCCGTTCGCCCGTGGCGCCGAACGACGCGCTCTGCAGGAGCGCCGTCACGTAGCCGAGCACGGTCGTCGCCGTGTTCGCATTGTCGCCGTCGATGACGACCTGTACGGCCGGCGACCCACCCTCGCCGAGCGTCCGCGCGAAGCCGACCGGAATGACCAGCACCGCGCGCGCGGTGCCGCGATCGACGAGCGCGTCGATCTGACGATCGGATTCGGGGGCGGCCACGACGTCGAAATAGGCCGAGCGCGCGAAGTCGGCGACGAGCGCGCGGCTCTCGGGCGTGCCGTCGCGATCCTGAACGGCCAGCGAGACGTGACGGATGTCGAAGTTCAGCGCGTAGCCGTAGAGGAACAGGAAAAACGTCGGCACGAAGACGAGGATCGTGAGTGTTCGCCGATCGCGGCGGATCTG
>DASZVJ010000008.1:0-10952 GCA_035547155.1 Vicinamibacterales bacterium
TTCGGCAGGCCGTAGATGAACGCGCCGCCGAACTCGCGCAGGCGCAGCGGATGACCGAGCGTGTGAATTGCGCGTCCGGGCGCGACGCGGCCCGCCGGCACTTCCCACAGCTCCTTGACGCCGAGCGCGTAGAGCTGCGGCAGACGCCCATCATCGAGTGAGAAGCGCTGCACGAGCGTCTTCGTCAGATTGCCGCGCACGCCGTCGCAGAAGATCGTCACCTTCGCGCGCAAGTCGACACCCGGCTCGAAGTTCGGCTTGCGGCCGCCGTGCTTGTCGAGGCCGCGATCGCCGGTGCGCACGCCGACGACGCGATCGTCCTCGTAGAGGACTTCCGACGCCGCGAAGCCCGTGAACAGATCGATGCTCGCTGCTTCAACTTGCTGCGCGAGCCACTTCACGAACGCGTTGATCGAGATGACGAAGCAGCCGTGATTCGTCAACGGCGGCGGCGTCAGCGGCAGACGCCACTGCCGCTTCTCCGTCAGGAAATACACATCGTCGTGCGTGACGGGGCAGTCGAGCGGCGCGCCTTTCGACGCGTAGTCGGGAATCAGATCGCGCAGCGTGGACGGATCGAGCACCGCGCCGGAGAGCGAGTGCGAGCCGGCCTCGCGGCCCTTTTCGAGCACCGCGATCGAGAGCGGCTCGCCGCCGTGCTGCTGTTGCAACTGCGCAAGACGGATCGCGGCCGACAGTCCAGCGGGACCGCCGCCGACGATGAGGATGTCGAACTCGAGGACGTCGCGATCGGACACGGGGCGTCGTTACTGCAGCGCGGCGACCATCGCCGGGACGACCTCGAACAGATCGCCGACGATGCCGTAGTCGGCGACTTCGAAGATCGGCGCGTCGGCGTCCTTGTTGATCGCGACGATCGTCTTCGCGCCTTTCATGCCGACGATGTGCTGGATGGCGCCGGAGATGCCGAGCGCGACGTAGAGCTTCGGCGCGACGGTCTGGCCCGAGCTGCCGATCTGGCGATCCATCGGCAGCCAGCCGGCGTCGCAGATCGGCCGCGACGCCGCGATCTCGGCGCCAAGCGCGGAGGCGAGCTGCTGCGCGACCGCGATATGCGTCTGATCTTTGATGCCACGTCCCACGGCGATGATCCGCTCCGCCTGCGTGAGATCGACGGCCTGCTTCGCGTCCTGGAACGGCGCCTCGGGACGCTGACGGATATCGGCCGAGGTGACTGCGGCAGCGACGGTCTGCACGGCCACGGGCGCCGCAGCCGGACGCACGGCGTCCGCGCGGAACGCGCCGATCTGGAACGTCACGCAGTGCGGCTCTGGACCGTCGAACGCGACGTCCGCGCTGACCTTGCCCTGGAACATCGGCCGCGTGAAGAGCAGGCGGCCGTCCGCGTGCTTCACGGCGGTGCAGTCGGTCACGAGCGCTCGATCGAGCCGTGCGGCCAGACGCGGCGCGTAGTCGCGTGTCTGATAGGTGTGAGGAAAAACGATGTGCGATGGCGCGGCCGTCTGCACGAAGGCCGCGAGCGCGGCGACGAAGCCATCCGGCGTGTAGCTCGCGAGCAGCTCGTGCTCGAGCGCGACCACGGACGCGACGTCGGCGTTGGCCAGCTCAGCGGCGATGGCGGCGACGTGGGCGCCTGGAAGCACGACGGTGATGGGCGAGCCGATCTGCTGTGCCGCGGCCATCGCCTCGAGTGACGCACGATTGAGACGGCCGGCCTGCTGCTCGGCGACGACGAGAATCATGGGGAGATATGGTGTCACGGACGGCCGGTGACAGGCTACGGGCGACGGGCGACGAAAAGTCCTCGCGTAGGGGCCGCCCTTGTGGCGGCCCCGGACACGCGCCGATCTTCGGGCGCCCACAAGGGGCGCCCCTACGATGTCGAGCAGCCTGTAGCCCGTAGAATATCTCCCTGAAGGAGCGAACCATGTCTGCGTGGATTTTCGAGCCGTCCGAGCGTCCGTCGGTCGCGATTGCCGGTCGCGGCGAGCGCATGCCGGTGCGCCGCGTGCTGTGCGTGGGCCGCAATTACGCGGCGCACGCGCGCGAGTCGGGCGCCGATCCCGATCGCGAGCCGCCGTTCTTCTTCTTCAAGCCGACAGACGCGCTCGTCAACGATGGCGCGCTCGTGCCGTATCCGCCGCTGACGTCCAACCTGCACTTCGAGGTCGAGCTCGTCGTCGCGATCGCGCGCGGCGGTGTCGACATCGCGCCGAGCGATGCGCGGGGTCATGTGCTCGGCTACGCGATTGGCATCGACCTCACGCGCCGCGATCTGCAGTCAGCCGCGATCAAAGCCGGGCATCCGTGGGATTGGGGCAAGAGCTTCGATCATTCCGCGCCCTGCGGGCCGATTCACACCGTCGATCGCGTTGGACATCCCGAGCGCGGCCGGATCTGGCTCGCGGTGAACGGCGCGATCAAGCAGGACGCGAGTCTCAGCGATCTGATCTGGCCCGTGCCCGACATCATTGCGCAGGCCTCGCAGGCGATGCGCCTCGAGGAAGGCGATTTGATTTACACCGGCACGCCCGCGGGCGTCGGTCCCGTCGTGTCTGGCGATCGCATCACCGCCGGCATCGACGGGCTCGGCGAGATCGCGATCGGGATCGGCGAGAGGGAATAGGGGACCAGGGGACCAAGGGCTGAGAGAAGTTAGAAGTGCAAAGCCAGAAGCCAATGAAACGTATCGTATTCACCTGCGTCGCCGCGCTCGCTCTCGCGCTCGGCGTCAACGTCGTCGCGCAGCAACCGTATCGCACGTGGTCCGCGTATGGCGGCGATGTCGAACAGCTGCGCTACTCGAGCCTGCGGCAAATCACGCGCGCGAACGTGTCGCGGCTACAGGTCGCGTGGACGTACGACACGCACGAGACCGGTGGGCTGCAGACGCAGCCGCTCATCGTCGACGGCGTGCTGTACGCGTACACGCCGACCCACAAGACGATCGCGCTCGACGCGGCGACGGGACGGCTGCTGTGGACGTTCGACTCGGGCATCGCCGGCCGCGGGCCGAATCGCGGGCTGATGTTCTGGTCGCGTGGCCGCGAGCGGCGCGTGTTCGCCGCGGTCGACAATTTTCTGTACGCGCTCGACGCGAAAACTGGCGTCGTCATCCCGTCGTTCGGCGAGCAGGGGCGGATCGATCTGCGCGCCGATCTCGGACGTCCCATCGAAGGTCAGTCGGTTCGGCTGACGAGCCCCGGCGTCGTCTACAAGGATCTCGTCATCGTCGGCGGCCGCGTGTCCGAAGGATTGCCCGCGTCTCCGGGCGATGTCCGCGCGTACGATGCGCGGACTGGCGCGCTGCGCTGGAGCTTCCACACGATTCCGCATCCAGGCGAATCGGGCTACGACACGTGGTCCACGAACTCGTGGCAGGCCAACGGCGCCGCGAACAGCTGGCCGGGCATGGCGCTCGACGAGCGGCGCGGCATCGTCTATGTGCCGACGGGATCGGCCGCGGCGGACTTCTATGGCGGCGATCGTCTCGGCGACAACCTGTTCGCGAACTGCCTGATCGCGCTCGATGTCGCGACCGGCAAACATCTGTGGCACTTCCAGGTCGTGCGTCACGACATCTGGGATCGCGATCTGCCGTCGCCGCCGGTGCTGCTCACCGTGCGCCGCAACGGACGCACGATCGACGCCGTTGCGCAGACGACGAAGCACGGCTTCATCTTCGTGCTCGATCGCGTCACCGGAAAGCCGTTGTTTCCGGTCGAGACGCGCGCGTTTCCGAAGAGCGATGTGCCAGGTGAGGTCGCGGCGGACAGCCAGGTCATCCCGCTCGCGCCGAAGCCGTTCGCGCGTCAGCGGCTGACGGAAGACGATCTCACCGTTCGCACGCCCGAAGCGCGTCGCTGGGCGCTCGAGAAATTCCGCACGTTCCGCAGCGACGGCTTGTTCGTGCCGCTCGCCGTCGGCCAGGACACCGTCGTCTTTCCGGGCTTCGACGGCGGAGCCGAATGGGGTGGGGCCGCCGCTGATCCGGAAACCGGCCTGCTGTACGTCAACGCCAACGATCTCGCGTGGACCGGCGCGCTTGCGCCGACCAACGCCGGGCAGACGGCGCGCGCGGTCTATCTCCGCGACTGCGCGTCGTGCCATCGCGACGATCGCCAGGGCACGCCGCCGTCGATCCCGTCGCTCGTCGGCATCGGCGATCGCAAGACCACTGATCAGATCGCGACGATGATCCGTCAGGGCGGCGGACGCATGCCGGCCGTGACGACGCTGGATCGAACGGCGGTGAATGCGGTCGTGAAATATCTGATGACGGGCGAGGACGGACCGGCCGGCCCGGCGTCGAACACGCCGAACGCGCAGCCGTACCGGTTCACCGGCTATCAGAAGTTTCTCGATCCCGACGGGTATCCTGCCGTCGCGCCGCCGTGGGGCACGTTGAGCGCGGTGAATCTCAACACCGGCGAGTACGCGTGGCGGATTCCGCTCGGCGAATATCCCGAGCTCGCCGCGAACGGCATGACGAACACCGGCACGGAAAATTACGGTGGTCCGATCGTCACTGCCGGTGGTCTCGTATTCATCGGCGCGACGAACTACGACCAGAAGTTCCACGCGTTCGACAAGACGACGGGCAAGCTGCTGTGGGAAGCGACGCTGCCGTTCTCCGGCAACGCGACGCCCGCGACCTACGAGGTGAGTGGCCGGCAGTTCGTCGTCATTGCTGCAGGCGGCGGGTACGATCGCCGCCGCGCATCAGGCGGTGTTTACGTGGCGTTCGCGCTGCCGAAGTAGGGAGATGTAGGGGCGGCCCTTGTGGCCGCCCGTGACGGGACGCCGCGGATATTGGCCGGTCTTCGGGCGGCCACAAGGGCCGCCCCTACGTGGGGATCCCGCGATCCGGTTACGCGATCCCTCCGAAGCAGAGATATTTGATCTCGACGTACTCGTCGATGCCGTACTTCGATCCTTCGCGGCCGATGCCGGATTCCTTGACGCCGCCGAACGGCGCGACTTCGGTCGAGATCAATCCCGTGTTGATGCCGACCATGCCGTACTCGAGGCCTTCCGCCGCGCGCCAGATGCGCGCGACGTCGCGGCCGTAGAAGTACGACGCGAGACCGAACTCGGTATCGTTCGCCATCGCGATCGCTTCCGCGTCGGTCTTGAAGCGGAACAGCGGCGCGACCGGACCGAACGTCTCCTCTTTCGCGACGAGCATCGACGACGTGACGTCGGCGAGGATGGTCGGCTCGTAGAAGCGCCCGCCACGCGCGTGACGATGGCCGCCGACGATAAGGCGCGCGCCCTGCGATAGTGCGTCGCGCACGTGCGCCTCGACTTTCTCGACGGCCTTGTCGTCGATGAGCGGGCCTTGCGTCGACTCCGGATCGAGCCCCGGCGCGGGGACGAGGCGTTTGACCGCCGCCGCGAGCTTCTCGGCGAACGCGTCGTAGACGTCGTCCTGCACGAGCAGCCGATTCGCGCAGACGCACGTCTGTCCCGTGTTGCGGTACTTCGACGCGATCGCGCCGTCGACCGCCGCATCCAGATCCGCATCGTCGAACACGATGAACGGCGCATTGCCGCCGAGCTCGAGCGAGACTTTCTTGATCGTGCCCGCGCACTGCGCCATCAGCTGACGGCCGGTCTCCGTCGATCCCGTGAACGACAGCTTGCGGACGATCGGATTCGACGTCAGCTCTCCGCCGATCTCCGCGGCCGAGCCGGTGATCACGTTGAAGACACCCTTCGGCACGCCCGCGCGCGACGCGAGCTCCGCGAGCGCGAGCGCGGAGAACGGCGTCTGCGACGCGGGCTTCGCGACGACCGTACAGCCCGACGCGAGCGCCGGACCGACTTTGCGCGTGATCATCGCGAGCGGAAAGTTCCACGGCGTGATGCACGCGACCACGCCAACCGGCTGCTTGATGACGAGGATGCGCTTGTCGGATTGGTGGCCGGGAATCGTGTCGCCGTAGAGGCGCTTGGCTTCCTCGCCGAACCACTCGAGGAACGACGCCGCGTACGCGACTTCGCCGCGCGACTCCGCGAGCGGCTTGCCCTGTTCGAGCGTCATCAGCCGCGCGAGATCCTCCTGGTGCTCGATCATGAGATCGGCCCAGCGTCGCAGGATCTGGGCGCGCGTGCGGGCCGTCGTCGTGCGCCACGTGACGAACGCCGCGGCGGCGGCGCCGATCGCCCAGCGCGTCTCGTCCGCACCGAAGCGCGGAACGGCTCCGAGGATCTCCCCCGTGGCGGGATTGTCGACGCTGATTGTCTGCGCGCTCTTCATCCACGCGCCGTCGACGTAGCAGGCCTCCCGAAACAGCCCCTGATCGTGTAGTGCCATCGTCATGGGTCGATTCTACCGGGGAGATTGCAGCGGCCGCGCGATGGCGGGAGAATGCGTGGTCATGATCACCACACTGGTCGCACTTCTGGCGTGGCTGGCCCCGGCCGCGCCGCAGCGGACACCCGCAGGCACCGCGCCTGGCCCCGAGTCGTTCGACATGCGCGTCGTCACGACGGGGCTGGCAGGGCCGTGGGAATTGCTGATTGGGCCGGACGGCTGGCTGTGGGTGACGGAGCGCACGGGCAAGCGCATCACGCGCGTCAATCCTGCCGATGGAACGAAGACCGTGCTCGTCGAGATTCCGGACGTGCTGCAGAGCGTGCAGCAGGACGGCCTGCTCGGCATGGCGATCGACGGAAACAACGTCTACGTCGCGATGACGTACGACGCGGATGCCGGAGCGGCCGTCACGCGCCGCATGAAGATTCGGCGCTACGCGTACGACGCCGCGGCGAAGACGCTCGGACATCCCGCCGACATCATCGACAATCTGCCGGCCGGCTCCGATCATCTGTCCGGCCGCCTGCGATTCGGTCCCGATCGGAAGCTGTATCTGACGCTCGGCGACGGCGGCAAGAATCAACTCGCCGTGTACTGCCAGCCGATCGACGCGCAGGTGCTGCCGACGGCCGCGGATGTCGCATCACGCAACTGGCCGAAGGTGTATCAGGGCAAGATCCTGCGCATCGATCTCGACGGATCGATCCCGGCGGACAATCCGACGATCGCCGGCGTGCGCAGCCACATCTACTCGTACGGCCATCGCAACTCGCAGGGGCTCGCGTTCGGCCCGGACGGCACGCTTTACGCGTCCGAGCACGGACCGAGCGTCGACGACGAGTTGAATCGGATTCAGGCGGGCAAGAACTACGGCTGGCCGTACGTCGCGGGCTATCAGGACGACCGCGCGTACAGCTATCAGAACTGGTCGGCCGCGCCGAACTGCGCGTCGCTCAAGTGGGACGCGATCGTCGCGCCGCCCTCCGTCCCTGAGCAGAAGGAAAGCGCGTGGCACGGCGCGGACTTCGTGCCGCCGATTCAGACGTTCTTCACCGTGCCGTCAGACTACGACTTCAAGACCGGCAATGCGACGATCGCCCCGTCGGGCATCGACATCTATCACGTGCGCCAGGGCGGCATTCCCGGCTGGGCCGATTCCGTGCTCGTCACCAGCCTCCTCCGCGGGGTCGTCTATCGCGTGAAGCTGAACGCCGCTGGCACCGCCACCGACGGCGCGCCGCTCGCATACTTCAGACAGGACGACCGCTATCGCGACCTCGCGCTGACCGCCGACGGCCGCACGATCTACGCCGCGACCGATCCGAATTCCGCGCTGCACAAAGGGGCGATCGTCGCGTTCACGTATCGGCGGTAGGCGGGGACGAGCGGATCAGGGGACCAGGGGACCAGGGGACCAGGGGACCAGGGGACCAGGGGACCAGGGGACCAGGGGACCAAGGGACCAAGGGACCAAGGGGAGGAAGGAGCACGGCCTGAAGGCCAATAGCGCGATAGCGACATGCGGCCGGCGCGTTCGTCCCGATCGGTATGGTAGTATGGCGCCGGTATGGTCAAGATGACGTTCACGCTCGACGCCGAGACGGCCGCGGCGCTGCGGCGGTCCGCCGAGCGCACGTCCAAGCCGCAGAGCGCCGTCGTGCGTGAGGCCATTGCCGAATATGCGGCCCGCCTCGGCCGGCTGGCCGAATCCGAGCGCCGGGCCATGCTGAAGGCATTCGACGACCTCGTGCCCCGCATCCCGAAGCGGCCGGCGCGGACGGCCGACGCGGAGCTGCGCGCCATTCGCCTGGCGCGTCGCGGCGGCGGCCGGCGGTCCGGCGCGTGATTCATCTCGACACGTCCGTACTCGTGGACGCGCTCACCGGGACGCGTCGCTCCGCCCCGGCGCTTCGCGCGGCGATCGCCGACGGGCGTCGACTGGTCTTGTCCGCGCTGGTGCTGTACGAATGGCAGCGCGGCCCGCGACTTCAAGCCGAGCTCGACGCGCAGGAAGCCCTCGCACCGAGTGACGCCGCGGTGCCGTTCGATGCGATCGCCGCCGCACACGCCGCGAAGCTCTACGCGGCCGTGAAGCGCCCACGCGGCCGGGAGATCGACCTGGCGATCGCGGCGTGCGCCCTCGCACACGGCGCGTCGCTGTGGACGCTCAATCGCGACGATTTCTCGGACGTGCCGGGCTTGGATCTCTACGACCCTGACGCCGGCGGCGCGTGACCTGAACGTCCGCGTCAGAGCTACCGGCTCTGTCGGACCGCCCCCCTCGTCCCCTCGTCCCTTGGTCCCTTGGTCCCGTCTACTGTTCTCTTAGCATCCGCGCCGGATCGATCTTCGCCGCGCGGCGGGCGGGGATGAAGATCGCGGCGACAGCCGCGGCGAGCAGGACAACAACGGCCGCGATGATCGCGATTGGATCGTGGCCGCTGACGCCGTAGAGCGCGCGTTGGACGAGACGGCCGGCGATGAAGGCGAGGACGAGGCCGGCGACGAGACCGATGACGACCGGCCGCAAGCCGTCGTGCAGCAGCAAGCGCAGAATGTCGCGGCTCTGCGCGCCGAGCGTCATCCTTACGCCGACTTCGTGTTCGCGCTGGCGCACGACGAACGCCGTGACGCCGAAGAGGCCGACGACGGCGAGGCCGAGTGCGATGGAAGCGATGAGGCTGGTCAGAACGCCGATCCCTTGCGGCTCGCCCAGTTGCTCCGCAATGTTGTCGCTGACGGGACGCTCCTGGATGGAGATGCCCGGATCGGCATCGAGCGATCGCATGAGGTTGCGCATCGGGGCGATCGCGCTCCGTGGATCGCCGGACGTGCGGACGATCATTTGAGCCGCGCGTATCAGTTTCGTTGGGAGCGGCTGATAGATCGCGAGCGCTTCGTGATTCTTCAGATTCATGACCGCGTCGGCGACAACGCCGATGACGACCGTCCCTGCGGGCTTGACCGTCAGGCTGACGCGCGGCGCGCCAGGAGCGTCGTCGTCGCCCCAGACACGTGTGAGACGCTCGCCGATTGGATCGGCGCCGCCCCAGTACGCCCGTGCAAGACTCTCGGAGATGATCGCGACAGGCGCGTCGGCTCGCGCGTCCGCGTCCGTGTATGTGCGTCCTCTCACGATTCGCGTGTCAGCCGTTTCAAAGTAGCTGGTCGATGTGAACAGCCGGTGGACGTAGTGGCCATTGAACTGCGACGCGACGGATCCCTGGAAGAGCTGCGGATTGATCAGCGCCGCCGACTGGACGGAGCCAAATCCGCGTAGACGATCCATCGCCGTCGTCCAATACGCCTCCGCTCTGGCCTCGTCGTAGCTGGACGGCAAATTGACCGAGACGCTGAGCAGATGGTCCGCGTCGATGCCCAGGTCCATCGTCGTCGCATGCACGGCCGATCGCGTGAAGAGCGCCGCGACGACGAGCAGAGCGATTGACGCCGCCGCTTGCATGGCAATCAGCGTCGTGCGCAGGCGGCCGGGGCGAATCGTGCCAGGCGAGCCGAGGCGGTCGGTCTTCAGGGCGGAAACCAGATCGCCATGGCGGATGTATCGCGCCGGCGCGAGGCCGGCGCAGACACACATCACCACCGTCACTGCCGCGACGAATGCGCCGACGCGCAGATCCGGCGCGACATCGAACGTCGGAGGCAGCTGGACGAGATGCGCCAGCACCGGCGCGCCCCAGAACGCCGCGGCGAAGCCGAGCGCCGCTGACACGGCGCCGAGCAAAAGGCTCTCCATCATCAGTTGCCGCACGACCTGCCAGCGGCCGGCGCCGATCGCGAGACGGGTGCCGATCTCCTTCGATCGTCCGGCCGCGCTGGCGAGCAGCACGTTCGTCACATTGGCCGCGGCAAGCAGGACGATCGAGCCGACAACGACGACCAGGACGATGACGACGCCCGTGTTGGCGGAGAGCGAAGAGAGCAGAACGGCATTCGGCCCAACGGTCTTTCCGAATTCGGCCGCCATCGCCGCTGCTTGCGCACTCAATTCGGATGCCGCCTGGGTGGGCGTGATGCCAGACGACAGCCGTACGAGCACTTGCACGGGCAGGTTCCACGACGTGTCCGTCGTGCTCAACTGGGCGCGAAGTGTCGTCACGGTTTGCGCCTCGTCGGGACTCAGCACGGACTTGTGTGCCAGTGCGTCGAGCTGTGCGCGTCTTGCCGCAGCGACCGCCTCGGCGTGTTCCAGGCTCGACGTTCGATGGTCCGCAAGCGTCGTCCAGAAGGACGGCGGCGTGTCGCCGCGTCCTTCGTTACCGAGAAAACCGCGAGCGGTGACGCCGACGACGGTGTATGCGCGATCGTCGAGCCAGACCGTCTTGCCGACGAAGGACGGATCGCCTGCCAGCACGTTCTTCCAGAAGCCATGGCTCACCACGATGACCGGTGCCGCGCCAGGCGTATCGTCCGCCGGACTCAACGTGCGGCCGAGTGAGGCGCCGATGCCGATGACCGAGAAATAGTTGCCGCTGACGGGGCGCCCGCTGACGCTCATGCTGCGGCCATCGTCCAGCCGAAGCGAGCGAAAATCCCGAGCCGCCGCCGCGACGGCCATCGACGACGTCGTCTTCAGTTGTTCGTAGTCGTCGAACGTCCAATCTCCGCCGTTAGGGGACTGGTTGCCGCC
>DASZVJ010000009.1:0-27746 GCA_035547155.1 Vicinamibacterales bacterium
AGCGCTGGCTCAACGACCACAAGAGCGAGCACGGCGCGCGCCGGCGGATCGCGCTGGCGCATGCGGTCTTGCGATCGGCACTCTCGAGCGCGCAACGCCAGCAGATGGTGACGATCAACGCCGCGGCACTGACGAAGGTACCCACACCGCCGAAGCGCGTGATCACGCCGCTGACGGTGGAGCAGGCGACGGCGTTCCTGAAGGTTGCTGATGGCCATCGGCTCGGGGCGCTGTTTTCGGTCGCGCTGGCGTGTGGGCTGCGTCTCGGCGAAGCGACGGGGCTGCGATGGGACGACGTCGATCTCGAGACAGGTGAAGTGCAGGTCCGGCAGCAACTGCAGATCGTCGACAAGAAGCTCGTCCTTCAGGACCTCAAGACCGAGAAGAGTCGTCGCACGCTCGTGCTCCCCGACGTCTGCGTGAAGGAACTGAAAGCGCACCGCACGAAACAGCGTGAAGAACGGCTGAAGGCGGGGGAGCGGTGGGTCGACACGGGCCTCGTGTTCACGACCTACATGCAGACGAAGCCAGGGAAGGGGAAGAACACGAAGGTCGGCGCCGGGCTGCACCCGAGGAACGTGCTGCGCGTCCTCCACGGGCTACTCGACGACGCCGATCTGCCGCGTCAGCGGTTCCACGATCTGCGGCACGGCGCGGCGAGTTTGCTGCTCGCGTCCGGCGTGCAACTCGCCGAGGTGTCGAAGCTGCTCGGACACTCCGAGCTCCGTCTGACGGCCGACCTGTACTCGCATCTCGTAAAGCAGACGGCGGTGAAGGCCGCGACCATCATGGACGCGCTTTTGATCCGCTAGGCTGTCAGATTGGCTGTCAAACTGGGTTTAGGCCGCTTGGCTGCGTGCCCGAATCGCCGATTTTCCTAGGAAATTCTGGAGCCGGCGACGTGACTCGAACACGTGACCTGCTGATTACGAATCAGCTGCTCTACCAACTGAGCTACGCCGGCCTTGGGACTCGCCCGGTGCTGGATGGGGACATCCAACGAGAACCGGTGCGCGTGTTCCAGCCCGTAATCGTAGCACAGCCAGGCAGCGTGCGCGGCAAACGCCGCGCTGGCGCGACGAGGCCTCGCTCGGCACTCAGCCGACACGTAGCCCGACGCGGACGGCGTAGGCGGCGAGGCCATCGACCTTCGTGCCGGCCCATCCGATGTACCCGTCCGGCCGCACGAGGAAGATCCCGCGGCCGTACGCGTCGCACGCCGGAATCCGCGCGAGCCGCGCACCGATCTCTGGCACCGGCACGTCCGTGTCGACGAGGAGCAG
The DNA here is from genome assembly GCA_035547155.1 of Vicinamibacterales bacterium. Lineage (GTDB taxonomy): Bacteria > Acidobacteriota > Vicinamibacteria > Vicinamibacterales > SCN-69-37 > CAZNMF01. The sequence goes on from DASZVJ010000009.1 coordinate 1,284, forward strand.
CGTCCAGTGTGGCCCGCGGAACAGGTCGAACAGACGAACATCGCCGCGGCGGCCGTCGGGCGCACGATCGCCGGCGTGCAACACATCGTCTGCAAGATCGGCGCGCGTCTCGACGGCGAGCGGCGAATCGCGATACTCGAGATCGAGCTGCTCTGTCGCGCGACCCCGGCGCACCGAGCCGCGATGCACGCCACTCGAGAGCGCGAGCACGTCTTCGGCGACGGGACGCCGCTCCACCGCGTACGTCTCCAGCAAGCTCGCGTCCGCCCGATCGCGCAGTACCGCGCCAAGCTTCCAACCCAGGTTGTAGGCGTCTTGAATGCTGGTGTTCAGGCCTTGGCCGCCGGCGGGTGAGTGCACGTGCGCGGCGTCGCCAGCGAGGAATACGCGACCCGTACGGAAGCGCTCGGCGATCGCCATACGCGGGCGGAAGTCCGACGCCCAACGCACGGCGGTGACGTCATCCGCCGTGCGATGTGTGCGCGCCGCGACCAGCGCGCGAATGCCGTCGAGCGACGCGTCAACCGTCGCGCCTTCGGGAAACTGCGCGACGAGTTGAAAGTCGTCGGTGCCCGGAAGCGGGCAGATCGCGAGAAAGCCGCTCGTCTCGTCGCGCGGTGGAAAGATGTGCCAATGATCGCGATCGAGCGATCGCATACGCACGTCGGCGACGATCGTCGATCGGGGATCGATCGTCTCGCCGATCATCGCGATGCCGGCAAGATGACGCACGGTCGATCGCCCGCCGTCCGCGGCAACGACATACTGCGCGCGAATCGGCGGGCCCGACGTGAACGTCGCGGTCACGCCTTCAGCGTCCTGCGACAACGCGGTCAACTCGCGCGCGAAGTCCACATCGCTACCGAGCGCTCGAAGGCGGTCGAACAAGATCTCCTGTGTCCGCCATTGCGGCAGCATCCACGGCCCCTGATAGGGCTCGGCCTCCGTCGGCTGACCGGCGTCGAACATCGACTGTTCGCCCTGGCGCACGCCGTCGCGCCAGATCATCCCGGTCGGATACGGTCCACCGGCGGCGAGGATGCGATCGACGACGCCGAGATCGTCGAACACTTCCATCGTGCGGGGTTGAAGCCCTTTGCCGCGCGAGCCGGGGAACAGAGACGCGCCTCGTTCGACGACGGCCGCGTGCACGCCACGCCGCGCCAGGTCGACCGCCAACGTGAGGCCGGTAGGACCCGCGCCGACGATGAGCACGTCGACATCCCTTCGTCCCGTGGTCCGCTGGTCCGTTTGCATGGCTCGCCTTTCAGCAACTCCATCAATTCTGACGCCGCATCACGGCGTCGAGCCGCTTCGGGCCGCCCTCAATTCGTCCGATAGACCTTGAACGCCGCGCTCGGATCGCGGCACCAGAACGCGGCGTCGTGGCCATGAGCTCCTGCTCGTCGCTATGACGTCGCCGGCGTGTGGCCCGCCCACGCGACCGTCAGGAGGAAGGCGCTGTCCTCGATCGCCTCGACGTCGTGCGCCACGTCGCGATCGAGCGCGAGCAGCGTGCCCGTGCGCAGGCTGAACGTGCGGCCGAGTGCCTTGAGCCGGATGTGGCCCTCCAGGACCTGAATCGAGATGCGTCCGTCCGCCTTGTGCTCGGCGATCCGCGCATGCGCCGCGATCGCGATCAGCACGATGCGCAGATCCGCGTGTTTGATCAACGTTCGCGCGTTGTGGCCGCCAGACCACGCCGATTCGCCGCGGAGTCTCGCCAGCTCGGCCGCCAGATCGATCTCCATGAACGGCTCCGCCATCGACGGCGTGTGTGGCCGGCGGGGTTCGTGAGTGTCGGGCATGCGATCCTCCTCGTGTGGATCGAGTATTTCACGCCTCCGCTCCACCGCGCGTCGAGCTGTCAATTCGTCCGATAGAACTTGAAGCCCGCGTTGGGATCGTGGAACCAGAATGACGCGTCGTGGCCGCTTTGCTCGTCGTAGTACTCGAATCGGCCGCCGAGGTTGCGCGCGTTGACGATGTGGCCCGCGCCATTCGGATTGCGCTTGTCGTAGACGAACACGAGCCCGCGGCTGCCGGGCGTCGCCAGTGCGTGCTCGATCTTGCGTTGGCTGCTGAACGGCACGGGATATCCATCGGCGTGACGCGCGATGCCGTCCGCCGCCGACGGGCCATGTCCATCGTCGAGCGTGCGGCCGCCGTAGCGCCGCCACAACACGCTCTCGACGACGTCATTGTCCGCGGTCCCGTTTTCGCAGCGCGCGGGCACGGGAATGCCGCTGGCCCATTCGCGATCCTTCGCGAGCGCGACCCAGAAGCAGTTGTACTTCGGCGTGTCGGGATCGATCGGCTGATGCGGATTGAGCGGCGCGCGGTGGACTTGCCGCGGATCGAGCGGGCCGTAGATCTCGCGGAAGCGATCGACGAGGTTCGGCGCGCCGAAGCGCTCGATCGTCCGGAGATCGATCTCGAAGCACGGCGTCTTCAGCGTCGAGACCGTGGGCACGCGGAACAGCGACAGGCCGGACTCCGGCGACGCGTAGCTGCGATGCGGATCGGCCGTGCCCGCGTTCGATCGCACGTACTGCCGCGCGCTGAGCAGAATCCGCCGCTGAATATTCAGAATGGGATCGTCGGGCGCGCGCACGTGCAGGTACGACGTGCCGGGCCATGAGGACTCGGTCACCGGCGCCCCGTAACTGATCACCTGCTTGACGTTCAGGCCGTACTGGTTCTGCAAGCCTTCGACGATGTCCTGCGCTTCCATGCCGCCCTGGCTGTGGCCGGCGAGAATGACGTCCGTCCCCTTCGGCAGATTCGCGACGGCGTCCATCACCGCGAGCCGGTACGCGTCCATCGCCTGCACGTTCGCCCACGCGACGTATGCCTGACCGAGCGTGTTGGCCGTCGCCGGATTCCAGGAGACGCCGGACAGCAGGATCAGATACGTCGGCCGCGACGCGTTCGCGAGACGCACGCGCATGATCGGTTGGTCGGTGGAGTAGTTGCGGAACAGCCAGACGGCGAGCGTCTGCAGATTGCACACGCGTTCGGTGACGTCGGCCTGGCCGGACAGCGTGGGCGTCGGTGTTCGTTGCGTCGTGCCGCGCGCAGGCTGCTGCGGCTTCGTGTTGCCGCCGTTCGTGTTGATCGCATCGCCGCGTCCGCGCGACGACGGCGTCGGCGTGCCGTACGAGCGCGGCCCCGTCTCGATGCGATCGGACGTCGGCCGCGCGCAATCGTAGAACTGCCGCACGAGACGGTTGACGATCGTGTACTCGTCGTTCGCGAGCTTCTGCAGCCGCGATCGCTCGGGACCACGCAGGCCCGGCGCCTTCGCCTGCTCGCGATAGCGCGCCGACGCTTGACGATGAGTCTCGGCGTCGTCGAGGAAGTGCAGACAGCCGCGCGTCTGCGTACGGAACTCGTCGGTGTGAGCCGTCGGATTCGCCCACCACGCGCGCGCGTCGGACACCTCGTTGCCGCCCGACGTGTTGATCTGGTCGCCCTGCTGCGCGCGGTCAACGGAGGACGACAGCAACACGACGAGGGCCAGCGCGACGATGACGCCGGGTCTGAAGACCCGGCCTACATTGACGTTCGACGTCCGCATCACTACCTTGGCGCCGGGCCGGGATCGACGCAGCCGGACTGGCCGGATGCGCGGCAGCGATCGTAGTTCGTCTTCGACATGTTCCAGCGCTGCAGCGCTTCCTCGCGATCGGCCTGCTGGCTCGCGCCCCGCAAGTACGCCATGCGCTCGGCAGAGGAGTGGAACGTCCGGCCCACGGGCTCGATGTTGAGCAGCACCGTGCGCAGTTTCAACCCAACGACGAGGTCGCGCTCGGCGTCGTTGCGAAAGCCGATGTAGGAGCCGCGCTGCTTGAGCAGGTTCGCGAAGTAGTTCGCCTGGTTGTGCCCCTGATCGCCGGCCTTGTCGAACCAGCGGATCGCCTCCTGCCGGCTCTGCGGCACCATGATGCCGAACTCGTACGCGCGGCCGAGATTGAACTGGCCTTCAGCGGATCCAGCCGTCGCCGCGCGGCGATACCATGCCGCGGCCGCGGCCCAATCTTCCGGCACGCCGCTCGCGTTCTCGTACATTTCGCCGAGGTTGTTCTGCGCCGTCGTGTTGCCTTGATCGGCAGACAAGCGGTACCAGCGCACCGCTTCGGCGGAGTTGCGCGCGACGCCTTCGGCGTTTGCGTACTGATAACCGATCTGCAGTTGCGCCCGCGCGTCGCCTTGCTGCGCCAGCGCGAGGAACACACGCGCCGCGCCCGCGTAGTCCTTCGCCTTGTACATCCGGGCGCCTTCGTCGAAGCGATTCTGTGCGGCTGTCGGAGCACGCGGCGCGGCGCCGAGGCCCGCGAGCGCCTGCTGCGCGTCGCGCGATCCGGCCGCAGCCGCTTTCGTGTAGAGCATGCGCGCTTGCCCGAGATCGACGGCCACGCCGATGCCGTGCTCGTACGCGCGTCCCAGATTGAACAGCCCATCGTCGCGGCCCTGCGCCGCGGCGCGCCGGTACCAGTTGAAGGCCTCCGTCGCATTCTTCGCGACGCCGTCGCCCTGTTCGTAGAGATAGCCAAGCACCGTCTGCGCGCCGGCCTGATTCTGATCGGCCGCCTTGCGCAGCCACTGCGCGGCCTTCGCGCGATCCTTCGGATGGTTCAACGCGAACGCGTAGTCGAGACCGAGACAGTACTGATCGTCGGGTGAGGTCGGATTGGAGCTGATCGACAGAATCCGCCGCCGGCACGCGGCAAAGTCGGCGTTGAGATCGGCGAACGCGAGGCCGGGAACGAGGACGAGCACGCCGGTGAGGAGCGCGACGAGCCGCACGGGAACCTCCGCCGGCGCAGCATAGCATTGGGAAGGAGAGATCCGTATCGCGCTGGCTCGCTATCTCACTAGCGCACTATCTGATAGCTCGCTAGCTGCCTCCCACCTTGCTATCTTGCCTTCGTCCCTTCGTCCCTTCGTCCCTTCGTCCCTTCGTCCCCTGGTCCCTTGGTCCCTTCCTACGTCCCGGATCGCATCGGATCGTCCGGATCCGGCGGCTCCGTTTCGGGATCGAGCGGCCAGTCACTCGCCGGCTCGCCGGGCTCGCGCGTTGGCGGTGGCTCACCGACGTTCGGATGGGTGCGCGGCGGCTCTTTCCGCGGCAGGTCCTCATCCGGCTTTCGCGGCGGCTCGGGTTGCTCTGCGCGACACGCGGTCGCGAAGATGCGCGCGTTGCCGAATCTGCATCGCGCGTGTGCGGATTGAGGTGCGGTGATGCCATGAAGCGCCTCCGCGACATGGCGGGCGCAAGAAAGGGACCAGAGAGGGGACGGACCCAAGGGACGAAGGGACCAGGGGACCAGGGGACCAGGGGACCAGGGGACGAAGGGACGAGAGGTCCTGTAGGGGCGGCCCCGCTGTGGCCGCCCGTAGCCGGTTGCCCGCAAAAACACCAACGGCGGCAGACCCTGAGGGCCGGCCGCCGTTGGCGTGAAGGATCCTGCGAAGTCAACCGGCGCAACGCGCCGGATTGACGTGCGTCGTGCGTCTACGCCAGGACGCGGATGACCACGCGGCGGTTCTGCGCGCGGTTGTCGCGGCTGTTGTTCGGCACCGCCGGCTTGTCCTCGCCGTAGCTGATCACGTTCATCTTGTGCAGCGGAATCTGGTGCTGCTCATAGAGGTAGCGCTTGACGGCTTCCGCGCGCTCGAGGCCGAGCTTCTCGTTGAGCACCTTGTCGCCGACGTTGTCCGTGTGCCCTTCGATCTCGAAGTACGCGCCCTTCGGGTCCGCCTTGATCTGCGCGATGAGCTCGTCGATCCGCGCCTTGGCTGCTGCCGGCAGCGAGGAGTCGCCGAACTTGAAGTTGCCCTGGCTCTCGTTCAGGACCACTTCGTAGACGATCTTCTTCTGCGCCTTGTCGACGTTCTGCGCCAGCGTGTTGGCGGAGTTGGCCGTATCACCGGCCGCTGCCGCTTTCTGATCCGCGAGCCGCGCCGCCGAGCCGGCCTGATCCGCCGCAGTGCCCGCCGCGCCGGCCTTCTCGTCGACCTGCGTGATCTTGGCCTCGTTCTGCTTCGTCCGCTCCTGCGTTTCCTCGAGTGAGGTCGTCAGGGAGTCGACCTTGCTGCTGACCTGGCCGACCTGCGTGCGAACGTATCCCTTCGTGGCGCACGCCGTCGATCCGGCCGTGGCCACTGCGAACATCGTGAGTGCAATCAGTGACTTCTGCATGAGATCCTCCAAAGACGCTTCCAGTCCTATCGGGCCGGCTCCGCGCGAACGAGGTAGCCGCTCCGCGTCCGCACGACGAGATTCGACTTCGTCGTCCGCAACTCGATGGGATGCCACCCCGGCCGCTGATCCGGCTCGAACGCAATCAAGTATTGCTGCCGCAACTCCGCCACAATCTGCTGCGCCGCGCGTCCCGACTCCTGCGGGCCGACCCCGGCGTAAATCTCTCCGCCCGTCCAATGCGCCAGATTGGCGAGCGGTCCTTCGAACAGCCGCGCGTAAGCGGCTTCGTCCATCGGTGTCTTGCCGTCGCGATCGAACGGCGAGATGACGATGACGATGTAGACGGGCACGTCGATGCTGCTCGCGATGCCGGAGACTTCCGCCGGCGTCAGACGACTCGCGTTGTCGGCGCCGTCGGTGAGCGCGACGACGGCACGCCGCGATCCGCCGCGTGCGGCGAGCAGCCTGCCGGTCTCCGCAATCGCATCGAAGAGCGAGGTGGCGCCGAACGGCCGGCTGATGCCGTCGAACTGCGCGAGAATGTCGCCAGGCGCCGGCGCGAGCGGCTGCAGCGCGCGAAATTGTTTGTCGAACACGAACAGGCCGGCCGAGTCGACGCCCGGCTGCAGCAGATCGAGCAGCTGACGCACGTTGTCACGCGCCACCTGCCGTCGCTCCGCCACATCCATGCTGCCGCTGAAGTCGACGAGCAGCCCGAGGCTGACCGGCGTCGGATCCGATCGCATCTCGACGATGGGCCGGAGCTGGCCGCTGTCGTAGAGTTGGAAGTCGCTGGTCTTGAGGTTGGTCACCGGCCGCCCTCGGCCCGTTCGCACGGTCGCCGAGAGGGTGACGCGGTCGACGGACGCCCGAAACGTAGGTCGCAGGTCCTGAGCGGCCCGCAGCACCGGCATCGCGGCGCCGCACACGAGCAAGAGGGAGAGGCCTCGTCGCACGACAGGCCATATTTCAACTTCCTTGCCAACCTGACGACGGCACGAAATGCTCAGGATTCCTTCGAATTCTGGTGAGCGTCGATGAGGCTGTGTAAGAGTTACTTGACGCTCGACGATGAAAGATTGACGTAGTGGGGGAGCCATGAAGCGCGCAGCAGTCCTCGTCGTGTTGGCGCTCGCGACGATGGGACAGACGAAAGTCACCGATCCGGTGACGCAGGCCCGGCAGCTCTATAACGAGCAGAAGTACGACGAGGCCATCCGTCTCGCCGGGGCCGCGCAGGCGATTCCGACGTTCGCGTCGGCCGCGTCGCTGGTGATCGCGCGTGCCCACCTCGAGCGCTTCCGCCAGTCGTCCGAGGCCGACGATCTCGCGGCCGCGCGGACCGCGTTGAAGCGCGTCGTCGCCGACGCGCTCGCGCCGCGCGATCGCGTGGAGCTGCTCGTCGCGCTCGGCGAGTCGATCTATCTCGACGATCAATACGCGCTCGACGATCGCTACGCCGCGGCGGCCGAGCAGTTCGAGGTCGCGCTCGCGCACGCCGATCTGCTCGATCGTGCGAGTCGCGACTTGCTCTTCGACTGGTGGGCCGGCGCGCTCGATCGTCAGGCGCAGCAGGACGCCGAGGGCAGCCGCCGCACGGTGTACGCGCGGATTCTCGATGGCGCGGAGCGTGAGCTCGCGCACGATGACGGTGCCGCGTCCGCGTCGTATTGGCTGGCGTCAGCGGCGCGCGGCGTCGACGATTTGCCGCGCGCGCTCGGCGCCGCCGCGGCAGGTTGGATGCGCGCAGCCACGCTCGGCGCCCGTGGCGAGGCTTTGCGCGTCGATCTCGATCGGCTCGTGCGTCAGGTGATCCTGCCCGAGCGCGCACGCGAGTTGTCGACCGGCACCGATCCGCGGCCGACGCTCGCGCTGCTCGAAAGTCAGTGGCAGGATTTCACGGACAAATGGAAGAGCGAGAAATAAGATCGGCTTACGCGATCGGGCGGCGCTCGTGGCCGCCCGGCGCGTCTACCCTCTGACGAGCAATCGCACCAAATCGGACGCTTTGTTCGCGAGGAACTCGGCGAAGACGTAGTTCTTCGCCTTGACCGCGTCACTCGCCTGGCGGATGTAGCTGCGCGCGGCGTCGTACTGCGCGCGCGCGTTTGCGCCGAGATCGCGATAGCTCACGCTGCGGAGATTCGAATCGGCTGAGGCGATGAGCGCTTTGACGCGCTCTTCCGTCGCGCTCGCCTGCGGCGTCGTCTGCAGCACGGCTGCGGGCGCGGCATCGGTGGCGGGCGCCGTCGCCGGCGGTGCCGCCGTCGTCGTGGGCGGACGCGTCGTCGTCTCGCGTGGACGTGACGGCGCGGGTGGCGGCGTCGCGGGTGTCTCGGGCTCCGGCGCTTCGGGCGCCGGTTCCGGCAACTCGACGGGAATCAACAGCCGCGCGGGCGGTGACGGCATGTCGAGCGCAGTCACGGACGCCGGCGTCTTCGCCTGCATGCGTCCGCACGCCGCAGTTGCGGCGACGAGACCGAGCAGCAGGAGGCGGCGCGCGGTGATCGACACTCTCGCCATTATGACGCAGAAGACGAGCGCATCGACCCTGGCGTGACGTCGTCGTGCAGGCCCAGAATGCCCGGCAGCGAGCGGCGCGCGCCCGCCGGCGCTTCGCGCAACAGCACGCGGAACGTCGTGCCGCGCCCCGGCGCCGACTGCACTTCGATCTCGCCATCGTGCAGCTGGATCGTGCGGTAGACGAGCGACAGTCCGATGCCGCTGCCGTGCTCCTTGGTCGTGAAATACAGATCGAAGATGCGCGCGAGGTGCTCTGGCGCGATGCCGACGCCCGTGTCCTCGAACACGACCGCGATTTGATGTGAGGGCGTGCGTGTCGCCGCGATGCGCAGCTTCCCGCCGTTCGGCATCGCCTGACACGCGTTGAGCGCGAGATTGAGGAACGCCTGCTGCAGCAGGCCGGAGTCCGCGCTGGCCGGCGGCAGATCGGCGGCGAACTCGAGCCGCACGTCGATGTTGTGCTTGCTCGCTTCGGCCGAGACGATCGGCATCATCTGCTCGATGAGCGGCGGGATGTCGACGGGCTGCAGCTGCAGCTCTTCCGGCCGCGTGAACTTGAGGAAGCCCTGGACGACTTCGTCGAGCCGGCGCACCTGCGCAGCGATCACGGCGACGTGCTCGAGCGCGTCCGCCTGCTCGCTGAGCTGCATCTTCAGCAGCTCGAGGTGGATCATCGTCGCGTTCAGCGGGTTCTTCACCTCGTGCGCGATGCCGGCCGACAGCCGGCTGAGCGCGGCGAGCTTGCGCGAGTAGTTGAGCGTCGACTCGACCTGGCTGAGATACGTCAGGTTGCGCGCGACCAGCATCACGCCGAGCAGATCGCCGTCGGCGTCCTCGACCGGATGCGCGACGACGAGGCGCTGCCCGCCGCCGGGCACCTGCACGTTCGCCGGCTGCGGCGACGCGCGCGTCGACAGCGCGGACTCGACGGCGACGCGGTACGGATGATCCGGCGGCAGCAGCTGATCGAGCGGGCCCGACTCGGCGTTGAGCACCGGCTGCATCGCGGGATTGGCGAAGAGCAGCATGCCGGTCGGGCTGAAGAGCGCGACGGCGTCCTCGAGGTTGTCGACGACCGACTCGAGCGTCGCGCGCTGGCCCTCGAGCTCTTCGCGATCGGCGGCGAGCCGCGCGCTGACCGCCTTGAACGAGTCGCCGAGATCGGCCAGCTCGGCGTCTTCGGGCAGATCGACTTTGACGTCGAGCTCGCCGCGGCCGAGGCGTGCGAGACCCGTGCGGATCATGTGGATCGGCCGCAGCGTGAGCTGCGCGAGCAGCATCGCCACGAACACCGCCAGCGCGATGGCCACGGCCGACGTGATGAGCGGCGTGCGCATCTGCTGTTCGAGCTTGCCGCGAATCAGGAGCGTCGAGATGCGGACGCGAATCGTCGCGAACTCGTGCGGCGGATCGCCGATCAACAGCGGCTGCTTGTTGCGGTACTCGTACTCCTTGCCGCCGCGCGTGTAGATCGCGCGCGCCTGCTCGATCGGTCCCGCGTCGAGCAGCGTCTCGAGGTTCTCGACCGGCTCCTTCATGTCTCTGCCGTTCTCGCCGGGATCGCTATGGATGATGATCCGGTCGTTGCGATCGACGATCGCGGCGTAGAGCACGTTGTCGGCGTACTGGCTCGCCGCGACGATCGACTGCAGCCCCGCGTCCGCGGCGAGCAGCGCCTGCACGCGCGATTCGAGCGGCTCGTCGGTCGGCGCCTCGGGCGTCGCCGCCGTGTTGGCGGCTTCGAGCATGCGGTGCTGGATCATGTTCGTGATCAGCTCCGCGCGCGCTTTCGTCTCGCCCAGCCAGATCGTGATGAGCGACGAGGCGTACCACAAGCTGACGAGGATCACCGCCAGCCCGACGATGACGGTGACGGCGGCGACCTGTTTGGTCTTGAGGCTGAACGGCATGATGGCGCCGCTACGACTCGGCGGCGGCTTCGCCTTTCATGCGATTGAGCTTGTTGTGGAGCGTCTTCAGGCTGATGCCGAGCATCTCGGCGGCGCGTGTCTTGTTGCCGCCGGTGTGCGCGAGCGTCAGCTCGATCAGCCGCCGCTCGGCTTCGTCGACGGTGATGCCCGCCGCGAGCGCCGTGCCGCCGGCCGTCTGCGCCGCCGGCGCGCTGGCCGCGGCCAGCGCCGGCAGATCGTCGGGCTCGATCATGTCGCCGCGCGCGACGATCGTCGCGCGCTCGATCACGTTGCGCAGCTCGCGCACGTTGCCCGGCCAGTGGTACTGCTCGAGCGTCTGCATCGCGCGATCGGACACGCCCGCGACCGTCCGTCCGTTGCGCGCGCTGAACTCCTTGACGAACGCCTGCGCGAGCAGCGGGATGTCCTCCTTGCGATCGCGCAGCGGCGGCAGCTGAATCGCGAAGACGTTGAGCCGGTAGAACAGGTCCTCGCGCAGCTTGCCTTGACGCACGGCCTCGGGCGGATCGATGTTCGTCGCCGCGACGACGCGGATGTCGACGGACTGCTCGCGCTGACCGCCGAGCGTCCGGAACGACCGCTCCTGCAGCACGCGCAGCAGCTTCGCCTGCGTCGCCGGCGTCATCTCCGCGATCTCGTCGAGGAACAGCGTGCCGCGGTTGGCCAGCTCGAACGCGCCCTGCCGCCGCGCGAACGCACCGGTGAACGCGCCCTTCTCGTGGCCGAAGAGCTCGGACTCGAGCAGCGTGTCGGGAATCGCCGCGCAGTTGAGCGGCACGAACGGCTGGCTCGCACGCTGGCTCAGCTGGTGAATCGTCTGCGCGACGAGCTCCTTGCCCGTGCCGGATTCGCCGCTGATCAGCACGGACGCCGACGTCGGCGCGGCCTGCTCGACGAGCTGGTAGATCTTCCGCATCTCGACGCTCGATCCGATCATCTTGCCGAACGTCCCGCGCTCCTGCAGCTGACGCCGCAGCGCACGCACTTCACGCTGCGTGTCGTGCCGCTCGACGATCTGATCGAGCAGGATCTTCAGCCGCTGCGGATCGATGGGCTTGGACAGATAGTCGTACGCGCCGCGCTTGATCGCGGTGACGGCCGTCTCGACCGTGCCCTGCGCGGTCATCAGCACGACGGTGACGTCCGGGTCGTCCTGCTTGACGCTCGCGAGCAGGTCCAGCCCGCCGACGCGCGGCATGATCAGATCGCTCAACACGATCGTCGGCCGCACGCTGGCGAGCTTGTCGATCGCATCCTGGCCGTCGGACGCGACCTCCGCCGCGAAGCCCCAGCTCCGCAGCAGCTGCTGCAGGCCGAGCCGCTGCGCGGCGTCGTCTTCGACGATGAGGATCCGATCGGAGTCGGATCCGTTGGTCCGCTGGGTCATGAACGCCTCATTTCGATGCGGCCACCGCGTGCGTCCGGCCGGCCAGCACCGCGTCGTAATACGCTTCGTACTTCGGCACGACGATCGTCGTGCAGAAGCGGCGGCGGACGTCGTCGGCGGCCGCACGGCCGATCGCGGCGCGGCGCGCGGGATCGGACAGCACCTCGATGCCGCGCGCAGCCATGCCGTCGATGTCGTCGGGATCGCAGATGAACCCGGTCACGCCGTCCTGAATCACTTCCGGCAGGCCGCCGACGCGCGACGCGACGACGGGCACTTCGCACGCCATCGCCTCGAGCGCCGCGAGCCCGAAGCTCTCCTGCACCGACGGCAGCAGGAACAAATCGGACGAGGACAGCCACGACACCACGTCGTGCTGCTCGCCGACGAAATCCACGACGTCGGTCAGTCCCGCTTCGGCCGCCTGACGTTCGACCGCGGACCGATCCGGACCGTCGCCGACCATCACCAGCCGCGCCCGGACCTGCGCGCGGATGCGGCGGAAGATCTCGAGCACGGTCCCGACGCGCTTGACGGATCGGAAGTTCGACACGTGCGTGACGAGCGCGTCGCACTCGTCGCGATGGCACAGCCGCTGCCGCAGCGGCTCGTCGGGCTGCCGGCGGTACTCGTCCGTGTCCAGGAAATTCGGGATGACTTCGATGTCGCGCTTGATGCCGAGCGACGCGATCGTATCGCGTTTCAGGCTCTCGGACACGCTCGTCACGCCGTGCGACGCCTGGATCGAGAAGCCGACGACGCTCGCGTAGGACGGATCGCTGCCGACCAGCGTGATGTCCGTGCCGTGCAGCGTCGTCACGGTCTTCGGTGGCCGCGCGTGCTCGGCGCTGAGGATGTTGTGCGCGAGGTACGCGGCTGTCGCGTGCGGCACGGCATAGTGCGCATGGATGATGTCGATCTTGTGCCGCCGCGAGATGCGGACGAGCGTGTTCGTGAGCGCGAGCAGGTACTGCGGCTCCTTGAACAGCGGATAGCTCGGCGTATCGACGCGCTCGAAGGTCAGGCCCGGCGTGCCCCAGCGCCAGCGGAAGGGCAGCTCGGCGCTGACGAGATGGATGTCGTGACCGCGTGCGGCGAGCGCGTGCGCGAGCTCGGTGGCGACGACGCCGCTGCCGCCGACCGTCGCGTAACAGACGATGGCGATTCTCATCGCGGGTTCCGTAGCAGCGAGCTGCGCGCGATGGGCTCGCGCACGACCACGCCCTCGGCAAAGGCGACGCCGATCTGCGCGCCGAATTGCGCGTCCCGGCTCTCGACGAGCTGCTGAAACGACGTCGCGGTGAGCCGCGTCGGCACGGCGTCGGCCGATGCGGGCGTGAACTGGCTGCGATGACACGCCAGTGCGGCGCGCTTGCGCTCGTAGTGCGCGGACACGTCGACGACGAACGACGGTGTGGTCATGTCGTTGATGAAATACGAGCAAACCCAGTCCGGCCGCCACGCGTCGCTGCCGCTCAGCACGCGGCGCAGGCCGCTGCGAAACGCAGCGAGCGTCAGCACCTGGTGCGCAGCGACGTGATCGGGATGACGGTCCTGGCCAAACGGGATCGCGATCGTGCGCGGCCGGTGTGTGCGAATCAGCTCGACGGCCGACATCGCGAGGTCGGGCGTGATGCTGCCGTCGGGCCAGCCGAGGTTCTCGCGCCAGGCCACACCGAGCACGCGGGCGGCTTCAGCGGCTTCCTCGCGGCGCTCGTCGGGCGTGCCGTTGCTGCCGAGCTCGCCGGCCGTGAGATCGCAGAGGCCGACGGAGTAGCCGTCCGCCACGTGCCGCGCGATCGTGCCGCCGAGGCCGATCTCCAGGTCGTCCGGATGCGGTCCGAACACCAGCAGGTCGAGGGACATGGGCTTCTAGCTTATCTCCCGGCTCACCGGATCACGATCACGCGAAACGATCCCGAGTTGTCGTCGAAGTCATCGTCGTTGATGCCGAGCATCAGACGGCCCGTCGCGGGCATGCGGAGCGCGTCGGTCGCCGCGCCGATCGCGAACGGCGCACCGTTCGGGCCGATCTTCGCGATGAGCGCGCCGACGGGTAGCGACGGCAGCGGATAGCTGGCGTTCGCGTTCGGCGCGCCCGCGCCGGCCGGACCCGCCCCGGTCGTGCGCGTGTAGAAGACCTCGCCCGAGACTTCGAAGCGCACGGCCTGGCCGCGGCGCACGGTGAGGCCGCTGTCGGTCCACGGCAAGGCGCCGCGCACGGCAACCGTCGTGCCTGCGCTCGAGGCCGGCAGCGTCCCGATGCGGGCCGCCGCTGTCGGCGCGGGTTCCGCAGTGTCATGAGCGGTCGCGTCCGGCGCATCCGGCAGGTTGTAGACCTCGCGCGCGCGATCGGGACGCAGGAAGATACGGCGCGCGTCGGCGATCGGGACGTTGACTTCGTCGCCGCCGGTGTTGCGCCAGCGGATCGTGTCGCCGCCGATCAGATCGACGAGATGGCCGAGCCGCGTCTCGCCGCTGCGCAATGTGAGCAAGTGGCCTTCGAGCGGCAGTGCGGCGATCTCGTCGGGCTGCGGCGTGCCGCCGGCGAAGTCGATCGCGACGACCTGCGCGAACGGGATCGGCATCTCGACGCCGCTCGCGATCTTGACGTTGAACTCGCTCGTGTCCTCGCGGATGTTGGTCCGTGCGTCCGTGTGGAACACGACGTCGCCCGTGATGCGCTCGCCGTTGATCAGCACGAACGTCGCGCGTTCCAGTGCGGACAGCGGGATGACGCTCATCACGATCGCGGCGACGATGGCCGGGCAGGCGCGGCGCATCATGATCTCGTGCTCCTTTCGTCCGTGCCCATGAGACCGACTGCCGTACAATCTCACGGACACGTATGAGCCAGTCTAACGCGCGGCTCAGGCCCCTGGCAGCCATCGCGCTCCTGCTCGCGGCGGCGACAGCCGGCGCGCTCGCCCAAGGGCGGGCGCCCGCCGGTGTCGCGAGCGCGCGCATCGACGTCGCGTCACTGCTCGACGACCTGCGCACGCTGTCGGCCGATGCGATGGAAGGCCGCGCGCTCGGCACGGCCGGCGGCGTCCGCGCGCGGCGCTTCGTCCTCGCGCGGATGCAGGCGTCCGGCGTCAAGCCGCTCGGCGCGTCATACGAGCAGCCGATCGCGCTGCCCGCGCGGGGGAGTGCGCCTGCGCTCACCGGCGCGAACGTCATCGGCGTCATTCGCGGCACGTCGAAGCCGGATCGCTATCTCGTGATGAGCGCGCACTACGACCATGTCGGTATTCGCGACGGGCAAATCTACAACGGCGCCGACGACAACGCGTCCGGCGCCGCCGCGCTGTTCGCGATCGCGCGCTATTTTTCGGAGCATCCGCTGTCATCGTCGCTCATCGTCGCGGCGTTCGACGGCGAAGAGGAAGGTCTCGTCGGCTCGCGCGCCTTCGTCCGCGCGCCTCCCGTCGATCGCGCAGCTATTGTCATCGACATCAACGCGGACATGATCGGACGCGACCCCAAGGACAACCTGTACGTCGTCGGCACGATTCGCCAGCCCGCGTTGAAGCCGATCGTCGATCGCGTGGCGAAGACCGCGCCCGTGCACCTGCTGCAGGGGCACGAAGGCCACGGCACGGGCGAGGACTGGACGGAAGACTCCGATCACTACGCGTTCATGGAGGCTGGCATCCCGGCGTTGTATTTCGGCGTCGAAGACTACGATCACCTGCATCAGCCGTCGGACGACTTCGAGACAATCGATCAGGCGTTCTACGTGCACGCCGTCGAGACGTTGATCGACACGCTGATCGCCTTCGACGCGTCGTAAGATCGCCGGGCCGCCACAAGGGCGGCCCCTACGATCGGTCCGCCGGCCGCCGACCGCAGACCGTGTAGGGGCGGCCTCCTGTGGCCGTCCGGATAGCCTGCAATCGCCATGGCCTCCGAATCCCTTCCCCTCGTTCGCGTCGTCGTCAAGCACGCGCGCGACGCGTTTCGCGATCGCGAACGCATCGACGCGGAATGGCGCGCGTTGAACTTCACGGCGGCGCCGGATCTGGCACGCGCGATCGACGAGTGCGATCGCTGGCTCGATCTGCTGTCATCGTCGGGCGCCGAGGTGCTGTCGTTGCCGGCGTCGGACGAGGTGACGATGGATTCGATCTACGTGCGCGACGCGTCGGTCGTGACGCCGCGTGGGATGCTGCTGTGCCGCATGGGGAAGGCGGCGCGCGCGACGGAACCTCAGGCGCAGGCGCGCGCGTTTCGCGCGTGGGGGATTCCAATCGCGGGCGCGATCGAGGCGCCTGGCTGCCTCGAAGGCGGCGACGTCGTGTGGCTCGACGCGCACACGGTCGCGGTCGGCCGCGGCTATCGCACGAATCAGGACGGCATCCGCCAGTTGCGCGCGCACGTCGGACCAGACGTCGAAGTGATCGACGTTCCCCTGCCGCACTGGCGCGGGCCGTCAGATGTCTTTCATCTGATGTCGATCGTCAGCCCCGTCGACCGCGATCTCGCCGTCGTCTATGCGCCGCTGCTGCCGATTCCGTTTCGCGAGACGCTACTCGATCGCGGATACACGCTCGTCGACGTGCCCGACGAGGAGTTCGCGTCGATGGGCGCGAACGTCCTCGCGATCGCGCCGAGACGCGGCATCGCGCTCGACGGCAATCCCGAGACGCGCCGCCGTCTCGAGCGCGCAGGCGCGGACGTGCTCGTCTACGACGGGACGGAGATCAGCATGAAAGGCGGCGGCGGACCGACGTGTCTGACGCGGCCGATCGAACGAGGGTTATTGACGCAGTCGTGAATGGGCGGCCACAAGGGCCGCCCCTACGCGGCGGTGGACGACAGGCGACGGGAACGGAATCGCAGGGGCGGCCCTTGTGGCCGCCCGGCGCGTGCTCAATCCCCGAACAGCGGCTCCGTGCGTTTGCTGAACAGCACCCACAGGGCGTAGGCGCCGAAGATCGTGCCGAACGGCACGCGCAGCAGCGCGACGGCGGCGAGGATGATGCCGAGGACGCGCGCCCAGCGACGCCGCTTGAAGAGACCCCAGCCGCAGACGATCGACGGGATCGAGAAGAGCAGCAGCAGGACGGTCAGCGCCGCGCCGGTGAAGCCCATGATGGCTGCCCCGAGCGGCGCGCCGTCGTCGTGCGAGGTGCCGATCAGAAACGCGAGACCGCCGAAGAGCAACGACGAGAACGCCGCGCCCGCGGTGAGCAGCACGCCAAAGATCAGGAACAGCGTTGCCGTGACTTTGACGTGCGTCTGCATCGCGCCTGGCTATTCGTCCCCGTCTTCGTCCGCGGCGCGCGACGCCACGTCGTCGAAGTCGCCGAGCGAGTCGGCGAGCTCGTCGGCCGGATCGTCCTCGAGGCCGCCGAGCCGGCCCGTGTAGCGTTCCTTGATCGGGCCCTTCGGTCCGCGCTCCTTGTTTTCCCAGCGCTTCTCGCTGCCCGCACTCTTCTTCTTCGGGGGACCGAAGTTCTTGCCGGCCGGCGGCGGTGGCGCGCCACCCGGGCCCGAACGGAATCCGCCGCCGGGGCCGCCAGGCCGTGGGCCACCAAAGCCGCCGCCACCCGGACGCGGGCCGCCGAAGCCGCCGCCTCCGCCCGGACCCCCGGGGCGGGGCCCACCGAATCCACCACCACCCCCGCCGGGACGGTAACCGCCGCCGCCGGCCGGACGCTCCTCGCGCGGCCGTGCCTCGCTGACCGACAGACTGCGCCCCATGAACGGCTGCTGGTTGAACCGCTCGATCGCCTGCTCGGCGACCGCGCGATCCGCGAACTCGACGAACGCGAATCCGCGCGGACGGCCGGTATCGCGATCCACCGGAATGACGATATGGGACGGCTCGCCGACGGCGCCGAAGTGCGTACGCAAATCGGCATCGGTCGCGCCGTAAGGCATGTTGCCAACGAACAAACGTACAGCCACTACGATCCTCGCGTGTGAAGGTGCTCGAAGCTGGATTGATCTGACGTCAAAAGCTCACGCCGTGGCGGAACGTTGTGGGACACGGGACTGATGCGCGGGGATGGACAGTCGCTACGGTGAGCTTCGGTTTCGAACTTTCGGGAGGATAGCATGGCCGGCTCGCGCGGGCCAAGAGGGTGCGGCGCGAGGGGTGTTACGATGTGCGTTTGGGGGAGACACCGCCCACGCCACCGTACGGAGCCATGCCAGACCAGTCGCCGACGACGGCCGCGCGTCAACCCGGCACGCTCGTCGTCTCGGGTGCCCGCACCCACAACCTCAAAGGCGTCGATCTCACGCTCGCACATCGCCAACTGGTGGTGTTCACCGGCGTGAGCGGATCCGGCAAATCGTCTCTGGCCTTCGACACCATCTACGCCGAGGGGCAGCGGCGCTACGTCGAGTCGCTGTCGGCCTACGCGCGACAGTTCCTGGAACGGATGGAGAAGCCGGACGTCGACGCGATCGACGGCATCGCGCCGGCCATCGCGATCCGGCAGAAGAACGCGATCCGCAACCCGCGCTCGACCGTCGGCACGACGACGGAGATCCACGACTATCTGCGGCTGCTGTGGGCGCGGGTCGGCCGGACGATCTGCCGCCAGTGTGGACGCGAGGTCGAGCGCGAATCGCCGGAAGCCGTCGCGACGGAGCTGCTGCGTCTGCCCGAAGGCACGCGTCTGCTCATCGGCTTCGACGCGCCGATCGTCGCCGTTTCTGCACCTGTGTCTGGCGCGAGCAGCGACGACGACGATCACGCGGAACGTGCCGAGGCGCTGGCCGGCAGCGCGCCCGTGCTCGAAGGGATCGCGCCGAGCGATCCGGTGACCACGCTGCTGGACACGCTGCGGCGGCGCGGGTTCGGCCGCCTGCTCGTCGAAGGCCGGACGCTGACGATCGAAGAGGTCGCCGCCGATCCGGGCGCGGTGCGCGGCGCGCCGTCCGTCGCAGTGATCGTCGATCGCGTGCGCGTGACGGCCGATCTGCGGACGCGGCTGACCGACTCGATGGAGACCGCGTTCCGCGAAGGCGACGGGTCGGCATTCGCGATCGAAGTCGACGCGTCGGGCGCGCCGGTCTCCACGCGCCGGTTCAGCGAACGGTTCGAGTGCCGCGTGTGCGGCATCCCGTACGAGATCCCGCAGCCGCGGCTGTTCTCGTTCAACAACCCGTTCGGCGCGTGCCCGGTGTGCCATGGCTTCGGCAACGTCATCGAGCTCGATCGCGACCTGGTCGTGCCCGACGC
Source organism: Vicinamibacterales bacterium (assembly GCA_035547155.1). GTDB lineage: Bacteria > Acidobacteriota > Vicinamibacteria > Vicinamibacterales > SCN-69-37 > CAZNMF01. Next base: position 20,531 of record DASZVJ010000009.1, read on the forward strand.
GACGAAATCGATCAACGACGGCGCGATCGAGCCGTGGACCAAACCGCACTATCGCACGGCACTGACGGCGCTCAAGCGCGTCGCGAAAGCGCATCCGCTTCGTCTCGACGTGCCGTGGCAGGCGCTCACCGATGCAGAGCGGCAGTTCGTCATCGACGGCGGCGGCGACTTCGACGGTGTCGCCGGATTCTTCCGCCGGCTCGAGCGCAAGAAATACAAAGTCCACGTCCGCGTGTTCCTCAGCCGGTACCGCGGCTACGTGACGTGCCCGGAGTGCGGCGGCACGCGCTTGCGGCGCGAGGCGCGGGACGTCCGCGTCGGCGGCGAGACGATCGACGCGGTCTGCGCGCTGACGGTCAAGCAGGCGCGCGCGTTCTTCGACGCGCTCGCGCTCGGCGAGCGTGATGCGGCCGTCGCCGACAAGGTCCTGCGCGAGGTCTGCCGCCGGCTCGGCTTCCTCACCGACGTGGGGCTCGACTACCTGACGCTCGATCGTCTGTCGTCGACGCTCTCCGGCGGCGAGTCGCAGCGCATCAATCTCGCGACGTCGCTCGGCTCGGCGCTCGTCGATACGCTCTACGTGCTCGACGAGCCGTCGATCGGCCTGCACCCGCGCGACAACGAGCGGCTCATCGCGATCCTGCGGCAGCTGCGCGATCAGGGCAACACCGTCCTCGTCGTCGAGCACGACGCCGACATGATCCGCGTCGCCGACACGGTCGTCGACCTCGGCCTCGGCGCGGGGGAGCAGGGCGGCCGGATCATCTTCGCTGGGCCGGTCAGCGAGCTGCTGCACGATCCGCGATCGCTCACGGCGCGCTATCTGCGCGACGAGCTGGCGATTCCCATTCCGCCCACGCGGCGCCGGCCGGGCATGCAGCGCATTCGCATCACCGGCGCGACGGAGCACAACCTCAAGAACGTCACCGTCGACATCCCGCTCGGGCTGCTGACGTGCGTGACCGGCGTGAGCGGATCGGGCAAGTCGACGCTCGTGCACGACGTCATCTACGCGGCGATCAAGCGCGCGAAGGGCGACTGGGATCGGCGGGTGGGCGCGCACGAGTCGATCGAAGGGACGGAGTACGTCAGCGACGCGGTGCTCGTCGATCAGCAGCCGATCGGCCGCACGCCGCGATCGAATCCCGTCACATATCTCAAGGCGTTCGATCCGATCCGCGAGCTGTTCGCTGCGACGAAGGACGCGCGGGCGCGCGGGCTGACCGCGAGCCACTTCTCGTTCAACGTTCCTGGCGGCCGCTGCGAAGCCTGCGAAGGCGAGGGCGTCGTCCGCGTGGAGATGCAGTTCCTCGCCGACGTCTTCGTCCCGTGCGATCAGTGCGACGGCAAGCGGTTCCGGCCGCAGGTGCTCGAGGTCCGCTACAAGGGCAAGAACATCGATCAGGTGCTTGCGCTCACCGTGCGCGAGGCGCTGACGTTCTTCTCCGGCGCCGCGAAGGTCACGCGCCGCCTGCACGTGCTCGACGAGATCGGCCTCGGCTATCTCCATCTCGGGCAGCCGGCGACGACGCTGTCTGGCGGCGAGGCGCAGCGGATCAAGATCGCGGCGCATCTCGGCTCGCAGAGCGGCGAGCGCATGCTCTACGTGCTCGACGAGCCGACGACCGGCCTGCACTTCGACGACATCGCGAAGCTGCTCGCGGCGTTCCGCAAGCTGCTGCAGGCCGGCCACAGCCTGCTCGTGATCGAGCACAACCTCGATGTCTTGAAGACGGCCGACTGGATCATCGATCTTGGGCCGGACGGTGGCGCGGCCGGCGGCGAGCTCGTCGCGGCGGGCACGCCCGAGCACGTGGCGGAAGTCCCGGAGTCCCTCACGGGTCAGCACCTGGTGCGGACGCTTGCTGCGGGCCGCGACCACGCGTACGCTGATCGACCATGATCAGAGCGCTCCCCGCCGCGGCCCTGGCCGCGATCTGTGCCATCGCCGTGCCCGCCGCCGCGCAAACGCCTGCGGAATGGCAGGACGTCATCCGCAACCTCAGACATCCGAATCCCCAGACGCGCCTCGACGCCGTCAAGCGTCTGGGCGAGGCCGGGTACGTGCCGGCCGCGGAAGCCGTATCGGCGCTGATTGCCGATCCCGACGATCGCGTGCAGCTCGCCGCGATCGACGCCGAGCTGACGTTCTTCCTGGCCGATCGCGTCGGCGGGCGCTGGTCGATCGGCGGAGGCGGCGGCAAGAGCCGCGCGCAGCAGGCCTTCGAGGCGGGGCCGCTCGTGCGCACCGCCGCGCCGGCGCCGCCCGCGCTCATCGATCATCTGATCGCGGCGATGCGCGACGAGAACGCGCGCGTCCAGTTCGACGCCGTCCATGCGCTCGGCTTCATCGCCGAGTCGCCACTCCCTGCCGCGCAGGTGACGCGTCTCGCGGCCGAGCTCGATCACTACGATCCCGTCATGCGCGCGGCGACGGCGCGCGTGCTCGGCCGATTGCGCGCGCGCGAGGCCGGCGATCAGCTCGCGATCGCGATGACGGACTCGAGCGCGCTCGTCCGGATGTACGCCGCCGAGGCGCTCGGGCAGATTCGCGACACGAAATCCGCCGTCGCACTGCGCGAACACGTGGGGCAGAGCCGCGGCGACATGCTGGAGACGGTCGTGCTCGCGCTCGCGCGGCTCGGACTGCCGGAGGACATCGGGTTGTTCCGGCAGCGGCTGACGGATCGCTCGCCCGAGCTGCGCCGCGCGGCGGCCGAAGGGCTCGGCCGCGCCGGCGACCGGGACTCGATGCCGGCGCTCGAGACGATGCTGAAGACCGATCGTGCCAACGACGCGCGTCTCGCGGCCGCGTTCGCCTTGCAGCGCCTGGGCCAGACGCAATCGCACATCGTCGCGTCCATGCTCGCGCTCGACGAGATGAACGCCGAGGCGCGCGACGATCTGTTCGAGCTTGGCGCGGCGGCCGTGCCGGGCGTACTGCAGGCGCTCAAGGTGGCGACCGGCAGCCGCTATCGTGCGGACCTCGTGCAGACGATCGGCTATATCGGCGGCACCGACGATATCGCGTCGATCGAGCCGTTGCTGCGCGATCCTGACGAGCGCGTACAGCGCGCCGCCACGCAGGCCGTCGCGCGGCTGCGCCGGTAGGCCACGTGCGCCGCACGACGCTGCCGCGATCCTTCTACGCGCGGCCGACGCTCGACGTCGTCGACGACATCCTCGGCAAGGTCCTCGTCCATGAGATCCGCGGCCGCCGCACGGCTGGCGTCATCGTCGAAGTCGAGGCGTACATCGGCGAGAGCGATCCGGCGTGTCATGCGGCGCCCGGCCCGACGCGCCGCAACGCGCCGCTCTACGGTCCGCCGGGACACGCGTACGTCTACCTCAACTACGGGTTGCACTATCTCGTGAACGTCGTGACGGAGGAAACGGCGCATCCCGCGGCGATTCTCATCCGTGCGCTGGAGCCGTTCGACGGGATCGACACGATGCGCCGCCGTCGCATGCGCCTGCGCGGATCCTCGGCACCGATCGCCGAGCACGACCTCTGTCGTGGTCCCGGCAATCTCACCGTGGCGATGGGCATCACGTTGAGGCAGAACACGTACGACCTCGTGACGAGCCCGCTGCGGATCGAGGATCACGGCCGCACGTGCGACGCGCTCGTCAGCTCCGCGCGCATCGGCATCCGCGTCGGCACCGACAAGTTGTGGCGCCGACACGTGCCGGGGAGCCGGTGTGTGTCGGGCAAGACGTAGACGCGATTAAGTTGTGTAGGGGCGGCCGCCCTTACGGTAGGGGCCGCCCTCGTGGCGGCCCGTCGCCGTTCGTCGCCCGTCGCCTTCTACGTCCTTCTCCGAAACGTCTGCGATTGCCGTGCGACGATGGGGACGTCGATCGTCACGGTCCGTCCATTGCGCTTGCGGACGCCGAGCTTGATCGTGCTGCCAACTTTCTGCCGGACGACGACGCGATCGATCTGATCGGCGTCCGTGATGCGCTGGCCATTGAGGGTTGTGACGATGTCGCCGGGCTCGAGGCCCGCGCGATAAGCCGGCGAGGCGGAGGAGATCGAGCGCACGTACGCGCCGGTGACGTCGAGGTCGTTGCGCGCGGCGATGTTCTGGTCGATCGTGAACCACACGATGTCGCCGATCGAGCCCCACGTCACGGTGCCGTGCTCGATCAGCTCCGTCATGATGCGGCGTGCGACGTCCGACGGGATCGCAAAGCCGATGCCCTGGTACCCGCCGGTCTCCGAGTAGATCATCGTGTTGATCCCGACCAGCTCGCCGCGCGTGTTGACGAGCGCGCCACCCGAGTTGCCGGGGTTGATCGCCGCGTCCGTCTGGATGAAGTCCTGATACGACCCGACCTCGGCCCCCGTGCGTTTCACGCTCGACACGATGCCCATCGTCACGGTACCGCTCAGTTGGAACGGATTGCCGATCGCAAGCACGATCTCCGCGACGCGCAGCTTCGACGACTCGCCCCACGGCAGGGTCTCGAGCTTGGTTGGGGCGCTCACCTTCACGACGGCGAGGTCGCTGACTTCGTCGATGCCAATCAGTCGCGCCGGCCGCTCTTTGCTGTCACCGGGCAGCGTGACGCGAATGTCGGCGCCGGCGTTGCCGATGACGTGCTTGTTCGTCAGCACGTAGCCGTCCGGTGACACGACGACGCCCGAACCGACGCTTTGCGACTGCTGGACGCGGTTGCCCGACCAGAACTGCATGAAGGGGTCCATCTCGACGATCGTGGTCGACGAGATGTTGGCCGAGGCACGCAGCGCGGCTTCGGCGATGTCCGAGAGATTCGCGCCGGGCGCGAGCGTGGCGAGCGCAGCTCCACGCGTCGCGGTTTGCGCGGCGGGCGCTGCAGCTGGCGCGGCCAGCGGGGCGGGCGCTTCGGCCATCGACGGCGACGTCAACGCCAGGCGGCCCGAGACGACAAGGCCGCCCACGAATCCGGCGGCCAACGCGAGAGCGACGAACGATTTCTGGACGAGCGACATCGGATCAACTCACGGCAATGCGGCGGCGATCGACGGCCGACTTGGGGACGCTCACGGTAAGCACGCCGTCGGCGAACTCGGCCGTGATCGCTTCGGCGGCGACCGGCACGGCAAATTTGAACGAGCGTGCGAACTGGCCCTGGCCGCGCTCGAGCTGGTGGTAGCGCTCCGGATTGCACTCCTGCGGCGGCCGCGTGCCGCGCACGGTCAGCAGCGGCTCCGCGTATTCCAGCGTGATGTCCGAGCGCGACAGCCCTGGCAGCTCGATCGTTATCAGATACTTGTCGTCGAGCTCCGCGAGATCGACGGCGGGCACCCAGCCTGGATTGGCCCGGCCGAACAGGCTCTCGAGCCGTTCCTGCATGGTGAGCAGATCGCGCACCGGGTCCCAGGACATCGGGATGATCCTACCAGTGATCGGCGCGAGGCTCGACGGGCGGCCACGCGGGCCGCCCCCTGCCGTGTGTCTGCCGTCCGCGGATTGCGTCTGCAACCGGAATCTGCTCCGGCAGCCGCGTGTAGGGGCGGCCCCCTGTGGCCGCCCGTCGAGCCCTGAATTGTCGTTACAATAGACAGATCACGTAACGACCGTCCCTGTCACCTATGGCATCAATCCAAGCGACCCGTCTCCGTAAAGGCATGCTGATCAAGTTCGACAATGCGCTCTGCCGCATTCTGGACTTGCACCACATCACGCCCGGCAACAAGCGCGCGCACGTGCAGTGCAAGATGCGCGACATCCGGACGAACCGGCTCACCGACTTCAAGTTCCGCGCCGAAGACGACGTCGAGCGCGCGACGCTCGATGAGCATCAGATGCAGTTCCTCTACCGGGACGGCGACTTCTACAACTTCATGAACACCGAGACGTTCGAGCAGATCCACTTGAGCACCGAGGTGCTGGGTGACAGCGCCCTCTATCTGCTGCCGGACTCGGTCATCAGCGTGGAGTTCTACGAGACCGAGCCGGTCGGCATCCATCTACCGCAGCTCGTGGATCTCAAGGTCACCGACACGGTGCCGGGCATCAAGGGCGCGACGGCATCGGCGCAGATCAAGCCCGCGACGCTCGAGACCGGGCTCGTCGTCAACGTGCCGTCGTTCATCAACACGGGCGACGTGATTCGCGTGAACACCGAGACGGGCGAGTACCAGTCGCGCGTCTGAGAGCAGGACCATGGATCAGCAGGCATTTCCGCGGCCCGGCTGGATCGAAGTGATCGCCGGCAGCATGTTCAGCGGCAAGAGCGAGGAGCTCATCCGCCGGCTGCGCCGCGCGCAGATTGCCAAGCAGCGCGTGCAGATCTTCAAGCCGGTGATCGACGATCGCTTCAGTGATATCGCGATCGTCTCGCATAGCGACATGAAGATTCCGTCGGAGTGCGTCAGCACGTCCGCCGAGCTGCTGTCGCGCGTGCAGCCGGACACGGAGGTCGTCGGCATCGACGAAGGGCAGTTCTTCGATTCAGGACTGCCCGCGGTCTGCGCCGAGCTGGCCGATCAGGGCAAGCGCGTAATCGTCGCGGGCCTCGATCAGGACTTCCGCGGCAAGCCGTTCGAGCCCATGCCGCAACTGCTCGCGACCGCGGAGTACATCACCAAGACGCTGGCGATCTGCATGGTCTGCGGCGGCCCCGCCAACCGCACCCAGCGCCTCGTCGCCTCGAGCGACCGCGTCCTCGTCGGCGCCACGGGGACGTACGAGGCGAGGTGTCGGCACTGCCACGAGGTGTTGGGAGAATAGTGACGAGTCAACTTCGAACTGAGAACTTCGAACTGAGAACGCAGCAAGATGCCCTATTTCGAAGTTCTAAGTTCGAAGTTCCAAGTTGATCTCGCTTCTGGCGTCGTGTCTATCTGGCCAGAAGCCACTGAAGAAATCCCTGTCCTCCCACCGCCATGGGATCCCCGATCCAGTCGGGCGGCGTGAGCCAGACGAAGGCGAGGATCGCGATGACCCAGATGTCGTACGCGACCGTGGCGCGATCGTCGGTCCAGTAGAAGGCGCGGACGAGGAAGCCCGCCGGGCCCGAGCGGCTCGGCTGCGGGCGGCCGTTGAGCTCGAGATAGGTGTAGTAGATCCGGTTGACGACGGTGACGACCGAGAGGACGCCGATCACCCACATGACCGCCGCCATGCGGTTGGTGAACGCGCCGATCATGAAGAGCACGATGCGCTCCGGCCGCTCCATGAAGCCGACCTTGCAGCGCGGAATCAGCGACTCGGCCCGGGCGCGC
>DASZVJ010000010.1:0-11077 GCA_035547155.1 Vicinamibacterales bacterium
CACTGCGGCATCGGACCACGTTCGTGCTCATCCGGACCGCGTGAGACCTGGCCGAGGGGCACGACATTCAAGTCGATCCGTCCGATCGTCCAGGTCGATCCGCACGACAGGCGTGATCAGACGCGCGTACGTCCGGCTGCAGGGCGCGATCGGCCGCCTGCAGCACGCGATCACGCGCGCACATCAACGCGCACGCGCGTCTGCAGACGCCCACCGTCTTTCTGCAGTGGAGCATCGCGGAGACCCGGGCGCCGATCGTCGAACCACTTTCGCCCGAGAGCGTAAGTCTAGGCTCGAAAAAATGCCCTCTCAAGTCTTTCTGGCACAAGAAGATCCAGGCTCAGGTCCGCTGACGTCGTCCGACTGGATGGGTCACGTCGATCCACAAGATGGGTTACGTGGATCGACTCGATGGGTCGCGTGCTCCGACAAGATGCCTCACGTCCGATCCGAAGATGCCTAATCCCCACCAGGTAGTTGCCTTCACCCGTCGGAGTAGTTCCCTGCACCGGCCCGACCAGATGGGTCACGCGCACCGGATAGATCCCTCGCGTGCGATCACTAGATGCCTCACGTGCCCACAGTAGATGCCTGATGCGCGCTGAGTAGATGACTGCACTGATGCGACTAGATCCCTGCTGTGCACCTGATAGATGCCTCACGCGCACCGAGTAGATCCCTCACGCGCGCTCGATAGATCCCTCGCGCGAGTCGACTAGATGGGTGCGGTTACAACGGGCCACGGGCCACGGGCGACCGGAACGGCGCGCCGGGAACATGGCTTTTTGCGCGCGTGACGAGCCGATCGTTGAGCCTGTCAGGAATTTTGTGTGTGGGGCGTAGCATGAGGAGTCTGTATGCCCCTTATCCCGAAGAAGTCCGTGGAAAAACTGCCGCCGATCGACGCGGCCGTGCTGGATCAGTTCGGTCCGGCGGCCGGGATGTCGATGGCCGACATTGACGCGGCCACGCGGCGGTTGAAACGCGCGCTGGTCGAGCGGATGCTCGGCGGGGAGCTGAGCCATCACTTGGGCTATGGCCCGGGGGAGCCGCGGCCCGATGAGACGAGCAATCATCGCAACGGCACGAGTCCGAAGACCGTGTTGACCGACGAGGGCCCGGTGGCCCTCGACGTGCCCCGCGACCGCGCGGGCACGTTTGCGCCGGTGCTCGTGCCCAAGCACGCGCGCCGGCTGCCGGGCTTCGACGAGAAGGTGCTGGCGCTCTACGCCCGCGGGTTGCCCACGCGCGAGATTCAGCACTATCTGCGGGAAATCTATGCGATCGATGTGTCGCCGGATCTGATCAGCGCGGTCACCGATGCCGTGGTGGCGGAGGTCACCGCGTGGCAGGCGCGGCCGCTCGAGTCTCTCTATCCGGTGGTGTTCTTCGACGCGCTCCGCGTGAAGATGCGCGAGGACGGCGTGGTGCGCAGTAAAGCGGTGTATCTCGCCCTCGCGGTGTTGGCCGATGGCCAGCGGGACATTCTGGGGATCTGGATCGAGCAGACCGAGGGCGCCAAATTCTGGCTGAAAGTCTTCACAGACCTGAAAGCGCGCGGCTGCGAGGACATTCTCATAGCGGTGACCGATGGCCTCAAAGGCATGCCGGAGGCGCTCGAAACGGTCTATCCGCAGACGACGTTGCAGACGTGCGTCGTGCATTTGATCCGCCGGAGTCTCAACTTCGCCAGCTGGAAGGACCGCCGCGCGCTCGCCGCGGCCCTGCGGCCGATCTACACCGCGAGCAGTGCCGAGGCGGCGGCCGAGGCGTGCGAGGCGTTTGCCGCCGGGCCGTGGGGGCGCCGGTTTCCGCTGATTGCCCCGGCGTGGCGCGCGGCCTGGCCGCACGTCGTGCCGTTCTTCGCGTTTCCGCCGGCCGTGCGGCGACTCATCTACACGACCAATGCTCTGGAGAGCGTCCACGCGCGCATCCGGAAAGTGATCAAGACGCGGGGACATTTTCCCAGCAACGAGGCCGCACTCAAGCTGATCTGGCTCGCGCTGCGCAACATCGCGGCCCTCTGGCGCCATCCCGTGCTCCATTGGCGCCGCGCGCTGGAGGCCTTGGCCCTAGCCTACGGCGATCGCTTCTTGCGCCCTGACGCGTAAAATGCGGAGCCATCACCAGCCTCACACACAAACTTTCTGACACGCCCTGGCGCGACGACCTCGTAAGCCCTCCCGTGGGCGCGCTACACCCATCTGGTTGCCTCACGCGAGGAATCCACTCGCCGCGCGTGAGGCATCTATCCCGTGCACGGCAGGGATCTCGTCGCGCAAGTGGAGTCATCTAGTCAGTGGACATGAGGCGTTTACTCCCGGCACGCGAGCGATCTGGTGATCCGGCGCGAGGGATCTGTCTGGCGCGCGTGATCGATCTCGTCGGGCTGGTGCAGGGAACTTCCCGCACCGGTGAAGGAGACTATCCGGCGCGGTCGAGGCATCGTCGGACCGGACGTGAGGCATCTTGTCGGAGCGCGCGACCCATCTATCCGGTGCACGTGACCCATCTTGTCGATCGACGCGACCCATCTCGTCAGTGCACGTGAGCAGAACCTGTGGCGCGCAAACGTGGCATTTCAAAGGACTTGCGGTCACGCTCGCGAGGTTGCCCGAAGGTGTCCGTCGCGCGCCTGCGGACGCGCGTACGCGCCCTGCAGTTGCGCGTCGGCGCCAGTAGATCGCGGTCGCGGCGCTCCGACCGGCGCGAACGGGCTCCGAGGAAGTCCCGTACGGCGCTCTCGCCACGCCGATACCGGTGCGCAGCCGCGCGTACACGCCCGATGATCTCGCTGAAGGTGAACTCGAGGTCCGCGTGCGCTCGCGATGCGTCGGCTGACGTCGCTCGGATCCGCGCTCACGTCGCCCCGGGCGTGGGCGTCGACGCCGATGTCCACGTCTCGCTGGCGCCCGGGGCCGCGTCGCGCGTGCTCTCATTGTTACTCTCGGAACTGCTCGGAAGGGTTCGGACATTCGGCCCCATCGCGACATCTCGGACGCGCGTGTTGTCTGAGAACCAGGTGCGATCCTCGGCAACTGGCTGAGGTGACTGTGGCCTCAGCGCTTGATTCGAAGGATTGCGCGACACATCGCCATCGCGAAACCCGAAAACATGATGACGTCGATCACAAGCGACAGCCGGTACAGCCCCAATGATCCGAGTGCCATCTCCAGCACGGCCCATGCAACAACGACGAGCGCGATCGCCCTGGAGAGAAGGCCTTCGCTCGACATGTACATGCACCGCAGCATCAGACCGCCAAACGAGAGACCCAGCATCGTCTGAGCCACTGTCGCGACTCGTGGCCATGGCAATTGCGCGCCGATCAGGCTGACGGCGCTGAGGCTGGCGAGAAATAGGACTGCGCCTCCCGGCCGTCGCAAGCTCAACTCGATTTGGCGCGGGTCGTCGACAGTCTCCGGCCATCGTCGAACGATCTCGCGCAAGCGCTCGCCGATGAGGTATCCAGCCCAGGCTTCGACAAGAGTCGCGGCGATGATCGCGCTTGCGATGACATGGCCCGCCAGCCAAGACGCGAGCACCGCTTCCCGCCTGTGTTCGATCACGATGACGACGAGACCGGCCAGAAGCGCCACGACCAGGACCGTCGTCCATTTCAGAAATGTCGGAACGAGAAGCGGTGCGAAGGGCGGACGCTCCATCAGGTGCGTGGCGACTCGCGCTTTCGCCAGCATGTAGTCAGCGAGTTGCGTCGTCAGCAGCGCGACGAGTCCGATGACGAGAAGGCCAGGGAAGAGCATGGCCCGATCGGCGATGCTCGGATTCAGCGGCCGTACGGATTCGATGACAATCGCCAACGCCGCGCCGGACACAGCCATCCGCGGCAGCCAGCCGCTGCGTTGCCAGAATGTCCTGAAGTCTGGTGGCGACGCTATTGCCACGTCGCCTCGATCTCGACGATCTGTCCCCGCACGTTCAGTCGGGCTCGTCCCAGGACCGGCCGTTGATCGACGATGCGACCATCGCTCAACTGCAGGGTGAGACAATCGCATGTCGGATCGTACGCATGCCACGGCGCCTGTGAGCGATCCGTCGGTACAGTGGCTGCGATGACCTCCAGGCTATTAGGTCCGGCCTGGTCGAGAAGCGAGATGATCTCGATGTCGAGGACGTTGTTCTCCCGATCCACGTCCAATACGAGGTCGATGGGAATCGTCCGCGTCTCTGTCTGTTCGGGCACGAATTCGACGATGACGAGATGAGCACGACGAGCACTCGGATCGTCGGCGACGCGTTCGAGCTCGGCGCCAAGTGCACGATCGGGCGTGACGTAGCTCAGACCGATCCCATCGCCCAGCCCGAGCTGACACTTCGACTCGCGGAACCATCGAACGAGCTCCGTCTCCACCTCGCCCGAGACGATGTCGAATGGCGCGACGATCGACGCGTCGCGCGGCTTGGGCGCGTCCGGACGTGTGGTGAAGCACCAGATTTCGTCGAAGCCCGTGAAAAAGTTGAACGCGGCCCGCAGGTTACGGATGAGCCGTCCTGGCACGAGGATCGACCCGGACATGGGCTCGCACTGCGGAAATCGACGAAAGACGTCGTGCATCGAGCCCGGCTCGTGGTTGCTGTCGATGCAGGTCACGAGGACGAAGCGGAACGCGGACAACAATTTGGGATCGTCGCGCAGCGTGTCGCCGATACTCGCGTTGAGGTGGCCGACGGTCATCCGGTGAACAACAGGCATGGTGGCAACTCGGCTAGCGCAGCGCGCTCAACTCGTCGAGCAAGGAAGTCTCATCGTCTCTGACCCAGATCGACGCCGCGGTCAGCTTCCGATTTGCCGCCCAGGCGACTCGCGTGAGCGGTTCGAGTCTTCGAGCCTCATCCGGCGAGAAGGGGGATTGCCTCAACGCCGTCGCGACATCGGCCTCGGCCACGTGCACGCCACCCACCTGCAGCGCGGCACCCCAGCGAAGACAGCCGGCTTCGTTCGTCAACAGGCGCCATGTGAGATCCGGATGCGCTTCGAACGTGAGCCATCCGTGCCTGAAGGTATCCGCCGCGTCGGCCTTGCACACCTCGCCGAGACTGTACCGCTCGCGATAGTCCCACTCAGCGCTCGCAAAATACGTCTGGAGCACCTCGGGAAAATGTCCCGCGTCGAGATCGAGCTCGATCGTCGTGAGATGAACGTAGCCGTCGAGAGCGCTGTGCCTTATGACATCGTCGATGAAGCGAAATAGCCGTTTGGCACTCTGCTCGTCACCTCGTCCGGCGTTGAATGAGCGCGTCAACGGGCCGGCAGCGCCCGCAGCGTCGAAGACTTGACGGAAAGAACTCGTCATCTACGTACGATCGCCGCGTGCCGGTCGGATGATTGTGGCAGTCAGAAACAGGATGAGCATGAAAGAGCTAACCAACTTGGCCACGATTGGGCCTTCCCTCGTCAGCCAGAGCGCCAAGCCCCAATAGAGCACGATCGCCGTGATTTTCAGATATTTGGCGCGGCGGCTGCCGTGAGGCGTCGGCCAGCCCGATGGGCTGGTCGTGCGACGCCGCAAGAACGCTGTCGTGAACGCAACACACGTCGCGACCAGCACGATCAGTCCGCCGATTCCGAATTGCCGGGGCGGCAGCCATCCCTCCACGAAGAGAACGACGAGTGCCGACAGCGCAATGGCCATCGTCAGCTGGATGAGCCACAGGCTACGGTTCGCGTTCGTTGCCATGAGATGTCCCGTGATATCCAGCAGCGGTTCATCGACCGCGCGTCGCGATCGCGCCGCTTGCCCGCACGTGTTGTAGCGTCAACCTGACGAACAGGTCAAGCCTGACGCCTTGACACGCCTTCGTACGCGTGAAACGATGCGCGCAAATTCGCATCAACGCAGGACGGTCTCGTGCGCGCAGGCGCTCGGAGGCGGAGGCGATCGATGACGACGTCGCATCGTGACAGGGAACGGCCGCACGCGAGTCGCGTGGTCTCGCTCGCGATTGGCATGGTCTCGATGATGCTGGCAAGCACCGTCGCGCAGACGCCGCGCTCGCCAGAGCTCGACCAGATCCTTCAGCGCGCCGCCGCGCACGTCGAGCAGCAGGCGCGCGCCATGTCCGACATCGTCATGCAGGGGGACTACCTGCAAGTGGCGAAGGGCACGGTGCGCGGACACGATCTCCCGGATGTCATGACACGCAAGACCCGCGCGGATCTCGTTGTGCTGCTCGACGTCGGCGCGTCGGGCACATGGGCGCCGTTCCGCGACGTGTACGAAGTCGATGGAAAGCCGGTCAAGGACCGCAGCGAGCACGTGAGCCAGCTGGTCGCGAAGATTGCATCAGGCTCGCCTCGGGACGCCGTCGCCATCCACGACGAAAGCGCGCGATTCAATCTGAACGCGTTCGGCGTGGACATCGACCGCACCGTCAACACGCCATTGACCACGCTGATGTTCCTGCGCACGGCGAACCAGCCGCGCTCGTCGTTTCATCTCGGCAGCGTCGATCGTATCGATGGCATGACGTGCCGCATCGTCGAGTTCTCGGAGGAGTCGCGGCCGCCGCTGAGCGAATCCGTGGCGGGATCGTCGGCGCGCGGGCGCTTCTGGATCGAGCCGGCGAGTGGATACGTGCTGCGCAGCGAGCTTCGCGCCGAAGCCGCTATCACGCGCGACTGGACACGCTTCGTGCGCGCGACCATTACCGTGCGCTATGCGGAGGAACACGCGCTGAATGCGTGGGTGCCGACGGCGATGGACGAGCAATACGAACTGAACGCCAGCGACGAGGTCATCACCGGCCACGCGGCATACTCGAACTATCGGCGCTTCGGCGTCTCGACGGCTGAAAGCGCGCGCTAGGACGCTACGCCGCGCCGCGGCGCAGCGAGATGGCGACCCAGCGATCTTCGATCGCTTCGTCGATCGGCGTCGCGCCTGCATCGGCGAATGCGGCAATGACATCGTCGCGCTCGTCGAGATCGAAGCCGCTCACGATCAGCGTGCCGCCATCAACGACTTCCGCAACGAGCCGCGGTGCGACGCGACACAGCATCGCGCCCGTCAGATTGCCCAGGAGCAGATCAAACGCACTCGCGGAGGATTCGTGAGCACCCGTGTTTTCAGTTCGAAGTTCAAAGTTCGAAGTTCGAAGTTCGCGCAGCGGACCCTTCGTGATGTCGACAACCCGCATCGCGACGCGATCCACTGCGTCGTTGCGCTCGACGGTGTCGAGCGCGGCGTCGATCGCGTCGGGATCGACGTCGATGCCCAGCACGGTGACCGCACCGAGTTTCGACGCGGCCACCGCAAGCACGCCCGATCCCGTGCCGACGTCGAGCACCGACAGGCCGTCGATCCGCTGACGCTGCAGCAGCGCGAGACACAGACGCGTCGATTGATGATGCCCCGTGCCGAAGCCCATCGACGGCTGCACGACGATGACGATGTCGTCACCGGATGCCTCGCGCGATGAAGACTCGACGAGCCACGGCGGCGTGACGAGAATGCGGCCAACGCGAATGGGCGTGATCGCGGCCTGACTGCGCTCGGCCCATTGCTCGTCGGGCACGAGCAGGGAAGTTGTCGTCAGCTCGGGCATGGACGCCGCCAGATGCGCGTGGGCCGCACTCTGCTGTTGCGTCGATGGAAAGAAGATGCGGATGCCGCCCGCGATCGGCTCGACCGCGGTTGGCTCGAACTCGTCGACTTCGGCGAGCGCGCGATCGAGGTCGTCATCGCTTGGCGGGTTCGACAAGCTCACCGCAAGCCACACGCAGTCGATCGCGGCGAACACGCGCGCGCTAGCCAAACAGGTCCTTGACCTTTTCGAAGAACGGCTTGTCCTGCTCGTCGTCGACCGGCGTCGGCTCGAGCTTCTCGACGGTCATCGTCTTGCCGAGCTGCTCGACGAGCTTCTTCTGATCCTTCGACAGCTTGCGCGGCACGTCGACGACGACGCGCACGTGCAACGAGCCGCGGCCGCGGCCCGTCACGCTCGGCATGCCCTTGCCTCGGAACGACAGGACCGTCCCGCTCGCCGTGCCGGCGGAGACGTCGACCGTCTGTGCGCCCGACGGCGTGTCGACGTGGAACGATCCGCCCATCGCCATGATGTGGAATGGCACCGGCACTTCGGTGAAGAGATCGTCTTCCTCACGCCGGAACAGCGGATGCGGCCGCACGTGGACGACGACGTAGAGATCGCCGGTCGGACCGCCGAGCGCGCCGTGCTCGCCTTCGCCATGCAGGCGCAGACGCTGCCCGTCCGCGATGCCTGCGGGAATGCGAACGGTGACGCGACGCTCCTTCGTCGTGCGCCCGGTGCCGCGGCACGCAGGGCAGGGATTGCGGACGATCTGTCCGAGCCCGCCGCACTGGCCGCACGGCCGCGAGACGACGAGAAAACCCTGCTGAAAGCGCAGCTGTCCCGTGCCCCGGCACTGCGGACACGTTTCGGCGGACGAGCCCGGCGCGGCGCGCGTGCCCTTGCACGTCTCGCAGTTCTCTTCGCGCGGGATCTGGATCGTCGTCTCGGTGCCGGTGTAGGAATCCTCGAAGGAGATCTCGAGATCGAAGCGCAGATCGGATCCGCGCATCGGCCCTTGGCGCCGTTGGCCGCCACCGCCGCCGAAACCGAAGAAGTCTCCGAGGATGTCGGAGAAGTCCGAGAAGATGTCGGCGTTGAAGCCGGGACCGCCTTGTCCGGCTGCGCTGGACACGCCCGCGTGACCGAAGCGATCGTAGCGCGCGCGTTTTTCGGCGTCGCCGAGCACGGCGTACGCTTCGGCCGCTTCCTTGAACTGTTCCTCGGCCTTCTTGTCGCCGGGATTGCGGTCGGGGTGATATTTCAGCGCGAGCTTGCGATACGCGCTCTTGATGTCCGCGTCGCCCGCGTTCCGATCGACCCCGAGCACTTCGTAGTAGTCACGTTGACTCACGCCTGTGCCACCTTGACGAGCGCCGCGCGCAGCAGACGCTGGCCGATGCGATAGCCGCGGCGAATCTCCGCGGTGATCTCGCCGTCGGGACGGCCGTCGGCCGGCTCTTGTGCAAGCGCCTCGTGCCACTGCGGATCGAACGGCTGACCGACGACGTCGAGCACCTCGACGCCACGGCGCTTGAGCACGTCGAGAAACTGGCGGCGGATCAAATCCAGGCCATCGCGATAGGCCGTGATGCGCTCGGCGCCCGGACCGGGCTCGACCGGCGCGGCGACCGCGCGCTCGAGATCGTCGACGACCGGCAGCAGATCGCGAATCAGATCCGCCGCCGCGTACTCGGCCTGCTCGCGTCGCTCGCGCTCGGTGCGCTTGCGGTAGTTGTCGAACTCGGCGGCCGTTCGCAGCAGACGCTCGCGCAGATCGTCGCGCTCACGGACGATCGCGTCGTCGGCGGAAGTCTGATCGGGGGAGGACGAAGGTGTCGTGTGCTCGGATGCCATTGATCTGAATCTCAGTCGATCTCAACAAGCTCTTTTTCAAAGTTCGAAGTTCAAAGTTCGAAGTTTGCCTATTGTCCGTCGACCAGCAGGCGCGTGACGGCGCGCGACACGCCGTCGACGACGGCGATGGCGCGCTGGTAGCGCATGCGCGTGGGACCAATGACGCCGACCGTGCCGATCCGATCGCCGTCCTGGAACGTCGACAGGACGAAGCTGAACGGGTGCAGGTCTGGCGACTGATTTTCCGATCCGATCACCACCGTCAGGCCGCCGGCCTCGATCGAGCGCGACAGCAGCTCGATCAGCTGGTGTTTCTCTTCGAGCATCTCGAACAGCGCGCGCAGCGTCTGCAGCGTGCGCTGCCGGTCGGCGTCCGCGCCGGCGAGCTCGTCGATGAGGAACGACGCGCCTTGCACATGCAGCGTCTCTCCCGGATGCAGCTCGTCGAGCCCGCGCTGCGCAAGGCGCAACGCGCGCTGGACCAGCGCGTCGTAGAGCGCGCGCTCTTCGCGCATGCGCTCGATGATCGCCGCGCGCA
Source organism: Vicinamibacterales bacterium (assembly GCA_035547155.1). Taxonomy (GTDB): domain Bacteria; phylum Acidobacteriota; class Vicinamibacteria; order Vicinamibacterales; family SCN-69-37; genus CAZNMF01. The sequence continues at coordinate 9,947 of DASZVJ010000010.1, forward strand.
CTTCGTCGAGCGTCAGGCCGGTGAACTCACGATTGATGTAGTTCGCGGCCTGGTTCAGCGACACGGCATCGTACCGCTCTGATGTTTCGATGACGTGATTCGACACCTGGCCGGCCGTCGCGACGACGATGACGAGCACGCGCGTGCCTTCGAGGCCGACGAAGTCGATGTGTTTGAGCCGGACGCTCGAGCTGGCAGGTGCCACCGCGAAGCCGATCTGGTGCGACGCTCGAGACAACTCGTGCGACGCCTGGCCGAGGACGTCGTCGACCGTGGCGGACCGGCGCAGCCGCGCCTCGAACTCGAGCAGCGGCCGCGGCTTGCGACGCGCGGTCAGGAGCTGATCGACGTAGAGCCGGTAGCCCGAGTCGGTGGGGACGCGGCCTGCCGACGTGTGGGGCTGGCGCACCAGTCCCTGTTCCTCGAGCGCCGCCAGGATGTTCCGCATCGTCGCCGACGACAGCCCGAGCGACGTGCGCTCGGCCAGCCACGCCGACGACACGGGCTCGCCCTGTTCGATGTACTCGCCGATGAGTGTCGCCAGGATCTGGCGTTGACGATCGGTCATTTCTCAGGCTGCGGGCTACAGGCCACGGGCTACGGGTACTTCATCGGGCGGCCCCCCGTGGCCGCCCGCTCATTAGCAGTCCAACCGCCAGACTGCTAAACGAAAGTATAGCAGTCCCTTCGTCCCCTGGTCCCTTGGTCCCCTCATCGCCCGAGCCCAATCCAGCCGCCGAGCGTGGACAGGAACCCGTGGCCACCGCCGTGCAGCTCGCAGGTCTGATGCGGCTCGGTGCCGGCGAAGAAGGCCTCGTGAATCACGACGGGGCAGGCCGGCGTCGCCAGCTGGCCGGTGTCCTTGTCGATGTCGGCGAAGACGATGTCCTCCGGCACGTCGAACGACGTGCTGGGCCGGCCGGCCAGCGCGCGCTTCATGAACGACGTCCAGATCGGCAGCGCCGCTTGCGATCCGCTGAGGCCGATGGGCTGGTTGTTGTCGAAGCCGACCCACACGGCGGTGAGCAGCTCCGGCGTGAGCCCGATGAACCACGCGTCGCGCAGATCGTTCGTCGTGCCCGACTTGCCGGCCGCGTCGAGCGTGAAGCCCGCGCTGCGCGCCGCCGCGCC
>DASZVJ010000011.1:0-39057 GCA_035547155.1 Vicinamibacterales bacterium
TTGCGGCCGCCGCGGGCCGAGCTCGATGCCGCGGCTGGCCGTGACGCGTGGATCGACACGTATCACGCCGTGCGCGGCCTGGTGCGCGGCGGCACGTTCGTGTTCCTCACCGACAGCGCGGTCGGTGCGCGCGAAGAGCACAACCTTCGGCATCTCGTGATCAACCTCGGCACCGATGTGCCGCGCGATCACGTCGTGCCGTTTCTGACGACGAAGCACTCGCTGGATTTCTGTCTGAGCTACGCCGAGCGCGCGTGGCAGGAAGGATTTCGATCGCTCGTCGTACTCGGCGGCGATCGCACGGTCGGCCCTCCGCGCTGTGTGAATCACGCGTGGGAGCTGCGGCGGGAAATCGCGGCGCACGTGCCGGGCCTGTCGCTCGGCGGATGGGCGAATCCACACGCCGATGCCGCACGGCAGGTCGGCTACCTCATCGACGGCACATTCAACGGCGACTACTTCCTGACACAGGTCGTCTCGCATCATCACCGAACGGCGATCGAACGATTTCAGACGGAGTACCGGCAGCAGCGCATCACGCTGCCGGGCGTGTTCGGCGTGTTCTACTATCGCAGCGCGAACGCGAAGACGCTCGAGACGCTGCGGCATTTCCTGCCGGTGCCGGTCGACGAGCTCACGCGCGAGTTCTCTGCTGGCGCGACGCCTGACGAGGTGTGTGCGCGGACCATTCGCACGCTGCGCGAGTGCGGCGTGCAGCATTTCTACGTGTCGAATCTGCCGGTCAAGAGCGCCAGAAAGACGCTGGAACGCGTGCTGGCGCTCGCGGAGGCGTGACGCGACGCCTACTTCGAACTTCCGAATCCCGCGCCCCACACGCCGTCGAACACGAACGCGTCGATCGGGCGCCGCTCTCGCGGCTGGAGCTCGGCGGCGCGATGTTTCTCGACCTCGAGGCGATCGGGATCGCCGGCATGACCGATGGCCATCACGATTGCGGGCTCGAACAACGACGGCACGTCGCACGCGGTACGCGCATGCTCGACGTCGAAGCCGGCCATCTGCCGCATCGCCATGCCCATCGCCGTCGCCTGAAGTGAAAGAAATCCCACGGCCTGGCCTGCGTCCCACCACGCCATCGCGTTCGGCGCGCCATTGCGCTCGAACGTCAGCCTGATCGCGACGAGCACCAGCGCGGCGGCGTGTCTCGCCCAGCCCTGATTGCGCGGCTCCAGCGTATCGAGCAACGCGGCGAACGCGCCGGGATTCCGGCGCGACGTCGCGACGACGAATCGCCACGGCTGCTCGTTGGCGGACGAGGGCGCCCAGCGTGCGGCTTCGAAGAGCTGCCGTAACTCGGCGTCGCTGACGTCCCGGGCCGCGTCGAAGGCGCGCGGACTCCAGCGGCGACGAATGACGTCGAGGATGTCGTGGTCGGCGCTCGCGACCTTCGGATGCGGATCGTCAGCCATACGAACGCGACTAGGACACGTGACGTCCGCCGTCGACGCGGATGGTCTCGCCGGTGATGAAGTCGGAATCGATCAGCGCGAGCACGGCTTTCGCGATCTCGCCCGGACCGCCCCACTGTCCGAGCGGTGTGGCGCGCGCGACGGCTGCACTTTCTTCGTCGGTCGTGCCAGGTGGCGCGAGAATCGGTCCGGGCGCGATCGCATTGACGAGGACGTGATCCGGCGCGAGCTCCAGCGCAAGCGCCTCGGTCAGCGCTTTCACGCCGGCCTTGGCGACGTAGTACGGCACATATCCCGTGTAGCGCGGACGTTCGCTCGCGACCAGCCAGTCGCTGAAGTTGATGATGCGGCCGTTGCCGCTACGCCGCAGCAGGGGAATCGCCGCGAGCGACGCGTGGAACGTGCCGTGAAGATCCACGGACAACTGCCGTCGCCAGTGATCGACGGTCAGCTGATCGAGCGGCACGGACTCATAGATCGACGCCATGTTGATGAGCACGTCGAGCCGGCCGAACGCGCGATCGACGGCGGCAACCATCGCGGACGCCGATGCCGGATCCGAGACATCGGCCTGAACGAGCTCCGCACGCCGCCCATGCGCCGCCACCGCCTCCCGCACCGCTTCGGCATCGTCTTTCGACTTGCGATACGCCACGGCAATGTCCGCGCCGCGCATCGCGCACGCCGTCGCGATCGTCACGCCCATGCGGCGGCCGCCGGTCAACAGCACGACTCGAGAGGTCAGATCCATGGAGAAACTTCGAACTTGGAACTGCGAACTTAGAACTGCGAAATCGAAGGCAGATAGCCCAATAGCAAGATGATCAGATAGCGCGATAGAGAGATAGAGCGATAGTGAGATACCGCCGCACGCATCAGACTCTATCTCTCAGCCTGGCTCGTCCCGCCGCGCGCGACGCCGCCGATCGAGAGCGCACGCCGTCGATCGACCACTCGCCCGATCCTGCCAACGTCAAGCACACGAGCGCGGCGATCATGACGACGGCGTATTCCATGCCGTGGCCACGGGTGGGATCGAGGGACCAGTTGAGAAAAAGCCCCCAGCGCGCAAAGTCCTTCCAGATCTCGAGACCCTCGAACACGGCCAGCGCGAGCGCGACCCACCGCGTGAAATACCCCACGCCGATCAACACGCCGCCGCCGAGCCGGCCGAAACCGATCAGGACGGCGAAGAACAGTCCTGGGGACAGGCCGATGCTCGCAAAGTGCGCCGCCATCTGCGTCAGACCGGCGGGTCCCGCGCCCGGCCCGCCGAACAGACCGAACAGCTCGTGGCCGCCATGCGCCACGAGGACGGTCGCCAGCGCGAGCCGTAACACGAGCAGTCCGGGACCGATCATCGTTCGGCAGATTGTGACACTGAATCAGAAATAGAACGCCACGCCGCTCGTGATCATCGATCCCTGATGCGACAACTGCACGTTCTTGAGACCCGGGATGATCGATTGCCCCGGGATGTCGACCGGATCCTCGTCGGCTTCCGGCGATCCGAATCGGACGAAGCGCAAACGGTAGTCGATGTAGAACGCCGCGTGGCGGACGAGGAGCACCTCGGCGCCGAAGCCGATGTGCGCGCCGGTCTTGCGCTCGACGGTCGACGTCACGGCGAGCCCGTTCGCGGGATCGAGCGTGTCGTAGGTCTGCTGATAGATGCCGTATCCCGCGAGCAGATACGGTGAGATCGTCGATCGCACGGGAAACAGCAGCATCGATCCCTGGAACGGCCGCTCGCGCAGACGCGACAGGCCGTCCTCACTCGTCTCGCTGCGGTAGTCCAGAGCCAGCTCGAACGCGACGTGCTTCGACGATCCCATCCGCACCGTCCCGCCAAGGAAGCGCGTCGACGGCGTGCCCGACGGCACATCACCGCGCACGAAGCTCATGCGCGGCCCAAGCGCAAAGCTCTGCGCGGAAGCCATCTGCGGCGCCGCGACGAGCGCGGCGAGAACGACGAGCGTGGATGCGAGGTTCTTGGACATATTCGGGCTGCGGGCTACGGGCCACGGGTTACCGGCGACGGGCCAGACGGGCGGCCACGAGGGCCGCCCGACTCTTCCCCCCCTCGATCTATCGGCCCCTCACCGCAATCCCTTCACCTGCACGTGCCGGCATACCGGCCGTTTTCCGGCCACTACGCTACGATAGGGCTCTATGCCCACGAGCACCGCGGCCCACGTCTCTGCCCGCGTGAACGCCTTCAGCTACGCGATCCGGAACATCGTCGTGGAAGCGAAGAAGGTGGAAGCGGCAGGCCGCCGGGTGCGATATCTGAACATCGGCGATCCGATCCAGTTCGGCTTCAAAACGCCGCGGCATTTGATCGAAGCCGTCGAGCGTGCGATGCGCGATGGACACAACGGGTACGTGCCGTCGGCCGGCATCGAGACGGCCCGGACGGCCGTCGCGCAGGAGTACACGCGACGCGGCATGCCTGTCACGGCCGATCGCGTCGTCGTCACGCAGGGCACGTCCGAGGGCATCGAGCTCGCGCTGAGCGTACTGGCCGATCCCGGCGATGAAGTGCTGGTGCCGACGCCGACCTATCCGCTCTACACGGCGGTGCTGTCGAAGATCGGCGCGCGCGCGGTGTATTACCGCACCGATCCCACACAGGGCTGGCGGCCGGATCTCGACGATCTGAAACGCCGCACGACGTCGGCGACGCGCGCGATCGTCGTCATCGATCCAAACAACCCGACGGGCGCGGTGTATCCGGAAGCGACGCGGCGCGCGCTGATCGACGTCGCGGATCGCGCGGGGCTGACGATCCTTGCCGACGAGGTGTACGGCGATGTGTCGTTCGATGGCCCGACGCCGCTCCTCGGATCGCTCGCGCCCGACGCGCCGATCATCTCCTTCTCGTCGCTGTCAAAGGCGTATCTCGCGCCCGGTTGGCGCACGGGCTGGCTCGTCGTCGGCGCCTGCCGCCGGCTCGACGAGGTCCTCGCCGGCATCAAGAAAATGGCCGACGGACGTCTGTGCAGTCCCGGCCCGATGCAGTACGCGATCGAGCCGGCCTTGAACGGCGACCGCTCGCATCAAGCCGAATTCGCACACGCGCTGCACGTGCGCGCGGACGTGACGACGAAGCGGCTGTCGGCGATTCCGGGGATGCGGTGCGTGATGCCGCGCGCGGCGTTCTACGCGATGCCGCAGATCACGCTGCCTCGCGGCACGACGGACCAGGACTACATCCTCGCCTTGCTGCGCGAGACGGGCATCCTGTGCGTGTACGGATCCGGATTCGGCACGGCGCCAGGCGATGGCTTCTTCCGCATCGTCTATCTGGCGCCCCCTGACGAGCTCAACGCGATCTACGACGACATGGCGGATTTCACCGCCCGCTTCCTGAGCCGGTGAACGCGACTCGCCGAAGTCCACGCGGCCTGATCGTCTTCGGCGTCTTCACGGCGCTCTCGGGCATCGTCTTGCTGTACGCCGCGTATCTGCTGCGGCAAGTCCTGCTGTTGCTCTACATCGCGGGATTGCTGGCGATCGGCATGAGCCCCGCCGTGCGCTGGCTCGAGCGGCGCGCGGCCGGCCGGCGCATGCCGCGCTGGGTCGCGATTCTCATCATCTATCTCGGCTTGCTCGGTGTGATCGTCCTGGCAATCACGCTCGTCGTGCCGCCGCTCGTCACGCAGGGACGCGAGCTCTGGACGAACCTGCCGACCTACGTCGACACGTTCCAGGACGTCCTGCTGCGCAATCGTCTGATCGCGCACACCTACTCGTGGAGCGAGCTGCTGCGGCAGACGCCGAATCCGGGCATCGCGCTGGTCGGCGTGCTCGGCGCGCTGCAGGGCGTGCTCGGCGCGCTGGGCGCGCTCGTCACGGTGCTCGTGCTGCCCTACTATTTGCTGCTCGAGGCGCCGGCGCTGCAGGTCGCGTTCGTCCGCCTCTTTGCGCGCGAGCACCGCGCGATGCTGGCCCGCGTGATTCACAGCGTGACGGTGAAGGTCAGCGCATGGCTCGGCGGCCAGTTGCTGCTCTCGGGCATCATCGGCACGACGGCCGCGCTCGGCCTGTGGTTGCTGGGCGTGCCGTACTTCTACGTGCTCGCGCTGCTCGCGGCAATCGGCGAGCTGGTCCCCGTCGTCGGCCCGATCCTGGCCGCGATTCCGGCCGTGCTCGTCGCGATGACCGTCTCGGTCCACACGGGCATCTTTGCCATCATCTACTTCACGACGCAGCAGTTCATCGAGAACCACTTCCTGGTCCCGCGCGTGATGGAGCGTCAAGTCGGCGTCAGCCCCGTGACGGTCATCGCCGCCCTCCTCATCGGCTCCGAGCTGCTGGGCATCGTCGGCGCGCTGCTCGCCGTCCCCACCGCGGCCATCATCCAGGTGCTGCTGCACGAGCTGCTGGATCGCGAAGGACGGTGACGAAAAATCCCCGGTTTCCTTGGGATATGATCGACCCGCTATGGATACCGTCACGCTGACAATCGACGGCCGCGAAGTCACGGTAGAGAAGGGGCAGACGGTCCTCCAGGCCGCCATCAAGAGCGGCATCTCGGTGCCGTACTACTGCTATCACCCCGGCCTCGGCGTCGACGGCTCCTGCCGCGTCTGCATCGTGAAGATCGAGAAGATGCCGAAGCTGCAGACGTCGTGCTCGACGGTTTGTGCCGACGGCATGGTCGTCACGACGGGCTCGGCCGAGGTCCAGGCCGCGCGCGCCAGCGTGTTCGAGTTCCTCCTCGCCAATCATCCGCTCGACTGCCCCGTCTGCGACAAGGGCGGCGAGTGTCCGCTCCAGGACTTCTCGTACACCTTCGGGCCCGAGCGCAGCCGGATGGAGTTCCCGCGGCGCGTGTTCGACGGCGAGGGCGTCAAGGCCGACGTCGACTTCGGCCCGACGCTGATGCTCAACCGCAACCGCTGCATCCTCTGCACGCGCTGCGTGCGGTTCATGCGCGAAGTCGACGGCGACGCGCAGATCGCCATCGCGAATCGCGGCTACGGCAGCGAGATCGCCACGTTCGAAGAGCACGGTGTCGTCTCGCTGCTCTCGGGCAACCTGATGGACGTCTGCCCCGTCGGCGCGATCACGACGCGCGACTACCGGTTCAAATCGCGGCCGTGGGACAACCCGCACGCCGTCGATACGATCTGCACGCTCTGCGAGCGCGGCTGCAACACGACCGCGTGGATCAAGGCAAAGCCGGAATGGGCCAAGGGCGCACGCCTCGTCCGCATGACGCCGCGCCTGAATCCCGAGATCAACGGCTACTGGATGTGCGACATCGGCCGCTTCGACTACCACTGGGTCGAAGGCGATCGCCGCCTGCTGCAGCCGCATGTGCGGCGCGGCGCGTCGGCCGACGCGCTGCCGTGGGGCGACGCGCTCTCGGCGGTCAACGACGCCGTCGAGGCCGCCGGCGGCCCGTCGGGCGTGTACTTCTTCGTCTCGGCGCACGCGTCGCTCGAAGAGCTCTTCGTTCTGCAGGAGATCGCCGGCCAGGCCGGCGGCGTGAGCTTCGGCTGGCGCTATCGCGAAAAGCCGCAGCCGGCCAACACGAAGTTCCGCATCCCCGCTGTCGACGCGCCGAACGTGCGCGGCGCGCGCGATCTCGGCTTCCCGGTCGGACGCGAGAGCGCGCCCGCCGATCTCTCCGCCATCAAGTCGGTCGTCGAGTCCGGCCAAGCGAAGGTGCTCTACGTGATCGATCCGGGCCCTGACGGCTCGATTGGCGATGTCGACTGGATCCTCGCCGCGCGTGCCGCCGGCAAGATCCAGACGCTCATCGTCCAAGGCGTGCTGCATACGCCACTCGCCGAAGCGGCGGACATCGTGTTGCCCGGCTCCGCGTTCGTCGAGAAGGACGCCACCTACACGAACGTCACGGGCCACGTGCAGGCCGCCTCGATGGTCATCACGCCGCCGGGAGACGCGATCGAAGACTGGCAGATCCTCGGCAAGCTCGGCCCCGTGTTCGGCGCGACAATCTCGTACACGTCGGCGAACGCCATTCGCCACGCGATCGCCGAGCGATTGAAGGACATCCCCGGCTACGCGGCACTTGCGACGGTGACGTTCAACCGTCCGGTGTCCGCGAAGCACTGGCTGCAGGCCTCGAATCCGTCCGAGCGCTGGAAGTGGGACTTCATGTTCCAGGACCTGCCGCCGATCAAGTTCGGCGAGGACTTCGGCCCGCTGCCCCGCGCGGAAGTGATTCCGCTCAAGGAAGTGAAATAACACGGCGGGCCGCGCGCCATGCGACGTCTCGCGCGATTCGGAACACTCCTGATCCTGCTGATTGCTGCGGCAGCGCCCGCTGCCGCCCAGCAGGGACCTGCCGATCAGAAGATCACCGTCGAGCCCATCGTTCAACACGCCGCGGCACATCCCGGGACAACGATCCGGGTCGCGTTGAAGGTCAGCATCCCGGCGGGCCTGCACATGCAGTCCCACATCCCGAAAGATCCGTCGCAGATTCCCGCGAAGCTGAAGCTGATGCCGCCGGCCGGCGTGACCGTCACGGAGCTGGTGTATCCGCCCGCGAGCGATCTGCCGATGCCGGGCTTCACGCAGCCGCTGACGGTGTATCAGGGACAGGTGCTCATCGGCGTGGAGCTCGCGATTGCGAAGTCCGCCGCACCAGGATCAGTCTCGATCCCCGGCGAGCTGTCCTATCAAGCCTGCAACGACACGTCGTGCTTCTTCCCCACGAAGGCCGTGACGTCGTGGACGTTCGCCGTCACACCGGCATCGGCGCCGCTGCCGGCGGCGACGCACGCAGACGACTTCCGCACGATCAAGTTCGGCACCGGCGAAAAACCTGCCGCGGCTGATCTCGCGGCTCCAGCGGCCGCCGCTCAGACGAGCGCGGCCCCAGCCGCGCCGGCCGCGACGCCGGAAGAGACCGTCGCCCTTTTCGATCAGTTCGACATCCTCGCCACCGGCGGCTACATGACGTCCGCCGAGTTCCTGACGTTCCTGCACGACGCCGAGAACGGGGTGAAGCCGCAGGGGATGTTCGACGGCCGCGGACCGCTGGCCATTCTCGCGCTCGTGTTTCTCGGCGGTCTCGCGCTCAATCTGACGCCGTGCGTGCTGCCGATGATTCCGATCAACCTGGCGATCATCGGCGCAGGCGCGAAGAACGGGGCCGGCCGCGGACGCGGCTTCGTGTTGGGCTCGGTCTACGGCGCGGCCATGGCGCTGACGTATGGCGTCCTCGGGCTCGTCGTGATCCTCACGGCCGGCACGTTCGGCACGATCAACGCGTCGCCGTGGTTCAACGTCGGCATCGCGCTGCTCTTCGTCGTGCTCGCGCTGGCGATGTTCGACGTCATCAACATCGACTTCTCGCGCTACTCGAGCAAGATTCAGTTCAAGCAGGAGAGCCGCGGCACGGCGATGCTCGCGTTCGGCATGGGCGCCGTCGCCGCGCTGCTCGCCGGCGCCTGCGTCGCGCCTGTCGTCATTCAGGTCGTCGTGTTCGCAAGCGACATGTACACGGCGCATCATGGCTCGGCGCTCGCGTTGCCGTTCGTGCTCGGGCTCGGCATGGCGCTGCCGTGGCCAATCGCCGGCGCGGGGCTGTCGGCGCTGCCGAAGCCGGGCATGTGGATGGTGCGCGTCAAGCAGGCGATGGGCGTCTTCATCCTCGCGACAGCCGCGTACTACGGCTCTCTCGCGTATGAAGGCTTTGCCAACCGCTGGATCGATCCCGCGAGCGTCTCCGCCGGCGTGCAGGAAAAGCTGAAGGAAGGCTGGCACGCGTCGCTGGCCGACGGCCTCGAGACCGCCAAGCGCGAGCATACGCTCGTGCTCGTCGACTTCTGGGCGACGTGGTGCAAGAACTGCTTCGTGATGGATCGCACGACGCTCGCCGATCCGAACGTCACCGCCGCCTTGAAGAGCTACACGAAGATTAAGTTCCAGGCTGAAAGTCCCGACGTCTCGCCCGCGAAGGAGCTGATGCAACGCATCCGCGCCGCCGGCCTGCCGGCGTACGTCGTTCTTCGCCCGCGCTCGTGATCTTTCCGCGCTGACGCTGACGATTTTCGGATCACCTGACGAGACGGACTGCTATAGTAACGCCCAATATATGAGGGCGAACAGGTGAAGAGCACTCGCTTTCGTGTTCTGCTGACGCTTGCTTGTCTGATTGCCGCCGGAACCGCCCTCCAGGATTTCCGCCTCCATCAATCGATCGCCGCCACACAATCGCGCCTCTCGACCGTCGAGGCGGAGACGGCCCTGCTGTCCGTGACGCTCTCGGATCTGCGCGCGGCACAAGCGTCGTATCTGGCTGCCAACCAGAGCCCGGAGTTCTGGATGCGGCGCGTGACGGAGTTGTCCGCGCAGTTCGATGCGGGTCTGACGCGACTGCGCGAGGCCGTCGAGAGCCCCGAGGCCGCGAGCCACGTCGAAGCGGCCACGTCGGCCATTGCGGACCTGATGGGTCAGGACAAGCGCGCGCGGACGGCTCTGCAGACCGATCAGCGCTTCGTCGCCTCTGACGTGATCTTCACCGACAGCACTGCGTCGGCGCAGCTCGCCGCCAGTGAGCTGACCGCCGCCCGCACGGCCGCCATCGAGTCGGCCTCGGCCGCGCTGCGCAAGCAGTCGATGCTGCGGCTCGCGCTGACGCCGCTCTCGCTCCTGGCGGTTCTCGCGCTCGCGTTTGCTGCGGGCCGCTCGAGCCGCGCGCCGGAATCGACGCCGGCGACGATCGCAGACATGCTTCGCGATCTGCCGCCGCCGGTGAAGACGCCTGCGGCGAGCACGAACACGCCGGCGCCGATCAAGCTCACGGTCCCGCCGCCTCCGCCGGTCGTGCCCGTCAATCTCGCGGATGCGGCCGAGCTCTGCGTGGATCTGGCGCGCGTGATGGACGCGCGCGACATGCAGGCGCTGCTCGAGCGCACGGCCAAAGTGCTCGAGGCCAGCGGTGTCATCCTGTGGGTCGTGAATCAGGATCGGACGAGCCTGCTGCCGGTCCTCACGCACGGCTATTCGGAGCGGGTGCTCCTCAAGCTCAACGCGTTGGACGTCAGCGAAGACAATGTGACGTCGCTCTCCTACCGTACAGTGCGGCCGCAGCTCGTCCCAGGAACCGGCCCCGGCACGACGAGCGCGATAGCGGTGCCGCTCGTCACGGCCGGCGGCTGCAACGGCGTCCTGGCCGCCGAGGTTTACGAGACGAAGCCCTCGGCCGACTTCATCGCCTTGTCCCGCCTCATCGCGGCCCAGTTCGCGACGATGATCAATCCCTGCGAGACGACGGCGGCGGCGCACGCGGCCGAGGCCTGAGCGCGCGCGTGAGACGTGTCCCCCACGCGGGGCACTGGCCTCGTGTGCGGTCCTTTCAAACGGACATCATCGATTTCCGGCTGGCGTGACGCGCGCGTTTTCGCGGGCGCGGTACGGCACGCGTCTTGAAGTTCACGTGCGCGAGCCGTCAGGCGTCACCGGGGTGCGTCAACAACGACAGGCAGGCGCTGGCATCGTCGCACTCCGGCCGTTCGTTCACCGACAAGTGGCGGCTCACTTCCACGTTCTCTTCGTTCCGTTCTCGTGTACGTTTCCCCGTTCTGACCTCGCTCCATCCCCGGACCGGTTGACCGCCGGTCCGGGGGCTTCTCTCGTCAACTTCGAAGTTCGAACTGCGAACTTCGAAATGTTGCCTCGAGCCCCAGGCCCCGCGCCTCTTCGATCACTCCGTGATCCGGAGCGCGATCATCGTCGTGTCGTCGTTGGAGGGAAAGCCGGCGCGATGAGCTTCGATCGCCTGCGACACGCGATCGATGATTTCGGCGGCCGATCGATCGCGAGCGTCGCGGACGATCTCCATGACGCGCGCGGACGAGAACTCGTCGCCCGCCGCGTTCATCGCCTCGAACACGCCGTCGGAGCCGAAGAAGAACACGTCGCCGATCTCGAGCGGCAGCGTGACCTCGTCGTAGCTCACGCCGAAGAACGATCCCAGCGGCACGCCCGGCAGCTCGATCTGGCTGACGGCGCCTCCAGTGACGCGGATCGGATAGGGCACGCCTGAATTGGCGAGCGTCACCGTCCGGCGCTTCAAGTCGAAGAACGCGTAGCAGAGCGTGCAGTAGTACTCCTCGAGCTGCCGCTCGTGGAGGATCGTGTTGATCGACATCAACACTTTCGCCGGCGACGATCGCTCGGGCAGATAGCGGCGGCGGAACGTGCGGCCGCGCACCAGCTCCCCGGCGAACACGGAATAGAGCGCGGCAGGAACGCCCTTGCCGGATACGTCTCCGACCGCGACGATGAGCGTGTTGGACTCGGGGACGAGCAGATCGTGGAAGTCGCCGCCGAGCTCGCGCGCCGGCGCGAACGAAACGGCCAAGTCCACGCCGCGGACTTTCTTCGGCAACTGTGTCGGCAGGAGCGCCGTCTGCACACGTTGTGCGAAGCGCAGCTCGCGCTCGAGCCGCGCCTCGTTGGCGGACAGCTCCGCGTAGAGCCGCGCATTCTCGATCGCAACGGCCGCCTGGCTCGCCAACAGCTTGAGGATCTCGATGTCGCGCTTGGAGAACGCGTCGAGATCCGGGCTCTCGAGATCGAAGACGCCGACGCAGCGATCCTTGACGAGCATCGGCACGACGAGCTCGGAGCGCACGTCCTCGAGCACCTGGATGTAGCGCGGGTCCTTCGAGACGTCCGGCGCGTACACGGGCTCGCGATACTTGGCGGCGTACCCGACGAGGCCTTCGCCGACGGGCACTTTCGGCAGGACGACCTGCTCCCCGTACTGCACGGCGACTTTGATCTCCAGCTCGCCCGTCTTGTCGTTCAACAGCAGGATGCCGAACGTCCGATAGTCGACGAGGCGGCGACCGAGTTGCGCGATGCGCGCGAGCAGGCGATCGAGGTCGAGCAGGCCCGCCATCTCGCGTCCGACCTCCGCCAGCGTCTCGAAGGCTTCAGCGTCGTGACGCTCCTGCGCGAACAGGCGCGCGTTGACCAGGGCCGTGGCGACGTGCGCCGCGAACTGACGCAGGATCGCGACGTCACGCTCCGAGTAGCGATCCCGCTCGCGGCTGAGCACGTTCAGGACGCCAATCGCTTTCGACTTGTGGATCAGGGGCACCGCGAGCGTGGCGTGCATGCCGGGCACGACGCTGACGTAGCTGGGATCGGCAGTGACGTCGCCGATGACGAGCGGCTGCTGCGTCGCCACGACGCGTCCAAGCACCCCGTCCGACAGGCTGAGCTCGGCGCGCGCCGCGTCCTCCGGATAGCCAATCGCGTAGCCGAGCTTGAACACCTGACGCTTTTCGCTGACGAGATAGACCGCAAAGGCGTCGAACGGAATCAACCGTCCGACCAGTTCAGGAATGCGCGGTAGCAGCTCGTCGAGCTCGATGACCGAGGCAATCTTCCGGCCGAGATCGAACAGCGTCAGCAGGATGTCGCGCTCGTTCCCCGACAGGGTCGACGGCGGTGGTTGAACGGATGGCGGTTGCATGAACGGACGGGAGGGACGGCAACTGGAATTATACTGGCAGAAAAATGAGTTTACAGCTGCCGCTCGACTACGCCGCGATCGAACGCATCCTTCCGCATCGCTATCCGTTCCTGCTCGTCGATCGCGTGACGGAACTGGAAGCCGATCGCCGCATCATCGGAATCAAGAACGTGTCCCAGAACGATCGCTATCTGTGGCACGGTGCCGGCAGCACGCGCGCGGTGCTGCCGCCGACGATCCTGACCGAGGCGATCGCGCAGGTGGGCGCCATCCTCATTCTCGCCAAGCCCGAGAACCGGGAGCGTATTCCGCTCTTCATGGGCATCGAGCGCGTCCGCTACCGGCGTCCGGTGCATCCCGGCGACACCGTCGAGATCGAAGCCATCGTCAAGCGTCTGCGCAGCCGGATGGGCATCCTCAGCGGCGCGGCGCGCGTCAACGGCGTCGTGATCTGCGACGGCACGATGACGTTCGCCCTCGGCCCCAAGACGAGCGCGAGCAGCGGAGAAATGCCGGCAGCGTCGTAGCGTCTCATGACTTCGCGGGCTTCAGCAGCACGCGCTCGAGATACCGGTGATACGCCGTGAATCGGCCTTCCGATCCATCTTCGGCGAGGTGCCGGCGGATCTGATGCATCTTCGCGTCGATGTCATCAGCCGCCGCGAGCACGAAGGCCTCGGGCGTCATCGGCGCGACGGGCGAACCGAGATCCTTCGAGCCGTGGTGCGACAGGATCAAGTGCTCGATTTCGAGGGCGGTCTCCTCAGGCACGTCCGGCATCTCGCGTAGCACGTCCTTCACCATGCCGACGCCGATCACGATGTGACCGACGAGGTTGCCTTCGACGGAATAGTCGATCGCGACGTCGTATGTCAGCTCCTGGAGCTTGCCGATGTCGTGCAGGAGCGCACCCGCGATCACGAGATCGCGCCGCAGGCCGTACGTCTCGGCCATGAACACGGCGACGTCCATGATCTTCAGGATGTGCTCGAGCAGTCCGCTTCGATAGGCGTGGTGCACTTGCCGCGCGGCCGGCCAAACGCGCAGACGGTCACCATGCTTCGCGACGATGCGTTGGAGCAGGTCGCGAATCACCGGCGACTCGACGCTCTCGATGCGCGACGTCAGCTCCGCCCACATCTCGCCGATCGGCCGCGGCGAGCACGGGATGCAGTCCTCCGGCCGGAAGCCATTCTTCTCGTCCTCCGGAATCACGCGCCGGATCTTGTCGACGATGAGCTCGAGCCGCTGGTTGAAGAGATTGCCCTTGGCTTGGACCGCGACGAACTCGCCGGCGTCGAACTGCGCCTGGGCGATGTCGACGTCCTGGAACAGCTTCGCGTCGATGCTGCCGCTCGCGTCCTGAAGCACGAGCACGAGGAACGCCCCGGCTCGTCCGTTCCGTCGTTCCTTTTTCGCGCACAGAAAAAAACCGGTACCGGCCGACGAGCCGGTGATCTCGCTGATGCTGGGGAGTCGCGCCATGTCGGGCAAGTCTACAGCGGATGATAAGATCCCGGCGTGCGCACAGCGACCCGCGCGTTGACGGCCGTGGCCGTGCTCTCCGTCGCGATCTCGGTGGGATCGTGCTCGTCTGGTTCCACGCGATCATCGAGTGCAGCCGGCGCCCCAGCGAACGGCGCGTCGTCGGGCTTCAACGTCATCGCGAGCGACCTGCCGCCGCTGCCGTCGAGCCTGTCGTACGCCGTCCGTCCCGTGCCCGTCGTGAAGAGCGCGTACGAGTTCGCGGCCCGGCATCCGGAAGTCCTGCGCTACGTGCCGTGCTTCTGCGGCTGCGAACGCGGCGGCCATCAGGCGAATCATGATTGCTACGTCAAACGCCGGGACAGCCAGGGACGCGTCGTCGAATGGGACGAGCACGGCATCGGCTGTGAGGTATGCGTCGACGTCGCGCAAATGGCGATGCAGATGCACAACGCCGGTGCGTCAGTGGCTCAAATCCGCGCCGCGGTCGAACAGCGATTCGGCGGACGTCACATGGGTCACACGCCGACGCCGCCACCGCCCGCCGGCAGCTGAGCGGTGACGCCACCTCCATCCACGCGGCGTCGCGATTCTTCCGCGCTGTCGCTCGACGCGTTCGCGCATTTTTTCGACACGCTCCCCGAAGGCGTCTACATCGGCCTGGTCGGCCCGGCAGAGACGGCCACGCTGGCCGCCAATCGCCATCTCCGGACGATGTTCGGGTGGCCCGACGATGCACCGGCCGCCGATGTCCGTCCCCTCGACTCCGCCCGCTTCGTCGACGAGCTCGCGCGAGCGGAATTTCTGCGGCAACTCGCGCAGGACGGCACCGTCCGTGACGCGCTCGTGCGCGTGCGCCGGCGCGACGGCACGGCGATGTGGATCGAGGTCACGGCGCGCGCGGATGCGCTGGCGTCCGGCGCGACGTTGCGCGTCGAAGCGATCATGCGCGACGTGACCGAGCGCAAGAAGCTCCAGGACCAGGGACGCGAACTCGCCCATCAATTCTCACAATCGGAGAAGATGGCGTCGCTCGGCCAGACCATGTCGGGCGTCGCACACGAGCTGAACAATCCGCTGGCGACGATTCTTGCGTGCGCGGAACGGCTCGTGGGCCAGCGCGTCGACGACGTCACCCGCCGCGATCTCGACGCCATCCACAATGCCGCCGAACGTGCGGCGCGCATCGTCCGAAACCTGCAGACGTTCGCGCGCAAACGTCATACGACGCGCATGACCGTCGACATCAACCAAGTCGTGCGCGAGACGTTGGCGCTGCGTGCCTATGATCAACGCGGCACGCAGATCGCCATCGTCGATTCGCTGGCATCGACGCTGCCACCGGTCTTCGTGGACCCGCATCAGATCCAGCAGATCGTCCTCAATCTCGTGATCAACGCCGAGCATGCGATGCTCGAGGCGCACGGTCGAGGCACGCTCACGCTACGCTCCTGGCACGACGCCGAGGACGATGCAGTTGTGCTCGAAGTGGCCGATGACGGTCCAGGCGTGCCGGACCACGTGCAGGACAAGGTGTTCGAGCCTTTCTTCACGACGAAACCGGTCGGCAAAGGTACCGGGCTCGGATTGACCGTCGCGTACGCCATCGCGCAAGAGCACGGTGGCCGCATCAGCGTGTCGTCGCTGCCCGAGGGCGGCGCGTCGTTTCTGCTCGAGCTGCCGGTGAGCGGTGCGTCACTCCGCGCGCCTGAGCCGGCGCCCACGCAGTCGCTGCCGGACGTGCCCAAGGGCACACGCGCATTGGTCGTGGAAGACGAACCGGCGCTTGGAGACGCGGTCGCAGCGGCGCTGGCCGACGAGGGGTTCCGTACCGATCGCGCGGAGAACGGCGAGGCCGCACTGAGGAAAGTGCGCGAGACGCACTACGACGTGATCATCTGTGACCTGAAGATGCCGAAGGTCGACGGCATGACGTTCTTTCGCGAGGTCTCGGCGAAGATGCCGCACATCGCACGTCGTCTGATCTTCGTCACCGGTGACGTCGCCGGAACGGAAGCCGAGCGCTTTCTCGAAGAAAGCGGATGCCGCTGGGTCCCGAAGCCGTTCCGGCTGCGCGATCTCGTGCGCGTCGCCCGCGAGACGTTGCGATAAATCCGAAATCGAACGATCGCCCGCTGGCGATCGCGTCAGGCGACAGCACGCCGGTCGTCGGGCACCTGTGCCGCGCGGCGCGGCAGCACGGCCGGACGCGGACGCGCGGTCGGGAATTTCTGGCGCGTCGTCTTCGCGACCAGACGCGGCCCTTTCACGCGCTCGACCGGCGCCGGCGCGGTCAGGAAGCGGCGCAGCCGCTGAATGGCGCGCGCGTGCAGCTGCGAGACGCGCGATTCGTTGACGCCGATCTCCTGGCCGATCTGCTTCATCGTCGCGTCGCCGAAATAGTAGAGCGACAGAATCCGCCGCTCGCGTGGCGGAAGCTGCGCGAGGGCCGCGCGCACGCGATCGCGCGTCTGGCTCTGTTCGAACAGCCGCTCCGGCGAGACGGGCTCGCTCGGCACGAGCACCGGCGGCAGCGTCGAGCTGTCCATCGTCTCGAGATTGGCGAGTGGCGAGGTCGATTCGATCGTGCTGATGCGGACGATCGTGCGCTCGAGCTGAGCCTCATCGGCGCCCACGCGGCGCGCGAGGTCGGCAATCGTCGGCTCGGCGCCGAGCTCGCGGCGAAGCTGCTCCCGCGCGGCCTCGAGTTCGCGGCGAACGCGGCGCACGCCGCGCGGCCACGCGTCCCGGCGCAACGCGTCGATCATCGCGCCTCGCACCCGACGCTCGGCGAACGTCTCGAACTTGATCCCGCGCGCCTCGTCGAAGCGGTGCGCGGCGTCAATCAACCCGAGCACGCCGTCCTGGACGAGATCCCCAAGATCGATGGAGTGCGGCATGGTCGACGCCATGCGACGGGCGAGCGACTCGACGAACGGGAGACCCGCTTCGACCCGCTGCTGTTCAGATGCCGCCAAGGGCACGCGTTGCATTGAGACCTCCTCCGGCGCACGGCCGGGACCAGTCACCAAGGCAACAGCGATGCCACGTGAAAATCGAGCAAGGGGCCGGAAGTCGTGCGATGACGGCCGTGCCGCTAAATCACGTTCTATGCGGTAGTTAGCGTCAGTTGATGGACTGTGAAGTGCCGTGAAGCGGCGCGAACATCGCGGCCGTTTGGTGTCGGCCTGTTGACAGGGCTGTCAGGGTTGTCATCGCGCCGACACTGGCGCGCTAGCGGCTGGCAGGGGCATTCAGACCGACGATCCGCCGCAGATCTTGAATCGCGGAGATCGCTTCCAGCGCGCCCGAGACCACTTGGCTGGCTCTGGCGCGCTGGGTGTCTTCGGTCAGACGAGCTTCGAGCAACTCGGCATTGGCGAGGATCACACCGAGCTGGTTGTTCAGCCGGTGAAAGACCTGCGACAGTGCCGTGGGATCGACCGGGAGTGGCGGTGCAGTCGACGGATCAGGCGCCACGACTGAGTCGCTGCGTCCACGCCGCTCCCTGCTCGTCGGTCGAGGCGTCTGGATTGCGCCAGAGCGTATCCTCGAAAATACGCACGGATCCGCCGGCGGTCCGGACGTATTGCACCTTGCCTCCAGCGATCCAGTTGTAAATGGTGCGGCGGCTGACACCGACCAGCTCGCACGCCCGCGGAATCGATACGGTCTTTCGTTCTAGCAGCATCACTCACCCATCCAGCGGCCGAGGGAGGTCGTGCAATCGGCCGCGCGCCCGAGGGCGCGTTCACCCACAATATCGGCGACGTTGGACGGTGACTTTAACCTCGAGGTCCCAGTCCAAGACTGCCACTCCAGAACGCCGCTGGCCCGACCCTCGATTCGGTGTGCGCTTCGTGTCAAGATACCGTCGCTTTCATGAGCGACCTGTCGGGCCATCTCCTCTTGATCGACGACGAGGCCGGATTTCGGGAGGCGATCGCCGATCGCCTTCAGGAAACGGGATTTACGGTCGTTCAGGCGGGCACCGGCGAAGACGCGCTGGAACGGCTGCAGCAGTTCGCCTTTGACATCCTGATTACCGATCTGCGCCTGCCTGGCGTGGACGGCCGGACGGTTCTCGACGAGGCCCTGGCCCGCTACCCCGAGATCATCGCCATCGTCATTACCGGCTTTGGGACGGTGCGGGAAGCCGTCGAGATCACACGGCGTGGGGCCGAGGGCTTCATCACCAAGCCGTTCCAGTTCGAAGAGCTGCTACATGAGCTGACCGTGTCGATCGAGCGCCGGCGGCTGAAGTCCGAGAACGCGTATCTTCGCGAGCAGCTGCACGATCGCTTCGGCATCGACGGCATCGTCGGCCGCACGCCGGTGATGACGCACCTGTTCGAGTTGTTGCGAACGGTCGCGGCGACGGCGAGCACCGTGCTGATCACCGGCGAGACGGGCACGGGCAAGGAGCTGGCCGCGCGCGCGATTCACGATGCAAGTCCGCGCCGCAGCCAGCGCTTCGTCGCGATCAATTGCAGCGCGATTCCCGAGACGCTGCTCGAAGCCGAGCTCTTCGGTCACGTGCGCGGCGCGTTCACCGGTGCAGTCGCGAATCGCCAGGGACGGATCGAGCAGGCGAACCGTGGCACGTTGTTCCTCGACGAGGTCGGGACGATGAGCCCGGCGCTGCAGGCAAAGCTGCTTCGCGTGCTGCAGGCGCGCGAGTTCGAGCGCGTCGGCGACTCGCAGACGGTGAAGGTCGATGTGCGCGTGATCGCGGCGACCAACGCCGACCTCAAGAAGATGGTCGACGACGGCTCGTTTCGCGAGGATTTGTACTATCGGCTGAACGTCATTCCCGTGCGATTGCCGTCCCTCCGCGAGCGCCGTGCGGACATTCCGCTGCTGGCACAGCATTTTCTCGATCGCTTCGCGAGTGAGAATCCTGCGCGTGGACGCGTGACGCTCGCGCAGGATGCGCAGCAGATGCTGATGGCCTATCCGTGGCCGGGCAACGTGCGGCAGTTGGAGAACATGATTGAGCGCACGTACGCGCTGTCGCCTGGAAAGACGCAGATCACGGCGGTCGAGCTGCCCGAAGAGCTCCGCGAGGCGAGCCCGGTGCTGAGCCCGACGGAGGTCGTCATTCCCGAGTCGGGCGTCGACATGGAGCGTCTCGTCTCCGATTTCGAGCACACGCTCATCAAACGTGCGCTCGAACGGGCGGGCGGCAACAAGCGGCAAGCCGCCGATCTGCTCCATGTCAAACGCACGACGCTCATCGAAAAGCTGAAACGGCTGGAGCGAAACTGAGCCATGGCCAAGCGGTTCTCGTGCTGGGTGATCGTCGCAGGAGCGCAACCGACCGCCTTTCGTGCGCGCCGGGCCGAGGACCTGTTGCCGACGCTGCGACAACTGCAACGCACGCAGCCGAACATCACGCTCAAATGGTTCGACCGCGGCCGGTTCTGGGACTCACCTCAAGCCGCGGACGACGCGTTTGCGGCGCGGCGGCGCGCGAGTGCCGCACGCGATCGGGACTGGCGGCCTGGTGGATCCCATGTCGATCCGCGCGCCAAGTATCAACTCACGCGCGATGAGAAGCGGGCCCGCTTCAAGCGACGCCTGATCGCGTCGAAGACCGACGGCCAGGGCGGCGGCACGCCGCGGCCGCCGCGACGCGGGCCGCAGACACGAGGTCCGAAGCGATCCCGATGATTGCCCACATCGTGCTCTTCGAGCCTAAGTCGTCATTAGATAAGTCACAAAAACTGGCATTTGCCCAATCGGTGGTTGAGACTTGCCGCTCCATTGCATCGGTGAGGCGGATCTCTGTCGGGAAACGCCTGGACGTCAATCCCGGATACGCGAGATCGTTAGGTGATACAACCTACAGATACGCTGCTGTCTTGGAGTTCGAGAACACAGAAGGGCTTGTCGGCTATCTGAGAGATCCCAAGCATGAGGTGCTTGGGCGGCTGTTCTGGGAGTATTGCGAGCGTGCGATCGTTTCAGAAGTCGAGTGGGTCGCCGTAGACGACGCCGAAGCGGCGTCAAAATTGGTCTTTTAGCCTACTACGGCATCTGAGCACAGAAAGAAGTCGGCGACGATTGAACGCAGCGCGGCGATTGACTCGGCACTGTTGATTGCCACACGAAGCTGACTTCCGCCGTCCAGCCCTTTCGTATACCAGGATCCCAACGCACGAAGCTTGTTGATCACCCATCGCTCGCGACCGCGTGCGGCGGCGGGCAACGACGGCACGTGCCCAGGCGCAGAATGTCTGAAGCCATCACCTTCAGCGACGCGCTCGGCAAGCAGCAGATCGATGTACTCGAGTAGAAACCGTCCGCGTTCAGCGAGCGGGATGGCTCCTGGGTCATCTCCGTCGACCGCACGTGCCGCCTGGCTGAAGATCCAGGGATTTCTGAGTGCCCCGCGGCCGATGAGCACACCCGCGACGTTTCCGCCAGCGAGCCGTGAGACGACGTCCTCAGGCCGGACACAATCGCCAGAGCCGAAGACCGGAATCGATACTTCGGCCGCAACGCGCTCGATCAACGTCCAATCCGACTCGCCGGTATATGACTGAGCTGCGGTGCGGCCATGCACAGCGAGCGCGGCAGCGCCGGCGTCCTCAGCCATACGTGCGAGCGTCGGCGCATTGATCTCGCGCTCGTTCCAGCCCGCGCGCATCTTGACGGTCACGGGAATCTTGACCGCCTTCGCCATCGCGCGCACGACGCTCGCCGCGTGCTCGGGCTCGCGCATCAAGCTGCATCCCGCGTTGTGCTTGGCAATCTTCGGGACGGGACATCCCATGTTGATGTCGACGATATCCGCGCCCATGCCTTCGACGACCTGCGCCGCATCGGCCATCACCGCAGGATCGCCACCGAAGATCTGAATCGAGACGGGACGCTCCTCTTCCGTGTACTCCGCGTACTCGAGCGTGCGATCGATCCCCCGCACGAGCCCCTCGGAGCTGACCATTTCCGTCACGACGAGGCCGCATCCGCCCTTGCGCTTCACGAGGCGGCGAAAGGCCGTATCGGTCATGCCGGCCATCGGGGCCAGCGCGACAGGATGATCGATCGAGACGGAGCCGATCTTCACTTGCTGGCCGGAGCGGACGTGGACGGCGAGGGTGCAGCCGCGAGCGCGGCCTGCTTGGCGATCTGCTTCTCGTACGTCTCTTTGAAGCTGTCGTCCTTCCACTCGATGACGGCCTGCTTGCGCAGGCGCACGAGCATCTTCTGCGTCTCTGGATCGATCCGCTCGTCGCGAATCGCGCGCTCGATCTCCGGGCGGACAGCGTCGAACGGACGCAACTCCGGCGTGGATCGCGATTCGAGCTTGAAGATCTGATACCCGCGCGCACCGCGCAGCGGCGGGGTGACGCCGCCCGGCTGCAGGGCATTCAGCGCGTCCTGCAGCGCGGTCGTGAGATCGGTGAAGTTCACGGGGCCGATGAGTCCCCCTGACGTCTTCGTCGTCGATTCGGACGCCTCGTTCACGAGCGCCACGAAGTCTTCGCCCGCGGCCGCGCGCGCACGCAACGCGTCGATTTTGGCCTTGGCCGCGTTGTCGGACGCCACGCTGAACACGCTCTGTCCCCGCTGCGTCGACGTCGGCACGGTGACGAGAATCTCGCGCAGCGTCACCGTCATCGGCGTCATGAAATCCGCCTTGTGCTTGTCGTAGTACTGGCGCTGTTCTTCCTGCGTGATCGACATGCTCGGGCCGATCTCGCGCTGCTGGACGGCGCGGATGAGGAACGTCTTCTCGAGCTGCTGCCGCAGCTCGTCGAGCGTCAGCCCTTCCTGCTTCAACGCCGCCTTGAACGCCTCCTCGTCGAGCTTGTTGTCTTTCTTGATGTTGTCGACGGCGTCCTTGAACTGATCGTCGGTGAATTTCACGCCCATCTCGCGCCCGCGCTGGACGAGCAGCAGCTCATCGACGGCGGTGACGAGGAGGTCCGGCGTGATCTCGGCGACGGTCGCCTCGAGGTTCGCGTCGTTGCGCTTGGCCGGATCCATGTCGCGCAGCGCCTGAATCTGCCGCTGCGTGAGCTGCGACTGCGTGAAGATCTCGCCGTTCACGCGAACGATGACGCGTTCGATGATCGCGCTCTTCGGCGCCCCCGATGACGGCGCGGTTCCGGCGCCCGTCGACGGTCCAACGGCTGGAGCCGTGACAGGCGACGATGGCGCCGCCGGGGCCGGCGCTGCGGGCGGCTGAGCCGGAGGCGTTTGAGGTGGCGTCTGCGCAGCGAGCGACACGACGCTCGCGAAGACGGCAGTGACGACGATTCCCGGCCACGTTCTCATTGAATGCCTGCTCCACTGCCGCGTCGACAACTGACGCAAAATCAAGATGTTAGCCCGTAACGAGCGCCTGGCTCAACTGGCGCAGCACGTCGCCGAGGCGCTCGAAGAGCCCACCGGGCGCTGCCGGATCCGGCGGCGCCTCAGCCAGGATCTCATCTCTCGTGAACCCCGGCTCGACTTTGGCCGTGGCGCGAGTCGCCCACCAGGACTCGGCAGATATGGGCTCTGGCTCGCGGGTCTTTGTCTTCGACGAGGGGACGAGGCGTCCGGCCGGCTGGACCTTGGACGGCCTCGACGGAACGACCGGCGCGGCGACGGGTTTCGACAGGTCCAATCGCAGGACGACCGGCGGCACGAGGGCCAGGTCGCCGCGCGTCTGCAGCAGCCGCGCCAGCACACCCGGCTCGACCTTGGCGTCCTGTCTGAATCTCAGAACGACGATCTGCCCCTCGCGATCGAGCGTCTCGACCCCGATCTGGTCCGCCAGCACGCGTACGCGCGCGTATTGCGCCAGATTCTCGACCGAGTGCGGCGGCGGACCGTACCGGTCGCGCATCTCGTCGACCGCGCTCGTGACCTCGTCGAGCGTCCTTGCGCTCGCCAGCCGTCGATAGACCATGAGCCGCTGGTTCATGTCCGGCACGTACGCTTCATCGACGCGCAAATCGAGCCGCAGATTCACGGCCGCGCGGCGCTCATCCTCGAGGTCCTCGCCCTTCAGCTCACGAATCGTCTGATCGAGGAGCTTCGTGTACATGTCGAAGCCCACCGCTTCGATGTGGCCGCTCTGCTGGCCGCCGAGCAAATTACCGGCGCCGCGAATCTCGAGGTCCAGTGCGGCAATGCGGAAACCGCTGCCGAGATCGCTGAACTCGCGAATCGCGGCCAGCCGCCGGCGCGCGATCGGCGACAACGTCTGCTCCGCGGGAATCAGCAGATACGCGTACGCACGCCGATCCGCGCGTCCGACACGGCCGCGCAGCTGATAGAGCTGCGCGAGACCGTAGCGATCCGCACGGTTGATGACGATCGTGTTCGCGTTCGGAATGTCGAGCCCGTTCTCGACGATCGTCGTCGCGATCAGCACGTCGAATCGGTGCGAGACGAAGTCGACCATAACCTTCTCGAGCGCATCGTCGCCCATCTGGCCATGGCCGACGACGAGCCGCGCCTCTGGCACGAGCCGTCCGACGAGGTTCGCCATCGAGTAGATCGACTCGACGCGGTTGTGGACGAAGTACACCTGCCCGCCGCGCTCGAGCTCCGTGCGGATGGCGCGTGTGATGACCTCCGTGTCGAACTTCGCGACTTGCGTCTGGATCGCCAGACGATCGCGCGGCGGCGTCTCGATCACGGACATGTCACGAATGCCGACGAGCGACATGTTCAGCGTCCGAGGAATCGGCGTTGCGGTCATCGTCAGCACGTCCACGCGCTTGCGCAGCTGCTTGATGCGCTCTTTGTGCGCGACGCCAAAACGCTGCTCCTCGTCGACGACGAGCAAGCCGAGATCGCGGAAGGACACGTCTTTTGACAGCAGCCGGTGCGTGCCGACGATGATGTCGACCTGGCCGCGCGAGACCTGCTCGAGAACTTCCTGCTGCTCCTGCTTCGAGCGGAAGCGGCTGACCATGTCGATGCGCACCGGAAATCCGGCGAACCGTTCCTTCAGCGTCCGCGCGTGCTGAAACGCCAGCACCGTTGTCGGCGCGAGAACCGCGACCTGTTTGCCGTCGATGACGGCCTTGAACGCGGCCCGCATGGCGACCTCGGTCTTGCCGTAGCCGACGTCGCCGCACAACAACCGGTCCATCGGCGTCGTCGACTCCATGTCGCGCGTGATGTCCGCGATCGCCGACTGCTGATCCGGCGTCAGGTCGTACTCGAAGGCGTCGGCGAATTCCTGCTGCCAGTGCGAGTCCGGGCTGAAAGCGTGTCCCGCAACGGCTTTGCGCGCGGCGTAGAGCTTCAGCAGCTCCTCGGCCATGTCGCGCATCGCCTTCTTGACGCGCGTCTTCGCCTTTTCCCAGGTCGTGCCGCCGAGCTTGTCGAGAGCTGGCGCCGCGCCACCGGTGTACTTCTGGACGAGATCGAGCCGCTCGAGCGGGACGAAGAGCTTGTCTTCACCGGCGTACCGCAGCTCCATGAACTCCTGCGGCGGCTGCCCTGGCGTGACGGTGAGTCGCTTCAGGCCGACGAATCGTCCGATGCCGTTGTCGACATGGACGACGAGATCGCCGATCTTCAGATCGCGGAAGTCCGAGAGGAAGCTGCGCGTCGACGCGCGACGCCGTTCATGGACGCGGCGCTCTTCCTCGAAGAGATCGGTTTCGGCGAAAAAGAGAATCTGTCCGGCGGGCAGATGGAACCCGCGCGACAAACGGCCGGTCGCGACCAGCACCGCGGCGTTGCCGAGATCGTCGGCCTCGCGCACCGCGCGGGCGCGCACCTCGTAGTCCGCGAGGATCTCGACGATGCGCTCGGCGCGGCCGAGTGTCGCGGCCACGAAGACGACGGTCTCGCCGCGATCGCGCGCCTGACGGATCTCGGCGGCCCAATCACCGATCCGGCCGCGATATTCGAGCGCAGGCACGCTCGCGATGTGCACCGACTCTCGCGTCTCGTCGACGGCCAATGCGCTCACACGATGCGCGCGCGACAGCCACGTCGTCATCGACGCCCAGTCGGCGGCAATCGTCTCGTACGGCATCGCCGACGGATGCCGAGCCGCCGCGTCCTCGGCCGATTGCCGCCACTGGCGCTCGAGGCTGCTTCCGCGTTCTGCGACGTCATCAGGCTCGAAGACGATGACGTGCGCCCGTGCGCGACGCGCGTAGTCGATGATGGTGGCGGATCGATCCGCGGCAGCCGGATCGTCGGAACGCAGCGGATCGGGCAGCAGCTCGCGCTGCGGTGCGATCGTGACGCGATCGATCGCCGCGAGCGATCGCTGCGTAGCGCTGTCGAAGCGTCGGATCGATTCGACGATGTCGCCGATGAACTCGAGGCGGATCGGCGTCGTCTCCGACGCCGGATACACATCGACCACGCCGCCGCGCACGCAGAACTCGCCGTGCTCGTCGACCGGGTCTTCCGGCGCGAAGCCCGCGACGGCGAGCCGATCACCGAGATCCTGCGGCGCGATCTCGACGCCAGCGTGCAGCGCGACGCCGGCATGGGCGAAGCGATCGGGATCGCTGAGCTTCGGCAGCAGCGCGCGCGCCGAGGCCACCACGAGCTTCGCGCTGCCGGAGGCGAGCGCGAACAGGGCGCGGGCGCGAGCCGACGCAACCTCGAGGTGCGGCGCGAGACCGCGATAGGGATCGACTTCCTGCGACGGGCAGCCGAGCACGGCGTCCTCGACGTCGCGATCGGACAGCCCGAGAAGTACGCCGAGAAACAGCCGCGCGTCGGCCACGACCTGCTCGACGTCGGCGTCTGTCGGCACGACGAGCAGGATCGGCGTCTCCTGCGCGAGCACGGCGGCATGCCATGCGAGCGCCTGCGGCGTCAGGCCCGTCGTGTCCGGTGCGGATCGATCCAGACCGGCACGGTGTGCCGCGGACTTCAGCAGCGACCGAAACGCGAGTGAGGAGGACGCACCGATCACGGCTGAGACGTGCGCTGAATCTTCTGCAGGATCGACGTCGTCGACCAGCCCTGCTCGATTGGCACGCGAACAACGATGCCGCCGCGGGCCTCGACGGTCTCTCGGCCGACGATCCGATCGGCCGCCCAATCGGCGCCTTTGACGAGAACGTCTGGCTGAATCGCTCGAACGATCTCGTCCGGCGTCGGCTCATCGAAGATCACGACGGCGTCGACGCATTCGAGCGCGGCCAGAATCTCCGCGCGCTCCCGTTCCGGCGTGACCGGACGTTCCGGTCCCTTGTTGCCGCGCGCGGATCGATCCGAGTTCACGGCGACGACCAGCGCGTCACCCTGGGCGCGTGCCGACTTCAGATAGCGCACGTGTCCGGGGTGCAGCAGATCGAATACGCCATTCGTGAACACGACGCGGCGGCCGGCATGGCGCCACGACTCCACGAGCGTGCGAGCAGACGAGCGATCGAGCACAGGCATGTCGAGAGCCGAACAACGGCCGCGGAATCAGGGCTTCAGCCGGAAGGTCACCGTCGGAGAGAACGCCCAGCGATGCTTCGGCCGGTAGATGCCGATGTCCTTCAGCCGCGACTTCACACGGAACGTGTGCAGAAGACGATGATAATCGTACGGCGTGCCGTCGCGCCGGTGAACCGCGACGTCGAGCTTGTAGGTCCCTTCGACCAGGTCGAGCGCGTCGATCTCCAGCCGCACGTCGGACGAGCCGGTCAGCTCCGCCGGCTCGTACTCCTCGATATCGGTGTTCGTGCCGTAGACACACACGCCTTCGGCGTTGAAGATGCCGATGCCGAACGCGAAATCCGCGATCGGTTTCGGCGTCGACACGGTGAACTGAATCGTCACCGGCTCGCCGGTATGGAAGATCTGCGTCGGCTGACCGTGATCGCCGAACAGCGTCACGTTCGAAATCTGCGCGCCGCCGATGCCCCATCGACCTTCCGTCGCGCGCGTCATGTCCTCGACGATCCCGTGCGCTTCGATGGCGCCGTCCGGCGAGGCCTCGGCGACGTCGGCTTCCTGCTGATGCTTCGCGTCAGCGGCCGCGAGCTCCTGCTCTTCCTGCCGCTCGACGTCGGTCATGTACGCGCCGATGACCCGTTTCGGATCGCCCTCTTCGCGCTTGTGCCCGTGATCCAGCCAGAGCGCCTCGTCGCAGAAGCGCTCGACGAGGCCGAGCGAGTGCGTCACGAGCAGGATCGTCTTGTTGCGGCGCTTGAACTCGCCGAACTTGTCGAGGCACTTGTGCGTGAAGCCCTCATCGCCGACTGCGAGCACTTCGTCCACGAGCAACACGTCTGGATCGACGTGAATCGCCACGGCGAACCCGAGCCGCATGTACATGCCGGACGAATAGGTCTTGACAGGCGCGTCGATGAACTCCCGCAGCTCGGCGAAGTCGACGATCTCGTCGAAGCGCTGTTGGATCTCGTGCCGCGAGAGCCCGAGCATGATGCCGTTGATGAAGACGTTCTCGCGTCCCGAGATCTCGGGATGGAAACCCGCACCGAGCTCGATGAGCGCCGAGATGCGGCCGCGCACGCGCACCGTACCGCTCGTCGGCTTCGTGATGCCGGCGACGAGCTTCAATGTCGTGCTCTTGCCGGAGCCGTTTCGCCCGATCACGCCAAGCGTTTGGCCAGGCACCACGCGGCAGCTGAGGTCCTGCACCGCAGTGAAGGTCTCGCGCGGCTGCAGATCGCGCATGAGGCTGCGCTGCAGCAACGCGCTCTTCAACGTGGCGAACTGGCGGCCGCCATATCGGCGGTAGATCTTCGTGACGCGATCGAGCTCGATGGCCGGCGTCATACGACCTCGGCGAACGAGTCACGCAGACGGTCGAAAAGCCAGTACCCGACGAGAAACAGCAGGCAGGACGCGGCTCCCATCACCAGCAGCCACATCAGATGCCCGTTCACGAACGTGTCGCCAGGATGTTCCGGATGGAAGAACAGGATTTCCTGATACGACACGGACAGATGGAAGAACGGGTTGATGTTGAACAGCCACTTCAACGCCTGGACGTTCTTCGCCTGGTAGTCGTAGATGATTGGCGTCGCGAAGAACCAGAACGTCAGCAGGTTCGCGACGAGATCCCGCAGATCGCGAAAGTGCACGGTCAGCGACGACACGACGAGCGCCAACGCGATCGTGAAGATCAGCTGAATCAGCACGACCAGCGGAAACCACGGCAGATTGGCGGGATGCGGGTAGTGGTGCGTGCCCGCCATGAACGCCGCGAGGATCGGGAGACCCAGCAGGAAGTGCACCATGTTCGCAAGCACGGTGACGATCGGCAGCACTTCGGCTGGAAACAGCACTTTCTTGATGAGGTTCCCGCCGGAAATCAGCGAGCCCGCCGCTTCGTTGATCGATGTCTGGAACCACGTCCATGGCAGCAGGCCGCAGAACATGAACACCGAGTACGGCCGCGTGCGTTCCTCCTCGTTCGGCATGATGTAGGCGAACACGAACGTGTAGACCGACAGCAGCAGCAGCGGATTGACGAACGACCAGAAGAAACCGAGCACCGATCCGCGATAGCGCGCTTTCAGCTCGCGAACGACCAGGCTCTGGATCAAGCCGCGGTGGCGCAGCAGGCTGGCGAGATTAGTCCACATCGACCTGCAGCATCGCCACCGTGATGTTGTCCGGTCCGCCGCCGTCGTTGGCGGCGTTGATGAGCGCCTGGCAGAGCGAGTCGAGATCCCCGTCCGTCGAGAGAATCCGCTCGATGATCGGCTTGACGACGACGCTCGACAGGCCGTCGGAGCAGATCAGAAATCGATCGCCGGACTCGACGGGCACGACCGCCACGTCGACGTCGGGATCGTCGCCGCCGGCGAGCGCCCGCGTGACGACGTTGCGCCAGGGATGGCGCCGCGCATCCGACTCGGAGATGTTGCCCGCGCGTACCTGCTCGCTGACCCAGGAGTGATCCTGCGTCAGCTGCTCGAGCTGATTCTTGCGCCAGCGATAGATGCGGCTGTCACCGACGTGTGCGACGACAGGCTGCTCGCGGCCGACGAGCAGCGCGGCTGCCGTCGTCGCCATGCCGCGCAGGGCTTCGTTGCCGTCCATCGCATCGGAGATGCGGCGATTGGCGAGACGGAATGCCGCCTTCAGACGGTTGCCCTCGAGCGTCAGCGAGGGATCGTACGGAAACGGCCACGTCCGGTTGACGTCGGCGCTCTTCGTATCGGCGATGAACGCTTCGATCGCGTCGACGGCGAGCTTCGAGGCGATTTCGCCGGCGGCATGGCCGCCCATGCCGTCGGCCACGAGGAAGAGGCCGAGGTCGGGCCGCACGGAGTACGAGTCTTCGTTCTCCTCCCGGCGCAAGCCCGGGTGGGACGCCACCGCCGAGGTAATGCGCAGCATGAGCAATTACGTGCGCGACCGGCCCTGGCGCGACACGTTGAGGCGCGTGATGGCGCGGAGCAGCGCGATGCGCGCCCGTTCCGCATCGAAATCGGTCGTCGTCGGACGCGACAGCCGTTCTTCGGCGCGGCGCTTCGACGCCTCCGCGCGCTGGATGTCGATGTCTTCAGCCCGTTCAGCCACCTGCGCGAGAATCGACACGCGATCGGGCAGCACTTCCGCGAAGCCGCCGTCGATGAATGCGTAGACCTTGACCGAGCCCTTGCGGTACCACATCTCGCCGGTCTGCAAGGCCGCGAGCAGCGGGGCATGGCCGGGCAGCACGCCGAAATAGCCCGCTTCGCCCGGCAGCTCCACCTCGTCGACCTGCTCGTGGTAGACGGCGCGCTCGGGCGTCACGAACTCCAGCGTCAGGTGACCAGGAATCGCCATGATCTAGCTCTGCTTCTGTCCGCGCTCGATCACTTCGTCGATCGTGCCGGCGAGATAGAACGCCTGCTCCGGAATGTCGTCGTGCTTGCCTTCGACGATTTCGCGGAAGCCGCGCACCGTCTCGGCGATCGGCACGTACTTGCCCTTGTAACCGGTGAACTGCTCGGCCACGAAGAACGGCTGCGACAGGAACTTCTGGATCTTGCGCGCGCGCGCGACCGTCAGCTTGTCGTCCTCGGACAGCTCGTCGATGCCGAGGATCGCGATGATGTCCTGCAGGTCCTTGTAGCGCTGCAGGATCTGCTTGACCGATCGCGCGACGTTGTAGTGCTCGTCGCCGATGATCCGCGGGTCCAGAATGCGCGACGAGGACGCGAGCGGATCGACGGCCGGATAGATGCCCAGCTCTGCGATCGCGCGCGACAGGTTGGTCGTCGCGTCGAGGTGCGCGAACGTCGTCGCCGGTGCAGGGTCCGTGTAGTCGTCGGCGGGCACGTAGATCGCCTGCACCGACGTGATCGATCCCTTGCGCGTCGAGGTGATGCGCTCCTGCAGCTCGCCCATCTCGGTCAGGAGCGTCGGCTGGTAACCGACGGCCGACGGCATGCGGCCGAGCAGCGCCGAGACTTCCGATCCCGCCTGCGTGAAGCGGAAGATGTTGTCGACGAACAGTAGGACGTCCTTGCCTTCGGCGTCGCGGAAGTACTCCGCAACCGTCAGGGCCGAGAGCGCGACACGAAGCCGCGCACCTGGCGGCTCCGTCATCTGGCCGTAGACGAGCGCGGCGCGCGACTTCGACGGATCGGACGGGTTGATGACGCCGCTTTCCTGGAACTCGAGCCAGAGGTCGTTGCCTTCGCGCGTGCGCTCGCCGACGCCGCCGAAGACCGACACACCGCCGTGCTTCATGGCGATGTTGTTGATGAGCTCCATGATGATGACGGTCTTGCCGACGCCGGCGCCGCCGAACAGGCCGATCTTCCCGCCCTGCAGATACGGCTCGAGCAGGTCGATGACCTTGATGCCCGTCTCGAACATCTTCAGCTCGGTCGACTGCTCCTCGAGCGTCGGGGCCGGCCGATGGATGGGCCAGCGATCCTTCGACTGCACGGGCCGGTTCGGATCGTCCACCGGCTCACCGAGGACGTTCAACACGCGGCCGAGCGTCTGCGGTCCCACCGGCACCGAAATCGGCCCGCCAAGATCCTCCGCGGCCATGCCGCGCTGGAGACCGTCGGTCGGCTTCATCGCGACGGTGCGGACGCGATTCTCACCGAGGTGCTGCTCGACCTCGACGATGATCTCGATGCGATCGGCGCCGGCCTGACCGGTCACGCGAACGGCGTTGTAGATCGCCGGCAGGTGGCCGCCCTCGAACTCGATGTCGACGACGGGGCCAATGACCTGGACGACCTTCCCTACCTTGACTGCTTCAGCGACTGCCATGTCTGTATCTCTCACTTCGTCTTCATGGGCGGCGATCGGCGCGTGTGCGGACGGCCGTCACAACGCCTGCGCGCCCGACACCACTTCGATGATCTCGCGCGTGATCGCGGCCTGACGCAGCTTGTTCATGTAGAGCGTCAAGCTGTCGATCATCTCGGTCGAGTTGCGCGTCGCGGCGTCCATCGCCGTCATCTGTGCGGCAA
Source organism: Vicinamibacterales bacterium (assembly GCA_035547155.1). GTDB lineage: Bacteria > Acidobacteriota > Vicinamibacteria > Vicinamibacterales > SCN-69-37 > CAZNMF01. Next base: position 31,758 of record DASZVJ010000011.1, read on the forward strand.
AGAACGCCGCGTTCGATTCGAGCAGCGCACGCAGGACCTGCGCGACCACGAGCCGGTGCAGCAGCACGTCCAGGATTCGCTCGGGCGACGGCTCGAACAGATATTCCGTCGTGTCGGCGCCCGCCGGCTCGTCGGCGATCGGCGCGAGCGGCAGGAGCGGCTCGACGACGACCTTCTGCTGAATGACGGACTTGAACTCGTTGTAAATCAGATAGACGCTGTCGACCTTGCCGTCGATGAAATCGGCGACCGCCGGAGCGGCAATCGCTTCCGCTTCCGCGAACGTGATCACCTTCGGCAAGTTGACATAGTCGAACCGCACGGGCAGGCCGCGGCGGCCGAGAAAATCGCGGCTCTTGCGGCCGACGAGCCCGAGCGACACCGCGCGTCCCGCATTCTCACGCAGGAATGCGCCGACGGCCTTGATGACGTTCGTGTTGAAGCTGCCGCACAGGCCGCGATCCGCCGTAATCGCAATCACGAGCGTCGGACCGACCTGCGCGCCGTGCCGCCGCTGTAGCAGCGGATGCGCGTGCGGGTCGATGCGCGACGCGACGCTGGCGAGCACGTGGCGTGCCTGGCGCGCGAACGGCCGGGTCGCGATGACACGCTCCTGCGCGCGGCGCAGCTTGGACGCCGCGACCATCTTCATGGCCTTGGTGATCTGCTGCGTCGATTTCACGGCGCGGATGCGCCGGCGCATGTCGATGAGAGAAGGCACGTCGGTCTCGCGTGTTCGCCCGGCGCTACGCCGCGGCCGATCCCGCCGCGATCTCGCGGCCGTAGTCCTCGAGCGCGCCCGTCAGCGCTTTCTTCAGATCGTCGTCGAGGATCTTCTTCTCGGCGATCGTCGAGAGCACCGTCGGGTAGCGCGCTTCGAGGAAGCGATAGAGCCCCTCTTCGTACGCACGCAGCCGATCGATCGCCACCGGATCGAGGAAGCCGTTCGTCGCCGCGTAGATGATGACGACCTGCTTCTCGACCGCGAGCGGCTGATACTGCGGCTGCTTCAGAATCTCGGTCAACCGCTTGCCGCGATTGAGCTGTCTCTGCGTCGCCGGATCGAGATCGCTGCCGAACTGCGCGAAGCCGGCCAGCTCGCGGTACTGCGCGAGATCGAGCCGGAGGGAGCCGGCGACCTGGCGCATCGCACGGATCTGCGCCGAGCCGCCGACGCGCGAGACGGAGTTGCCGACGTTGATCGCTGGACGGATGCCCTGATTGAACAGGTCCGCCTCCAGGAAGATCTGGCCGTCGGTGATCGAGATGACGTTCGTCGGGATGTACGCCGACAGGTCGCCCGCCTGCGTCTCGATGATCGGCAGCGCCGTCAGCGATCCCCCGCCGAGCTCCTTCTTCAGCTTCGCCGCGCGCTCCAGCAGCCGCGAGTGCAGATAGAAGACGTCGCCAGGGTACGCCTCGCGGCCGGGCGGACGCCGCAGCAGCAGCGAGATCTCGCGATAGGCCTGCGCGTGCTTCGACAAATCGTCGTAGACACAGAGCGCGTGACGGCCCGAGTCGCGGAAGTACTCGCCTATCGTGCACGCCGAGTACGGGCTGATGTAGAGCAGCGGCGCGGGATCGGCCGCGGCCGCGGCGACGACGACCGTGTACTCCATCGCGCCGGCTTCGTCGAGCGTCTTGACGACCTGCGCGATCGTCGACTGCTTCTGGCCAATCGCGTTGTAGATGCAGATGACGCCGAGGCCCTTCTGATTGATGATCGCGTCGACGGCCACGGCCGTCTTGCCCGTCTGCCGGTCGCCAATGATCAGCTCGCGCTGGCCGCGGCCGATCGGCACCATCCCGTCGATCGCTTTGAGCCCGGTCTGCAGCGGCTCTTTGACCGGCGATCGATCGACGACGCCCGGCGCCAGGCGCTCGATGGGCATGAACGTCTTCGTCGCGATCGGGCCTTTGCCGTCGATGGGCTGGCCGAGCGAGTTGACGACGCGGCCGACCAGCTCGTCGCCGACCGGCACGGAAATGATGCGGCCCGTGCGCTTGACGGTGTCGCCTTCCTTGATGTCCGTCGAGTGGCCGAGGAGCACGGCGCCGACGCTTTCTTCTTCGAGGTTCAGCGCGATGCCGAACAACCCGTGCGGGAACTCGAGCATCTCGCCGGCCATCGCGCCTTCGACGCCGTGAATGCGCGCGATGCCGTCGCCGACCGATACCACCGTGCCCACTTCCGCGACATCGACATCGACCGCATAGTTGCCGATGTGGTCGCGGATGATCTTCGAAATCTCTTCGGCCTTGATCTGCATTGCCGTCCTTCGCGGGCACATCTCGGGGCCCGCTTCGTGCCCGGGCGCCTCACACGCGCCGGGCGATGCGTTCTATGCCTCGCCGAGCAACCGCTCGCGCAACCGCGCCATCTGCCGGACGACGCTGCCGTCGATGACCAGACTGCCGACGCGCGCGACGACACCGCCGACGATCGACGGATCGACGCGCGGCTGAATCGTCACCTGCCGGCCAGTCACCTTGCCCAGCGCCGCAGCCAGTGCGGCTTCGTCATGGGCCGGCAGCGGCACCGCCGTGACGACGTCGGCGGACACGACCTTGGCGGCGTCCATCACGCGCGCTTCGAAGGCGTCCCGGATCGCGGCGAGCAGCCGCAGCCGATCGCGATCCGCCAGAAACAGCAGCAGCCGGCGCACTTCATCGGCGAGATCGCCGATCTGCGACAACAGCGCTTCGACAACCGCGCGCTTCTTTCGCGGCACGATCAGCGGCGCCGCAAAAACAGCCGACAGATCGGCATGCTCGCCGACGAGCGCGACGACGGCCGACAGGTCGCGACGGGCCACGTCGACGCGCTGCGACCTGGCCGCCACGTCGAACAGGGCATTCGCGTATTGTCGGGCGACAGACTGATCGCTCATGAACGGCGCTCGATCGCTTTCTCGTGAATCCTTCGCCGGCCGGCGAGGAGGCGGCATTCGACCGGTCTTCGTACCGCGCCTGTGAGGGCGTGGTGTACGCACGACCGGGCAGCACGTCCCCAACGGCGTTGGCCGCGGGAAGCGGAGGCCCATAGGCCGGTCACACTGCCCTTCGGCAAAACGTAAATTTATACCATTCGGCGCCAAATACCGGCAACTCGACACGCGCCGCCCCGTGCAGGCGGAAGGCTCGCCCCGATATCCGCGAGCTAGCGCGTCTCGGTCAACCGCTCGAACAGGCGATGGAGCTCGTCTTCGGACGTGAAGTCGATTTCGATTCGTCCGCCTCGTCCCTTGCGCACGATACGCGTGCGCGTGCCCAGCGCGAGCTTCAATTGCTCTTCGGCCGCGCGGGTGTTGGGATCGACGACCTTCGGCGGCGGCTCGGGGGCCGGCGTCACTTCGCGCCGGACGAGCGCCTCGGTCTCGCGCACGGAAAGCTGCCGGGAGACGACTTCCCTTGCGAGCGTGCGCTGCGCGGCCTCGTCGGTCAGCCCCAGCAATGCGCGCGCGTGCCCCATGCTGAGCGCATTGGACGCCAGGTCGTTGCGTACTTCGACGGGCAGCCGGAGCAACCGCACGTAGTTGGCGACCGTCGCGCGATCCTTGCCGACCGAGCTGGCGATCGCTTCCTGTGACAGCTTCAGCTCGTCGGCGAGCCGGCGATACGCCTGTGCCTCTTCGATCGGATTCAGATCTTCCCGCTGAATGTTCTCGATCAACGCGACCTGCAGCAGATTCGCATCGTCGATGTCGCGGATGGTGACGGGGACCTTGAGTAGCCCGGCGCGCTGCGCCGCGCGCCAGCGGCGCTCGCCGGCGACGATTTCGTAACGATTGCCCGATGGCCGCACGAGAATCGGCTGAATCACGCCGTTGCTGCGGATCGACTGCGCGAGCTCCTCGAGCGTGTGCTCGTCGATGCTCATGCGCGGCTGGCGCGGATTCGGCGTCAGCAGATCGATGTCGATTTCCGTGGGCCGCGCGGGCGTTGTCGAGGCGGGCGCCGCCACGGCGGCGGACGGCCGTGGTGGCGGCGCGGGCGGAATCAGCGCGCTCAAGCCTCGTCCGAGCGCAGGTCGTTTTTCGGCCATGACGAGCTCCTACTCCTGTTCCGGTTCCGGCGCAGACGCCGGCGCGGCCGTCTCGGAACTCGCCGGCGTCGAGCGCTGGCGCTCACGCGCGAGGAACTCATGTGCGAGTGCCACATAAGCCTCGGCGCCGCGTGACCGCGCGTCGTAGAGAATGACCGGCACGCCGTGGCTCGGCGCCTCACCGAGCCTGATGTTGCGCGGGATCACCGTGCGATACACCTGATCGCCGAAGAACTCGCGAATATTGGCGCTCACCTGCTGCCCCAGGTTGGTCCGATCGTCGTACATCGTCAGCAGCACGCCTTCGACGGCGAGACGCGGGTTGAGCGCGGCGCGGACGCGATCGATGGTCGCCATCAACTCGGCAATGCCTTCGAGCGCGAAGTACTCGCAATTGAGGGGGATCAGCACGGCGTCGGCGGCGACGAGCGCATTGAGCGTGAGCAGGCCGAGCGACGGCGGCGAGTCCACGAAGATGTAGTCGAACTCCGGCGCGAGCGACGCCAGCACGCGCTCGAGCCGCCGCTCGCGGGCCTCGAGGCCGACGAGCTCGATCTCGGCGCCGGTGAGATCACGGTCGGCTGGAATGAGCGATAGATGGTCGACGCCTGTCGGTACAACGAACTCGTGCGGATCGCCGTCACTCGTGAGCGCCTCATAGGCGGTACCGCCCGGGCCGGGACTTCCCTTTTGCCCGACGCCACTCGTCAGATTGCCCTGCGGATCGAGGTCAACGAGCAGGACGCGCTGATTGGCCATCGCCAGCGACGCGCCGAGATTGATGGCGGTGGTCGTCTTGGCGACGCCGCCTTTCTGATTGGCGACGGCGAGGATCTTGGCGCGCTCGTTCATTTGTTATATGACCAAATATAATTTCCAATGTATCGAATGCAGAGTGAATTCTCGACGGTGTTTGCATGCCTCGTCAAGTCCAGGGCATTGCTACTGAAAATCGGTCAAAGAAGATCAACCAAAGGGATAAACAAACGGTTGTGTTCCACGTGGAACATCTCGCGAGGTTCACTCGCCGTCGGTACGGCTGTCGCTTAACGTCGAGTTTGGAGCTGCCTCCAAGATGCCCGTTGACCTGCGCTTCATCGCCACAAGCGCAGTCGTGGCTCAGGTCCTCTCCGTCGACATAAGGACTGCCGCTCGGCCATCCTCATCGAAACTGACTGACATGGAGGAAGCGCTGCTGCTCGGGGCAGACATGCGCCGCGCGGCGAACCTGATGGGCGTTGCGCACGACGAGCCTATTTCAGGCGATCCCAGCCACGGCGCACAACCCGCGCATTTCTCTATGGGCAGACACATCTCCACGATGTCAGTAGAAACGATGATCACTGGCTGTGCTACGTCGCCAATGAACTCGCCAAGAGATCGGTGCTGGTCTAGTTTGAATTCAGGGCTGCATAGCGGCTCTGAAACTCCCCCAAAGCCTGTTGATCTTGCGTCGGAGGTACGGCGATGATGCCGGCTCCGAAGCTGCCGGTTCCCTCTTCCCGCCATCGGCTATTCCAGCCGAAGCCGCGCCGGCTTCCACGAGGTAGGCGAGTGACAATTGCCATCGGGATCCTCAGCGAAGCTGAAGTCATCATCGCAACGGACTCGCAAGAAACCGCTGCCAATTACTGGAAGCGCGACGAGGCCAAAGTCCGCGCGACTTCAGGCCCAAGAGGGCAAATCGCGCTGGCCGGCGCGGGCCATGCTGGCTATGTTGATGCGCTGGTGTGTCAAGTAGAAGGTGACTTCAACAATAGAGAAGGGACTGACCTGGCGTCAGCTCGGACGTGTATCCAAGCCTCGCTGTTCCGCTTCTACTCTACGCACGTTGTCCCCTTCAAAGACGCTTCTGAGTTGGAGGTGGAGCTTCTGATTGGAGTATGTATTCCGGGCGAAATGCCGGTCCTGCTTAAGACGAATAGAGCAACACTGACGGATTGTGATGTCTATGCAGCCATTGGAGTTGGCGCGGGCCACGCGCTTCCGTTGCTTGGTCATTTGACCATCCGTGGCGGCCGAGAGCTGGCGCATAGTCTCGCGACCGCTGGCTATGTAATCGCTGAGACCAAGCAAAGCGTTGCTGACTGTGGCTACTACACCGACGTCGCTTGGCTTGGCTGGGAGGCGACGGCAGAGTCAGGCTTCACAGAATCATTTGGCTGGTTGCATCGTCCAATCGGGATGGATCTAGACCGCCTGTTCCACCGATATTCCGAGAACGTCCAAACGCATCTGGCAACCTGCCTGTTCGGTGGAGATGTTGGCATGCGCGAGTATGCGATGAAAGAGTTTGACGAAATCCGCAGCGCGATCATGTCGCTGACGACAGAGGCCGTTGAACGTGGGACGATCACCCGTCCAGCCTAAGAGGAGTCAACTCCGGTCTAGTTGTCGAGCAGGCCGATGATCTGCTCAACGCTCCAGGCAGTGTCGGCAACACCGGCAGCCATTGCGGGCGTCACGCGGAGCGTGCCGTGAATCTGGCAGAAGTTGTAGTGCATGAAGTGCAAGGCAATCGACGCTTCGTGCATCGAGAGCTTTTTGGAAAACGCGTTGGTTAAGCGCGTGAAGCGACGCATCTGCATCCGCATTGTGAGGTTCTGACGCTCGACGTAGGACGTGCTGATGTGTTTCGGATCGGGTGAGCCAACGACTTCTTTCTTCTCGCAGCCGGTGCAGATCGCAGGCGAGTAGCGGCGTTCGCCTTCCGGCGCGGCACCGTAGTACTTCACGAGCATCGCGTAATCGATCTCCGTGCCGAACGCGTAGTCAACCGCAGAGAGATATGGCTTGTGGCCATCCGTCGTGAGTTGGACGCGATTGGCCACGCGTGACGCGACATCGCGAAGGAACTCCATCGCCGCGCTCGCATCGCGGTTGCCGACGAAACACGAGATGACGAGCTTCGTGTCTGCGTCGATGGCTGTCCAGGTCCAGATGTCACCTGCGTCGGGATTCCGGTCGCGAACTTCCGGCGTGACGTTCTTTTGCTTGGCGCCGATGAAGCTCCAAATCTCGTCGCACTGAATCCGCTGGCTCGTGAGGTTCCTCAGTGTCTTGTCCTGATAGGTCGCGCACGCCGCGCCGAGTTCGCGGAGCAACTTTTCGATCGTCATCCGAGCCACGCCGGTTACGCGGGCCGTGCCTCGTAATGACATGCCTTCCACTAGGCAGCGGACGACGTGGGCGCGGCGGGCGGTGTCCAATCGGTTCATATTGGACAGTATGCTTGCTCATGCAAGCAATGTCAAC
>DASZVJ010000012.1:0-7595 GCA_035547155.1 Vicinamibacterales bacterium
GACAGCTGTTTCTTCGGCGCGGTCGGCAATGAAAACGATGGCGCGAGTGTACCGACGGAAAGCATGAGGATCTCCTGCGGGACCGATATTAAATGGAGGGCCGAACGGACGTCATCATCCAGCCGCTTGCATCGCCGCCTCAGCCTCGAGGCTCGCGTGATCGCGGCCGATCGTTGCGACAGCGAGCGTCTTGCCGCCGAGCCGGTAGGTGATCGTGCAGTCGCGCGCGTCGAGCGATCCGTCGATCGCGATGGCATCCCACGTCTCCGCGTGACCGACGTAGTTGATGACGACGTCGAAGTGCTGGCTCCAGAAGAACGGGACCTCGTCGAACCGCCGTCGCGCGCCGAGCATGTTCTTTGCCGCCGCTTGTCCCTGCCGCTCCGCCACAACCCAGTGCTCGACGCGGATGCGGCCGCCGCTGTGCGGATCGGGCCAGCGCGCGACGTCGCCGGCGGCGTAGATGCCGGGCACGCTCGTCTCGAGATGCTCGTCGACGAGAATGCCGCGGTCCATCGCGAGCCCCGCCTGTTCCGCGAGCGCGACCGACGGCCGCACGCCGACGCCCGCGACGACGAGATCGACGTCGACCGTGGTTCCGTCGCCGAGCACGGCCGTCCGGCCATCGATGCGCGTGACCGTCGTGCCGAGATGGAACGTCACGCCCTGCGACTCGTGGACGGATCGCACGAATCGTCCGGCCTCCGCGCCCAGCACGCGCTCGAGCGGCTGGTGTTCCGGCGCGACGACGTGGACGTCGATGCCGCGCGCGCGAAGCGATGCGGCCACTTCGAGGCCGATGAAGCTCGCGCCGATGACGAGGACGCGCTTGGCCGACTCGGCGCGGCTGACAATCGCGCGGCTGTCAGCGAACGTTCGCAAGTAGCGCACGTCGATCGACGGCTCGCCGGGAATCGTCAACCGGACGGGATCGGCGCCTGTCGCAATCAGCAGCGCGCCGAACGGATACGACGTGCCGTTCTCGAGACGGACACGCCGCTCGCGCGTGTCGATCGACGTCACGCGCGCGTTCAAGATGAGATCGATCTGGCGCTCGCGATAGAACTCGTCCGGACGCAGCGGAATCCAGTCTTCCTGCGCCGTGCCCGCCAGGAAGTCCTTCGACAGGTTGGGCCGATCGCACGGCGCCGACTCGTCCGCGCTGATCATCGTCAACGGCCCGCTATAACCATCGCGCCGCAACATGTCCGCTGCGGCGAGTCCGGCTGCGCCGCCGCCGACGATCACGATCGACGACGGCGACGTCACCGGCGTGCGCGCCACCGGCGCCGGCTGTTTCTCGCGCACGAGGACGAGATCGCCGCGCCGCTCGACGTGCCAGCACGCGATCGGATCGAGCGCCGGTGCGCCGAGCGCTTCGCCGGTCGACAAGCTGAAGCAGGCGTGATGCCACGGACAGCGGATCGTGTCCCCGACGACGAGCCCGTCGGCGAGAGGACCGTGATAGTGCGTGCAGTGCGCGCCGACGGCAGCGATCGCGTCACCGCGGCGGACCAGCAGCACGTCCTCGTCGCCCACGCGGCCCGTCATCAGGCCGCCGTCAGGCACCTGCGCAAGCGGAATGCCTTCCGCAAGATTCGGCAATGCGTCGTCGTTCATCAGATCACGTCCTGTGTGAGTCCAGAATAGATCCGCCGCACCGGATCCGGTCATCCGTTTCTGCGCGATCGATTCACGCGAAGCGCTTGATGAACGTCAGCGCCGTGTCGGCCACGCCGCGCCAGCCGCTGTCGATCGTCAACGCATGACCGCGGTTCGGCAGCTCGACGATCTCCGTGACGCCCGCGTTGTGCTTCTGCAGTTTGAACGATGCGTTCGCGATCGCCCACGGCACCGTGTGATCCTTCTCGCCGGAGATGATCAGCAGCGGCCCGCGAGACGGGTTCTTCGAGTCGACCTGCGCTTCGGTCCACGGATTGAGATTGGCCGTCGCCGCCTGGAACAGCGGCGCCCCTGGCGCCGGCACCGCGAACGTCTCGTAGAGCGATCGCGCTTCGTCCTCGCTCACCGCGTTGGCAAACCCGTAGCGGAACTGCTCGAATGTCAGCGGCACCGCGCGATGGCGATTGGCCGGATTGCCGAGGATGGGCCACGACGATCGCAGCGCCGAGAACGGCAGCGGCAGCACGCCGCGGAACGGCGCGGGATCGATTGCCACGGTCGCAGCCGATACCCCGCGCCCCGCGAGTAGCTGCGCGAGCAAACCGCCGAACGAGTGGCCGACGATCGCGGGCTTCTGCTGCAGGCGCCGGGTGATCGCTTCGACGTGATCCGCGACTTGTCCAACCGTCTTGTCGGCGAGCACTTCGGGATGCGCGTTCGCTTCCGCCACGGTATCGGGATCGTCGGGCCAGCCCGGAGTCAACGCGATGTAGCCGGCCTCTTCGAACAACGCCGCCCAACGATCCCAGCTATTGGGCAGCAGCCACAGCCCATGCACGAACACGACCGGCCGCCGCCCGCTCGCGTTCGCGCGCTCGATCTGCTCCACCTCGTGCGCCGTGATCGCCGGTCCCGCCGCCGGCTCCGTCGTCTTCCCCGTCGTCGTCTGATCCACCATGACGTCATCCTCCTGAAGACGCGCGTGCGATGCACGTCACCCGTCCACGGCTGATTGTCGCCGCGCGGGACGACGCGCGCATCACGGGAATGAAATTTTTCGCCGCGGACCGCAGTCTGCTATCAGCGCGTGGGGATGGTCAGCAACGGCGACTGGCTGCGGATATCGCCCGACTTCAGGAACAGGAGCAGGCGCAGCAGCGCGAGCGTGCTCTTGGACGTCAGGTCGTTGTCGTCGATCCAGAACCAGTGGCCGCGAAACGCGACCTGCACGGCAGCCTGATGCGCCGGCGCGTCGCCCGTGCGGACGTGCATGATCGCGCCGACGACGCGGGACCAGTCGAAGAGCGCGCCGGAGGCCTCGCGCGTCGACGTCACGTTGCCGGCCTCGCGATCGGCGGCCGGCGCCTCGACCGACTGGGACAGGAAGAACATCACGGCCAGCAGCGACCGGCCCTGCAGCGCGATCTGCATCGGTCCGTCCGCGTGCCGCGCGGCGACGATGTCGTAGCGCGTCGCGGCCGGATCCAGCGCCAGCAGTCTCCGGAGCTCCGCGCCATCATCGCCCGCGGAGCTCCGGATCGTCAGCGCGGTGCCGTTGTCGCCGTCGCGCTCGGCCATCACCTGGCCGCCGATCTGCAGACGGCGAAACAGCGCGGCGACCTGCTGGAACGTCTCGTAGACGGGCACGTAGTCCGGCGTCGGTCCCGCGGCGGCGATCGCGTTCTCGATGCCGTTGATCGATTGCACGCAGCACAGCAGCAGCCGCTCGAAGCTCCAGCCGGATTGCGACAGCTCGGCGAGCGTGCCTGGCGCGAGCGGTGAGAGCATCCGCTGCGCGAACTCCTCGCCGCGCAGGTACGTGTAACTGATGATCGGGTTCTCGGTGAACGTCAGGCCGACGCCGCCGGTCAGCTCGGGCTCATCGCTGACCGTGGCGCCGAGCGAGGCGCTCCGCGTCAGCGTGTAGCTCGACGTGACCGACGCCACGTCGACGAACAGCGGGCTGTCGCGATAACGCAGACGGACGAGGTTCAGCAGCAGATCCTCGTCCCAGGATCGCGACAGCGCCGCGTTGTAGTCCATGCGCGCGATCGGGATTGTCCGTGGTCCCAACGACGCGCGCACACAACCCGCCGACGCGAGCGCCAACGCGACGCCCCACGGAGCCCATCGCCGCATGCCGCCCGCTCCGCTCGCCCGAGGTCCCGATGCCCCGATGACCCGATGCCCCGATGACCCGATGCCCAGATGAGCAGATGCCCTCAGTGTCCCGCGCCGCCTGCCGCCTCCTTCATCTTCGCGATGGCGTCATCGATCGTGAACGAGTTCGGGCGCTGCACCGGCGGGAAGTCCTTGAACGTCTCCGCCCACTTGCTGACGATGATGTTGCCGGTCAGCACGATGTAGTCGCGATGCAGGAACCAGTCGTAGTACGTGTTGGACGTCGTCGTCGCAAATTCGTACGGATCGGTCCGGAGATTGAAGAGCTTCGGGAGGCGAAGCCGAACGAACGGCTCGGCCCACACCCCCAACGTGCCTTCCAGCCGCTGCTCCATGAACACGACTTTCCAGTTGTCGTAGCGGATGGCGAGGATGTCGCCGTCGTCGCTGATGTAGACAAAGAACGGACGCGGACTCTCCTTCTCTTTGCCGGTCAGGTACCCGAGCAGGCTGACGCCGTCGATGTGGTTCTTGTAGGTGCGGCCAATCGCCTTGTAGCCCGACTTCAACTTCTCGATGACGTCAGGCGCCCCGGCCATGTCGAGAAACGTCGGCAGCCAGTCATGATGCTGCACGATGCCGTTGGCGATCGAGCCCGCCTTGATCTTGCCCGGCCACCGCGCGAGCAGCGGCACGCGGAAGGCGCCTTCCCAGTTCGTGTTCTTCTCGCTGCGGAACGGCGTCATGCCGCCATCCGGCCATGAGTTGCGGTGCGGGCCGTTGTCGGTCGAGTACTGCACGAAGGTGTTGTCGGCGATGCCGAGCTCGTCGAGCAGGTCGAGCATCTGGCCGACGTTCTTGTCGTGGTCGATCATCGTGTCGTGGTACGGCGACTGCCACCGGCCGGCCTGACCGAGGCTCGATGCCTTGGTATGCGTGTAGAGGTGCATGTGCGTCGTGTTCAGCCACACGAAGAACGGCTTGCCGTCCTTGACCTGCTGCTTGATGAACTTCGACGCCGCCGCCACGAACTCGTCGTCGCACGTCTCCATGCGCTTCTTCGTGAGCGGGCCGGTGTCCTCGATCTTTTGCTTGCCGACCTTGCCCCAGCGCGGCTCGACCGTCGCGTCGTCTTTGTCGGTGGCGTATGAATGGATGACGCCGCGCGGACCGAGGTTCTTGCGGAAGTTCGGGAAATCTTTCTCCGACGGATAGTCGTACATCTCAGGCTCTTCTTCGGCGTTCAGGTGATAGAGGTTGCCGAAGAACTCGTCGAAGCCGTGGTTGGTCGGCAGCATGTGGTTGAGGTCGCCGAGGTGGTTCTTGCCGAACTGGCCCGTGGCGTACCCCTGTTCCTTGAGCAGCGCCGCGATCGTCACGATCTGCTCGTTCATGCCGACCGGCATCGCCGGGGCGCCGACTTTGCTCAGGCCCGTACGGAGCACGCTCTGGCCGGTGATGAATGACGATCGTCCCGCCGTGCACGACTGCTCGCCGTAGCTGTCGGTGAACAGCACGCCTTCCTTCGCCAGGCGATCGATGTTGGGCGTGCGATAGCCCATCAGGCCGTGCGTGTAACAGCTGAGGTTGGATTGCCCGATGTCGTCACCCCAGATGACGAGGATGTTGGGCTTGTCGGTCTTTTTGGGCGCAGTCGCCATGGCGTCTCACTCCTAGTTTTTCGGCATCAGCCGCCGTCCTTTCTTCAACGGCCGTGCCACAGCGACGACGTGTGCGTCGGCCTGATTTTTCCGGGGATTTTCAGACGTGCCGTGGCCGGACGCTGTGCGCGCCTCGCGTACCGCGATCTGTCGTGGCGTTGAAGCGGACGCGCGCTATGCGGTCGCGCGCGTCGACGCGAGCTGCGGCGACTCGGGGGTCGAGTCGCGCGTCGCATCCGCCTGCTGCAGCCGCTGCAGCTCGGCGTAGAGGCCGCCCTTCGCGATGAGCTCGTCGTGGCTGCCGCGCTCGACGATACGGCCCTGATCCAGGACGAAGATGACGTCGGCGTTCTTGATGGTCGAGAGCCGGTGCGCGATGACGAAGGTCGTCTTGCCCGCCAGCAGCCGATCGAGCCCCGCGAAGACGAGGCGTTCGGATTCGGCGTCGAGGCCCGAGCTCGGCTCGTCGAGAATGACGATCGACGCTTCGCGCACGATCGCGCGCGCGATGCCGAGCCGCTGCTTCTGCCCGCCCGAGAGCGACAGACCGCCGGGTCCGACGATGGTGTCGTAGCCGTCCGGCAGCTGTTCGATGAACTCGTGCGCCTGCGCGAGCTGCGCGGCATGGATGATCTGATCGCGCGTCGCGTCCGGCTGTCCGTAGGAGATGTTCTGCCAGATCGGCGCGTAGAACAGCTGCGTCTCCTGCAGCACGAAACCGATTTGCCGGCGCAGCGATCCGACGCGGAGCTCGCGGACGTCGTGGCCGTCGATCAGCACCGTGCCGGCGTTCGGATCGTAGAAGCGCGGGATCAGGCTGACGAGCGTCGACTTGCCGCTGCCGCTCGGCCCGACGAGCCCGACGAGCTGCCCGGGCTCGACGACGAACGACAGATCGGTGAGGACCGGACGCGCCGGGTCGTAGCCGAACGTCACGCCGCGGAACTCGACGCGGCCGTCGACGTGGTCGAGCGCGATCGGATGCGCCGCGCGCGGCAGCCGCTCGTCGGCGTCGAGCACCGCCATCACGCGCTCGAGGCCGACCGCGGCCTGCGCGATGTTCGTGCTCGCCTTCGCGAGATCCTGGATCGGCCGGAACAGCTTGCCGAGGTACGTCATGAACACGACGAGCGCGCCCGCGGTCATCGCGCCCTCGAGCACCTGTCGCGCGCCGAACCACAGCACGGCCGCCGTGCCGATCGCGACGACGCCGGTCACGACCGGTCCGAGCAGCGATCGCACGCGGCGCGCGTACAGCGCCGCCTCGACGCTCTCGACGCTCTTCGCATCGAGCCGGGCGCGCTCGAAACGGCCCTGCGCGAACGCCTTGACCACGCGAATGGCGCCGAGCCCTTCCTGGACGATCGTCACGATCTCGCTCTGCTTGACGCGCAGATCGCGCGTCGCCTGCTTGACCACGCCGCGCAGGCGGACCGCGAAGAGCACGATCAGCGGCACGACCGCGAGCGCGACGATCGTGAACCGCCAGTTCAGCGTGAACATCACCGCGAGCATGCCGGCGATCGTCAGGCCGTCGATCACGATGTCGAGCAGGGACGTCGACGCGAAGTCCTGCACCGCGTTGATGTCATCGGTGATCGTGCTGATGAGCGGCCCGACCTGCTGCTTGTCGTAGTAGGACAACGACAACCGCTGCAGGTGCGCGTAGACGCTGTGCCGCAGGTCGTGCGCGATCCATTGGCCGATGCTGACGGTGTAGTACGCGTTCAGGTACGCGCTCGCGGACTGCAACAGCGCGATGACGACCGTCGCGACGACGGCGACGTTCAGCGCCGCGAGACGATCGAGCTGGCCGCCGACAAGCGCGGTGACGGCCGGCGGCAACGGGTTCTCGTCGAAGACCGAGTCCAGCACGATCTTGAGCGGCCACGGCGACGCGAGCCCCATCGCGGTCTCGACGAGCATCGCGGCGACGACGATGGCCAGCCATTTCCAGTAGGGACGGACGAGGCGAAGCGAGAATCGCAGCATCGACGAGGTCATTTCTAGCACGACGGGCCGCACGGGCGGCCACAAGGGCCGCCCCTACGTTCGCCGGATTTGATATCGTCGACGCGTCACCGGGACAAACATGATGAGACCGAACGCGGGCCTGACCGCCGTGCTGGCGATCGCCGGGCTGGCCTCCGCAGCCGCCGCGCCGCAGCAGCCGCTCGTCTTCTCGTCGCG
>DASZVJ010000013.1:0-26440 GCA_035547155.1 Vicinamibacterales bacterium
CGCCGGCGACGATGACGTCAGCGTCGAAAGACGTCGGTGTCACTGCCTGATCCACCGCAGGAGCTCCGGCAGATTCGGCGGCTTGCCCTGCATCAGCAGGCCGACACGGAAGATGCGGCCGGCGGCCCAGACGAGCACCGCGGCGGTGCCGACCGTCAGCACGATCGACAACACGAGCTGCCACATTGGCGGCGGAGGCGTCAGCGCGAGCCGGACCAGCATCAGAAACGGCGTCGCGGTCGGAAAGAGCGAGGCGGCGACAGCCACCGTCGAGCTCGGCGCGCGCAGCACGACGGCGGACATCAGGAGCGGCAGCGTCAGCAGAATCATGATGGGCTGCATCATCGCCTGCGAGTCCTTGAGGTCCGAGCACATCGCGCCGATGGCGATGAACACCGATCCGTAGATCAGCACCGCGCAGAGCAGGTAGAGGAGAAACCACGCGACGAGCGGCGCGCGGATGAGATCGAACTGGCCGGAGGTCACGCTGAGATAGATCCCGCCGCCGAGATAGACCAGCGCGAGCAGCACCGAGATCGCCGAGACGCCCAGCAGCTTGCCGGCCAGCAGCTGCATTGGCGAGATCGACGAGATGAGCACCTCGCTGATGCGGCTCATCTTCTCTTCGACCACCGCCGTCAGCAGCTGCGGCGCGGTCGTCATGAGCGCGATGAACAGCAGATACATCAACGCGAACGGCAGCAGAAACGTCTGAAGCTGGTTGACCTTGCGCGCTTCGACGATCGTGCCGTCCGCGCGCTGCTCGAACAACCCCAGCGTCGAGAGGTTCGTCGGCCGCGTCAGCCGGCTGACTGCGCCGGGATCGATCGACGACGACTTGAACCGCTTGGCCGTGATCTCGTGTTCGAGCGTCGCATCGAGCCACTGCGGCAATGCGGTGTACGACGGCGTCTCGGTGTAGTAGCTGATCTGATCCGCGTCGGTCCTCGTTGTGTCGAGCACCGTCGCCGGGATGTCGACGAACGCGAACAGCGACTTGTGACGCACGCGATCGGAGAGCACGACGGCGCTCACGTCGCCTGCGCCCGGCTGGTCCGCGACGCGTTCTGGCAGAAAACGTGGCCCTTTGCGGACGCCGTCGACGATGGCTTTCGCGTTGTGCTCCTCGGCCGCCGATGCCAGCGCGTCGTACAGCACGCCTGTGTGATCGATGACGGCGAAGTGATGATCGTCGACGTCGCTCTGCCGCGCCGCGAAAACCTGAAAGACGATCGACAGTCCGACGATGGCGGGCATCATCAGCAGGCCGATGATGAAGGCCTTCGTGCGGACGAGCGTGAGGAACTCGGTCGTGGCGACGACGAGGATGCGGCTCATGCGGGTACTCCGGCGTTACGGCGCAACTCGTCCGCCGTCGGTTTGGCGATGTCCACGAAGATGTCGTGCAGCGAAGGCTTTTTCAGCTCGAAATGCCGGATGGCCGTGCGCGCGCTGAGCTCGTGGAGGAACGCCTGCGGATCACCCGTCACCTTGACGTCCTGGAAATTCCCCACATCGGTGAACGTCGTCACACCAGGCAGTCCGGCCAGTACGGCCGCGCCGCCGGCAGTCCGGACGCGGACGACGTCCTGACCGAACTGGGCCTGGATCTCGTCGAGCGATCCGTCGAGCACCTTGTGCCCGCGGAAGATCATGAAGATGCGATCGCAGAGCCGCTCGGCGACGCTCATATCGTGCGTGGACAGCACGATCGTCGTGCCGTCGCGGCGCAGGCTGAGCACCGCGTCGCGCAGCACGTCGGCGTTGACGGGATCGAGGCCGGAGAACGGCTCGTCGAGAATGAGCAGCCGTGGCTTGCTGATGACCGTCGAGATGAACTGCACCTTCTGGGACATGCCTTTCGACAGCGTCTGGACCCGCTTGTCGGCGTAGTCGCGCAGCTGGAGGCGATCCAGCCAGGCCGTGATCGCGGTATCGAGCGCGGCGAGCGGCCGTCCCTTGAGCAGACCGTAGTAGCGGAGGACCTGGCGGACGGTCATCCGCTTGTAGAGGCCGCGCTCTTCGGGCAAATAGCCGATCTCGTCGCGAATCGCCGAGCGCGCCGGCTGATCGAACACCGTCACGCGGCCGCTGTCGGGCGCGAGGATGTTCATGATCATCCGGATGGTCGTCGTCTTGCCCGAGCCGTTGGGGCCGATGAAGCCGTAGATGGCGCCTTCGGGCACGGTCAGCGTGAGCGAGGAGACCGCCGTCTGCTCCCCGAAGCGCTTGGTTACGTCGTCGAGATGGATCGCCGCCATGAGCCGTCCTTGATTCTCTGCCGCGGTTCATCGGCGATTGCGCGGGTGCCGCGCGCGTCCGCCGGACATTGATTTGACAAGATTGTGAAACGTTTCACATCATATATGCGCTTTTCGGGACCCGCCCGGCCCCGGAGAGCGCAGCCGCCTCGGCCGCGTTCGCTGTCATTCCTATGAGCCAGATTTTTCCCCGCAGTGCCAACGCCATCGCCAAGTCGAGTCTGGCCGTCGTTCCGGTGGTCGTGCTCCTTCTTGGCTGGGTCGTCTATACGTTGATGTACTCGTCGTGGGCGACGAAGCAGAACGAGGTCGTCGAACAGCCGATTCAGTTCAGCCACGCGCACCATGCGGGCGGTGAAGGCTTCGATTGCCGCTACTGCCATACGTCGGTCGAGCAGTCGGCGTTCGCCGGCATCCCGCCGACCAAGACGTGCATGAACTGTCATTCGCAGATCTGGACCAACGCGCCGATGCTGGAGCCGGTCCGCGCGAGCCTGCGCGACAACAAGCCGCTCGAGTGGACGCGGGTCAACGACCTTCCCGATTTCGTCTATTTCAGCCACAAGATTCACATCCATCAGGGCGTCGGCTGTGCGACCTGCCATGGCCGCGTCGACAAGATGCCGTTGATGGTCCAGGCGGCGCCGCTGCTCATGGGCTGGTGCCTCGATTGCCATCGTGCGCCCGAGAAGTATCTGCGACCGAGGGACGAAGTGTTCAACATGGCGTACGAGGCGCCGGCGAACCAGCTGGAGCTGGGCCGGCAGTTGAAGGCGGAGTACCACGTGGCGAGCGTCGAGCATCTCACGAGCTGCTCGGTCTGCCACCGCTGAGGCGTCGCTCGGCCGGAATGGCCATTTGGCGGGCCTCGTGGCCGCGCCGTGCTGATATCCCATGAACCTCTCCGATATCCGAAACCGACTCGCTGGCCTCGAAGGACGCGCCTACTGGCGCAGCCTCGAGGAACTGGCGGACACGCCTGCGTTCAACGAGTATCTCCATCGCGAGTTCCCCGCGAATGCGACGGAGTTCACCGATCCGGCGGGCCGCCGCCAGTTCCTGAAGCTGATGGGCGCGTCGCTGGCGCTCGCCGGCGTCAGCGCGTGCACGCGGCAGCCGGAGGAAAAGCTCGTCCCGTACGTGCAGCAGCCCGAGAACGTCGTGCCGGGCCGGCCGCTGTTTTTCGCGACAGCGATGCCCATCGGCGGACGCGGCATGCCGCTGCTGGCCGAGAACCACATGGGCCGGCCGACGAAGCTCGAAGGGAACCCGGATCATCCGGCCAGCCTCGGCGCGACGGACGTGCTCGCGCAGGCGTCCGTCCTGACGCTCTACGATCCGGATCGCTCGCGCACGATTCTCTACCGCGGCGAAGTCAAGACGTGGGCGTCGTTCACGAGCGCCCTGCCGCTCGCGCTCGGCCCGCTGCGCACGACGGGTGGCGCCGGACTGCGACTGCTGACCGAGCCGATCTCGTCGCCCTCGCTGCTCGATCAGATCGACACGCTGCTCGCCGCGTTCCCGCAGGCGAAGTGGCATCAGTGGGATCCCGTCTACGGCGCCGTTCAGGGCGGCGCACCGGCCGCCGAGGCGCTCTATCGCTTCGATCGCGCCGACGTCGTCGTGACGCTCGACGCGGACGTGCTGACGTTCGGCCCCGCGGCCGTGCGCTACACGAAGGATTTCTCGTCACGGCGCCGCATCGGCACGCCGCAGGACGAGCTCAATCGTCTCTACGCGATCGAGCCGGTCGCGACGCTCACGGGCGCCAACGCCGACCATCGCCTGGCGGTCAAGGCGCGCGAGGTCTATGGCATCGCGGCGGCGCTCGCGTCGGCCGTCGGCCTTTCGGGCGTGACCGGCGCGTCGGCGTCCGGTGAGGCCGCGAAGTTCGTCGCCGCCGTTGCCGACGACTTGAAAGCCCATCGCGGCACGTCGGTCGTCGTCGCGGGCGACACGCAGCCGGCGGCCGTTCATGCGATCGCGCGCGCGATCAACGACGCGCTCGGCAACACCGGCGCGACGGTCACCTACGCCGCGCCGCTCGTCGCGTCGCCGCTCGACGGCGGCGCATCGCTCGCCGAGCTCGTCAAGGACATGCAGGCGGGCAGCGTCGACGTGCTGCTGATCATCGGCAGCAATCCGGTGTTCACCGCGCCGGCGGATCTGGATTTCAAGTCCGCGCTCGACAAGGTCAAGACGCGCATCCATCTCGGGCTCTACTACGACGAGACGGCGGAGCAGTGCCACTGGCACGTGCCGGAAGCGCACTACCTCGAGTCGTGGGGCGACGTGCGCGCGTTCGACGGCACGGTCTCGCTGATCCAGCCGCTCATCGCGCCGCTCTACGACGGCCGCGCGGCCATCGAAGTGATCGCCTCCGCCAACGGCGTCGGCGGTCAGTCGACGATGGATCTGGTCAAGGCGTACTGGACGCGCGCGTTCTCCGGGCAGACGAAGACGGCCTGGACGCTGCACGATCGCCAGGGCCGCGCGTTCCCGACCGTCGATCAGTTCTGGCGGCACGCGCTGCACGACGGCTTCGTCGCCTCGACGTCGTGGCTCGCGGGCACGGCCGCGGCGCCCGCGACGCCGGCAGGGACGCTCCCGACGGCCGCGCCGGCCACCGCGTCGGCGACGGGCATCGAGATCATCTTCCGTCCCGATCCGTACCTGCTCGATGGCCGCAACGCCAACAACGGCTGGCTGCAGGAGCTGCCGCGGCCGTTGTCGAAGGTCACCTGGGACAACGTCGCGTACATCAGCGCGAACACGGCCGACCGGTATCACGTGCCCATCTGGCGCGACGGCAACGGCGAGCAGCCGCTGATGGAGATCAAGTATCAGGGCCGCAGCGTCACGCTGCCGGTCTGGGTGCTGCCCGGCACCGCCGACGACGTGGTCGTGGTGATTCTGGGCGGAGGCCGCGAGAAATCCGGTCGCGTGGGCACCGGCGTCGGCCACAACGTCTTCGGTCTCCGCACGTCGAACGCGCTCTGGTTCGACGGCGGCGCGGATCTCACGCCCACGGGCAAGGGCTACTACATCTCGTCGACGCAGAACCACTTCCTCATGGAAGGCCGGCATCCGGTGCGCGTCGTCGACGCCGAGGAATACCGTCGCACGCCGGCCGTGGTCGCCGAGCTCGGGCGCGAGGTGCCGAAGCCCGAGGACTCGCTCTATCCGGTGCACGAGTACAAGGGGCATCGGTGGGGCATGGCGATCGATCTGAACGCCTGCACCGGCTGCGGCACGTGCATCGTCGCGTGCGTGGCGGAGAACAACATCGCGGTCGTGGGCAAGATGCAGGTCGCGAAGACACGCGAGATGCACTGGCTGCGCGTGGACACGTACTTCGAGGGCGATCCCGCGTCGCCGAGCGGCGTCTACCATCAGCCCGTGCCATGTCAGCAGTGCGAGAACGCGCCCTGCGAGGTCGTGTGCCCGGTCGCGGCGACGTCGCACAGCGATGAAGGCCTGAACGACATGGTCTACAACCGCTGCGTCGGCACGCGGTACTGCTCGAACAACTGCCCGTACAAGGTGCGGCGATTCAACTTCTTCCTGTATTCGGACTTCTCGACGCCCGAGCTGTGGGCGCAGCGGAATCCGGACGTCACGATTCGCAGCCGCGGCGTGATGGAGAAGTGCACGTACTGCGTGCAGCGGATCAATCTCGCGCGGATCGACGCGAAGACCGAAGAACGTCCGATCCGCGACGGCGAGATCAAGACGGCGTGCGAGCAGGTCTGCCCGGCCGACGCGATCGTCTTCGGCGATCTCAACGATCCCGCGAGCCGCGTCGTGAAGCTCAAGGCGCAGCAGCGCAACTACGGCCTGCTCGAGGATCTCGGCACGCGGCCGAGGACGTCGTATCTGGCGAAGGTGAAGAACCCGAACCCCGCGCTCGGCTAGCGCGACCGGAGTCGAACGGAGCGATTCGTGAACGAGTCTCAATATCCCGAAGGCGATTTTCGCGCCCCGCTGCCGCTCATCGGGCCGGGGCAGAACGCCCGGACGATCACCGACAAGCTGACGTCGGTCGTGCTCACGCCCCACACGCCGCTGGCGTGGTTCGTGGTGATGGGGATCGGCTTCACGCTGGTGATGGCGCTGATGGTGTCGATCACCTATCTGTTCGCCAAGGGCATCGGCATCTGGGGCACGAACATCCCGGTTGGCTGGGCGTTCCCGATCATCAACTTCGTCTGGTGGATCGGCATCGGCCACGCCGGCACGCTGATCTCGGCGATTCTGCTGCTCTTCAAGCAGGACTGGCGCAACTCGATCAACCGGTTCGCCGAGGCGATGACGCTCTTCGCCGTGGCCTGCGCGGCGATCTTCCCCGTCATCCACACCGGCCGTCCGTGGCTCGCGGCGTACTGGCTCTTCCCGTACCCGAACACGATGACGATCTGGCCGAACTTCCGCAGCCCGCTGATCTGGGACGTGTTCGCGGTGTCGACCTACGGCCTGGTCTCCGCGCTGTTCTGGTTCATCGGGCTGATCCCCGACCTGGCGACGTTCCGTGACAAGACCGAGAGCCCGATCCTCCAGCGCGTCTACGGCATGCTCGCGCTCGGCTGGCGCGGATCGGCGAAGCACTGGGCGCGCTACGAGCATGCGTTTCTGCTGCTGGCCGGCATCTCGACGCCGCTCGTGCTGTCGGTGCACACCGTCGTGAGCTTCGACTTCGCGGTTGGCATCATCCCCGGCTGGCACGCGACGATCTTTCCGCCCTACTTCGTCGCCGGCGCGATCTACGCCGGCTTCGCGATGGTGCTGACGCTCGCCATTCCGCTGCGCGTGCTCTACGGGCTGCAGGACTACATCACGATGCGGCACCTCGAGAACATGGGCAAGATCATGCTCGTGACCGGGCTCGTCGTGATCTACGGCTACAGCTGCGAGGCGTTCTTCGCGTGGTACAGCGGCAATCCGTACGAGCGGTTCATGATGTACAACCGCATCATCGGCGGGCCGTACAACTGGGCGTACTGGGTCCTGCTGCTCTGCAACTTCCTCGTGCCGCAGATCATGTGGTCGAAGCGGATGCGGCGGAACGTGTGGGCGCTGTTCACGGCGGCGATGTTCGTCAACGTCGGCATGTGGCTCGAGCGCTTCGTCATCATCGTGACGAGCCTCCACCGCGACTTCCTGCCCTCGTCGTGGGAGATGTACCGGCCGACGATCTGGGACTTCTCGACGTTCTTCGGCACCGTCGGGCTGTTCATCACGCTGATGTTCCTGTTCGTTCGCGTGCTGCCGATGATTTCCGTGTTCGAGATGCGGACGCTCGTGCCCGACGCCCGCGTCAAGTCCCCTGAAGGAGGCGCGCACTGATGGCGCACGCCGCTACGTCTCCCGCGCTCTACGGGCTGCTCGCCGAATTCGACTCGGCGCAGGCGCTGCTCGACGCCGCCAAGCAGGTGCATGCGTCCGGCTACACGAAAGCGGACGCCTTCTCACCGCTGCCGATTCACGGTCTCGCCGAAGCGCTCGGCTTCCACGAACGCCGGATCTCGCCGCTCGTGCTGTGCGGCGGCATCGTCGGCGCGCTCGCGGGCTACGGTCTGGAGTACTGGACGCAGGTCATCGCGTATCCGATGAACATCGGCGGCCGGCCGTTCCATTCGTGGGTCGCGTTCATTCCGCCCGCGTTCGAGACGACGATTCTGTTCTCCGCGTTCACGGCGGGTCTGTCGATGCTCGCGATGAACGGGCTGCCGCAACCGTACCATCCGGTGTTCAACGCCAAGCGGTTCGCACGCGCCAGCCAGGACGCGTACTTCCTCGTGATCGAGGCCGCGGATCCGCGCTTCGACCTCGAGCAGACGGGCGCGTTTCTCGCCGGGCTGCACGCTCGTGAGGTGGTGACCCTTGATGAGTAAGCGGATGGGGGAGTTGGCCGGCCTGCTCCTGCTCGTCGGCGGGCTGGCGGGATGCCGCCAGGACATGCACGACGCGCCGCGCTACGACCCGTACGAAGCGAGCGCCGTGTTCCCGAACGGATCGTCGGCGCGGCCGCTCGTCGAGGGCACGGTCGCGCGCTCCGATGTGCTCGACGACGACCTGCTGACCACGGGCAAGATCAACGGCCAGGTGGCCGACGAGTTCCCGTTCCCGATCACGCGCGCGGATCTCGATCGCGGCCAGGAGCGCTTCAACATCTACTGCTCGCCGTGCCACGGGCGCACCGGCGAAGGCAACGGGATGGTCGTGCAGCGCGGCTATCGCCAGCCGCCGTCGTACCACATCGATCGCCTCCGGCAGGCGCCGGTCGGACACTTCTTCGACGTGATGACCAACGGCTTCGGCGTGATGCCCGACTATCGCACGCAGGTCCCGACGGCGGATCGGTGGCGCATCGCGGCGTACATCCGCGCGCTGCAGCTCACCGAGCACGGCGCGGTCACGGACGTGCCCGCGGCGGATCTGCAGAAGCTCCAGAATCCTGAGACGCCCGCGGCCGAGGCGCCCGCGGCGACGGAGGCACATTGATGAGCGTGGGCGGTCACAACGACGCGGACCTGCTGGCAGCGCCGCCGGCCGACATCATCGCGCGGCTGCGGTCGCGGACGATCGCCGTCGGCGCGATCGGCCTCGTGCTGTCGGCCGTGGGCTACGCGATGAAGGGCGAAGCGTTCTGGCAGTCGTACCTCATCGCGTACTACTTCTGGATCGGCCTGACGATCGGATCGATGGCCGTGCTGATGGTGCAGTACCTCAGCGGCGGCGCGTGGGGGCTGGTCGGCCGGCGCATCTTCGAGGCGGGCACGCGCACGCTGCCGCTGATGGCCGTGCTGTTCATCCCGATCGCGCTGAAGATGACCACGCTCTACTCGTGGGCGCGGCCCGAAGCGCTGCACGACGAGGGCATCCAGGCCAAGGCGCTCTACCTGAATCCGAAGTTCTTCGTGCTGCGCGCGGTGCTGTACTTCGTGATCTGGGGCATCTTCATCTTCCTGCTCAACAAGTGGTCGCGCGAGCAGGACACGCAGCCGACGCAGCTGCCCGGTCCGCTCGATCGCCGCTCGCGCGTGCTGTCCGGTCCAGGGCTCGTCGTCTACGTGTTGACGATCACGTTCATGTCCGTCGACTGGGTGATGTCGCTCGACCCGCACTGGTCGTCGACGATCTTCGGCGTGCTCACGCTCGGCGGCCAGGGCCTGTCGACGCTCGCGTTCACGTTGATCGTCCTGTCGGCATTCGTGAAGCACCGGCCGCTGGCCGGCGTGGTGAGCACGGAGAACATCCACGATCTCGCCAAGCTCATGTTCGCGTTCGTGCTGCTGTGGGCGTACTTCTCGGTGTCGCAGCTCATCATCATCTGGTCCGGCAACCTGCCGGAGGAGATCCCGTTCTATCTCGAGCGCCTGAACGGCCCGTGGGCGCCGATCAGCATCCTCGTGCTCGTCGGCCAGTTTGTGCTGCCGTTCCTGCTGCTGCTCTCGCGCGGCTTGAAGCAGGACCCGATGAAGGTCCGCTGGATCGCGTTCCTGATCATCGTCATGCGCATCGTGGACATCACGTGGACGATCGCGCCGGTCTTCCGGCACGAAGGATCGACGCTGTCGTGGCTCGATTTCGCGGTGACGGCCGCGATGGGCGGCCTGTGGCTGACGTACTTCTGGCGCAACCTGGCCGGCCGGGCGATGCTGCCGGCGCACGATCCGTATTTCAAGGAAGCGATGGCTCATGGCGGACACTAAGCACCCGCATGCACCGGCCGCCGTGCCGGTCGAAGGCGACGGCGTCCACTACGCCGGCCTCTTCTGGTTCGTCGTCGTGCTCGTCGCGACGGTCGTGTTCTGCGAAGTCTTCGTCTGGGGCATGTTCAAGTTCGTCCTCGTGCCGCATCGCGTCGAGGCGGGCGTCTCCGCGCCGCTCGCGGCCGCGGCGGAGATGCCGGCGGTCAAGGACGGGCGCGTTGCGACGGGCCTGGCCACGCCGCCGCAGCCCGGACTGAACGTCGACGAGCCCACGGTGCTGAAGGCCTTCCGCGACCAGGAAGAGCATCAGTTGCACACGTACGGATGGATCGATCAGGGCAATCAGGTCGTCCGGTTGCCGATCGAGCGCGCGAAGGAGCTGCTGCTCCAGCGTGGATTGCCGGTGCGTCCGGCGAGCACGCCGGCACCGGCCGCGCCGGCTGCCGCGGTGAAGTAACCCGCGGACGACGGAAAGAGGAACGAGTCATGACGAGTCACGCAGTCGTGCGCACCGGAATGTTGGGTGTGATGATGCTCGCGGCGTCCGTCGTGTCGGCGTACGCGCAGATGTCCGCACCGTTGTCGGTGCCGCCGCCGACCCCGTCGGCGCTGCAAGCGATTCCGATCCTGCGCGACGTCGGCATCGATCAGAAGCTCGACTCGGCGGTGCCGTTGACGGCGCCGTTCGTCGACGAGAACGGCCACGACGTGATCCTCGGCCAGTACTTCGGCACGCGGCCGGTCGTGCTCGTGCTCGCGTACTACGAGTGTCCGATGCTGTGCACGCAGGTGATTAACGCCGTAGCCGCGTCGATCACGGCGATGAACTTCGACGCCGGCCGCCAGTTCGACGTGCTCGTCGTCAGCTTCAATCCCGCTGAGACGCCGAGCCTCGCGGCGGGCAAGCGCGCGTCGTTCGTGAAGCGCTATGGCCGCCCCGGCACCGACACCGGCATCCATTTCCTCACCGGCCGTCAGTCGTCGATCGACGCGCTGACGAAGGCTGTCGGATTCCGGTACGCCTACGACGAGAAGCTCGGGCAGTACGCACATCCGGCGGCGATCACGATCCTGACGCCGCAGGGACACGTCTCGCGCTATCTGTTCGGCATCGAGTTCGCGCCGCGCGATCTGAAGTTCGCGCTGATGGACGCGGCGGACAAGAAGATCGGCACGATCGTCGATCAGGCGCAACTGTTCTGCTATCACTACGACCCTGCGACCGGCCGGTACGGCTTCGCGATCATCACGGCCGTCCGCGTGGGTGGGCTGCTGACGATCGGGGCGCTGGGCACGTTCATTGTGGTGATGCTGCGGCGTGAGCGGCGGCAGGCGAGCGCGGTCGCACCGACCGCAACGGGTACCCGCTAGATGAAGCTACCTTTTCCGTTGTTCCCTCCGAGCGCCTCGTCGATTTCCGGCGAGATGGACCTGCTGTTCCTGTTCATCGCGGCGGTCAGCGCGTTCTTCGTCGTGCTGGTCGCGGCGCTGGTCCTGATTTTCGCGGTGAAGTTCCGGCGCCGTCATCCGGACGCGGTGGGCGCCGACATTCACGGCTCGCTCGCGCTCGAGCTGACGTGGACGTTCATCCCGTTCGTCCTCGCGATGATCATGTTCTTCTGGGGCGCGGACCTGTTCTTCCGTCTCGCGCGGCCGCCGGTGGACTCGATGGAGGTCTTCGCCGTCGGCAAGCAGTGGATGTGGAAGGTCCAGCATCCCGAGGGCGTGCGCGAGATCAACGAGCTGCACGTGCCGATCGGCCGCAACGTCCGCGTCACCCTCGGCTCCGAGGACGTGATCCACGACTTCTCGATCCCCGCGTTCCGCGTGAAGATGGACGCGGTGCCCGGCAAGCTGACGACGCTGTGGTTCAAGGCGGAAGTGCCGGGCACGTATCACCTGTTCTGCATGGAGTACTGCGGCACCAATCACTCCGCGATGATCGGCACGGTCACGGCGATGCCGCCCGAGGAGTACGAGGCGTGGCTCGCGGGCGGCGGCAGTGCCGGCGGTCCGGCCGTGCCACCGGCGCAGGCCGGCGAGCAGCTGTTCACGGGATCGACCTACGGCTGTTCGACCTGTCACAAGAGCGATCACACCGGCGTGGCGCCGTCGCTCGTCGGCGTCTACGGCAGCCAGGTGCAGCTCGCGGATGGCCGCACGGTGATCGCCGACGACAACTACGTGCGTGAGTCGATCATGGTCCCGACCGCGAAGGTCGTGAAGGGCTATCAGCCGATCATGCCGCCGTTCCAGGGGTTGGTCAGCGAAGAACAGGTCATCCAGATCATCGCGTACTTGAAGACGCTCAAGGCCGACGCCGCGCCGGCCCACTAGGCGGGAATGTTCTTATGAGTGACGTCGCACACACGCAAGACAGCTATCTCGGCCCGCCCTACGGCCTCGGCGCGTGGCTCCTCACGAAGGACCACAAACGGATCGCGATCCTCTATCTGATCTCGATCACCATCTTCTTCGCCGTGGGCGCGATGTTCGCGGCCGGCATCCGGCTCGAGCTGCTGACGCCGAAGGGCGACCTCTGGACGTCGGACACGTACAACAAGCTCTTCACGCTGCACGGCGTCGTGATGATCTTCTTCTTCCTCGTGCCGTCGATCCCGGCCGTGCTCGGCAACTTCCTGCTGCCGATCATGATCGGCGCGAAGGACCTGGCGTTTCCGCGCATCAACCTGCTGAGCTGGTACATCTACATTGCCGGCGCCATCATCACGCTGACCGCCGTCTTCACCGGCGGGTTGGACACGGGCTGGACCTTCTACGTGCCGTACAGCACGCTGTCGTCGCACACGGCGGTGACGACCGCGGCCGTCGGCGTGTTCATCACCGGCTTCTCGTCGATCCTCACCGGCCTCAACTTCATCGTCACCGTGCACCGCATGCGCGCGCCCGGCATGACGTGGTTCCGGCTGCCGCTGTTCGTGTGGGCGATGTACGCGACGAGCCTGCAGATGATCCTGGGCACGCCGGTCATCGCGATCACCGTGCTGCTCGTCGCGGCCGAGCGCTTCCTGCACCTCGGGTTCTTCGATCCGTCGCTCGGCGGCGATCCGGTGCTGTTCCAGCACCTGTTCTGGTTCTACTCGCACCCGGCCGTCTACATCATGGTGCTGCCCGGCATGGGCGTGATCAGCGAGCTCGTCGCTGCGGTGTCGCGCAAGCAGGTGTTCGGCTACAGCTTCGTCGCGTTCTCGAGCCTGGCCATCGCGCTCATCGGCTTCCTCGTCTGGGGCCATCACCTGTTCGTCAGCAGCCAGTCGATCTACGCGGGCCTCGTCTTCTCGATCCTCACGATGCTCGTCGCGATTCCGTCGGCCGTGAAGACGTTCAACTGGACCGCGACGATGTACAAGGGCGCGGTGACGTGGGACTCGAGCGTCTACTGGGTCATCGGCTTCCTGGGGCTGTTCACCATCGGCGGCCTGACGGGGCTGTTCCTTGCCGCGATGGGCATGGACATCCATCTGAGCGACAGCTACTTCGTCATCGCGCACTTCCACTACATCATGGTCGGCGGATCGCTCATGGCGTACCTCGGCGGCCTGCACTTCTGGTGGCCGAAGATGACGGGCCGGATGTTCAACGACACGCTCGCGAAGGCGTCAGCCGTGCTGGTGTTCATCGGCTTCAACCTGACGTTCTTCCCGCAGTTCGTGCTCGGCTACATGGGCATGCCGCGGCGCTACCACGCGTATCCGGACGAGTTCCAGGTCCTGAACGTGTTGTCGACCGCCGGCGCGGGCGTGCTCGCCGTCGGGTATCTGCTGCCGGCGTTCTATCTGACCTACTCGCTCTTCAAGGGCGCAAAGGCGCCGGCGAATCCGTGGGGCGCGAAGGGACTGGAGTGGACGGTGCCGTCGCCGCCGCCGACCTTCAACTTCGAGTCCGATCCGGTCGTGAACGAGCCGGCCTACAACTACAACCCGGGCCGGGAGGTGCACGTTGGCTAGCTCTTCGACGCCGCTCGAGACGGGCGCGCAGGGACATGCGCACAACCCGAATCTGCAGCACCACTTCTACTCGATGAGCCAGCAGCTCGAGGCGTCGACCCTCGGGATGTGGGTGTTCCTCGTCACCGAGATCATGTTCTTCGGTGGCATGTTCATGGCCTACATCGTCTACCGGATCACGTATCCGGAGGCGTGGGTCCTCGGCAGCCATCACCTGAACGTCGGCCTCGGCGCGCTCAACACGGGCGTGCTGATCTGCAGCTCGCTGACGATGGCGCTGGCGGTGCGATCGGCGCAGGTGAGCTCGCGCAAGGGACAGATCGTCAACCTCATCCTGACGATCGTCTTCGGCGCGACGTTCCTCGTCGTCAAGTTCTTCGAGTACAAGGAAAAGTTCGAGCACCATCTCGTGCCCGGGCCGCACTTCGACATGACGCTGCCGGACGCGGGGCAGCAGCAGCTGTTCTTCTCGCTGTACTTCATGCTGACCGGTGTCCACGCGGCGCACATGATCGTCGGCATCGGCCTGATGCTCGTGATTCTCACGATGGCCATCCGCGGCCGGTTCTCGTCGGAGTACTACACGCCCGTCGAGATCTCCGGTCTCTACTGGCACTTCGTCGACATCGTGTGGATTTTCCTGTTTCCGCTGTTGTACCTGCTCGGCGCGCACCTGGCCGCGCACGGGGGCTAACGCGTCATGTCCGAACACGAACACATCGTCACGCCGACCGGTACGTACGTCGCGACGTTCGTCGCGCTGCTGATTCTGACTGCCCTCACGTATCTCGCGGCGATCCACGACTTCGGCTGGATGAACACGCCCATCGCGCTGGCCATTGCGCTGCTCAAGGCGAGCTTCGTCGTCATCTTCTTCATGGGCGTGCGCTACAACACGCCGCTCACGAAGGTCGTCGTCATCACCGGCTTCTGCTGGCTGTTCATCCTCTTCGGCCTGACGCTCAACGACTACCTGACGCGGCCGTGGCTGGGCGTGCCGGGACGCTGAGCGCGAGCTCGCGCATCGACGTCGACCCTCGAACGAAATCCGGCCCGGACGCGCGCTGACTCGCGCGTGTCCGGGCCTTCGCCTTTTGCGCGAACAGCGGTCGCGCTCGCTGCCTACCGCTCGCTGACCGCCGTTCGCCGATTGTCCGTCGCCGCCGCCGGCGCCTGGCGGCGAGACTCCGTCATATAGTGAGGCGCCGGTCGGACATGCCGATCGATCCCGCACGAATCCGCTATGGCTGAGTTGAAGGACGACCTCGCAGCGTTGCGCATCGAGCGCGAGCCCGAGCACACACCGCGCCGCAAATGGCCGTGGATCCTGCTGCTGCTCGTCGTGCTCGTGGGCGCGATCGGCTGGTGGGCCGCGACGCGCGAACATCCACTCGAAGTCCAGACCGCGACCGTGTCCGCGCGCGCGGCAGGCACGCAAGCGGCCGTGCTGAACGCGTCCGGCTACGTGACCGCACGGCGCCGCGCGACGGTGTCGTCGAAGATCACGGGCAAAGTCGTCGAGATTAACGTCGAGGAAGGCATGGCCGTGCGCGAGGGACAAATTCTCGCGCGGCTCGACGATGCGTCGCCGAAAGCGGCGTTGGATCTGGCGGAAGCGCAGCTCGGCGCTGCGCAGCGCGCGATCGACGAGAGCGCCGTCCAGCTCGAGCAGCAGAAGATCACGCTCGGCCGCGTGAAGCAGCTGACCGCGCGCGGGCTCGGGACTGCGGCCGATCTCGACGGTGCGCAGGCGGCCGTCGACGCGACGACGGCCCACATCGCGGCGCTGCGGCAGCAGATTGCCGTCGCCGATCGCCAGGTCGCGGTGCAGAAGACCGAGCTCGACAACACGATCATCCGCGCGCCGTTCAGCGGCATCGCGATCTCGAAGGACGCGCAGCCGGGCGAGATGGTGTCGCCGGTTTCGGCCGGCGGCGGATTCACGCGCACCGGCATCTGCACCATCGTCGACATGCGATCGCTCGAGATCGAAGTCGACGTCAACGAGAGCTACATCAATCGCGTCACGCCGGGGCAGAAGGTGACGGCGGTCCTCGACGCGTATCCGGATTGGCAAATTCCCGGGCACGTCATCACGACGATCCCCGCCGCCGATCGCCAGAAAGCGACGGTGCTCGTGCGTATCGGCTTCGAGAAGCTGGATCCGCGCATCCTGCCGGATATGGGCATCAAGGTCACGTTCCTCCGAGACGAGGACACGACCCAGCCGGCGTCGCAGCAGCCGACGACGCTCGTGCCGAAGGTGGCGGTGCACACGGAGAACGGGAAGTCGTTCGTCTTCGTCGTGCGCGGCGACGTCGTCGAGCGCCGCGCCGTGCAGATCGGCGGCACGGATGGCGATCGATTGGAAGTGCGCGCCGGACTCCAGGGCGGCGAGCGCGTCGTCACCGCGGCGCCGGCGACGATCGCCGACGGCGCGAAGGTGGTGGTGAAGTGATGTCCGACGTCCTCGTCCGCGTTCACAACGTCCACAAGCACTTCACGCGCGGCGCTGAGCGCATCGACGTCCTGAAAGGCGTCGACCTCGAGGTGCCGTCCGGCGAGTTCCTCGCGTTGATGGGACCGTCGGGATCGGGCAAGACGACGCTCCTCAATCTGATTGGCGGGCTGGACACGCCGAGCGGCGGCACCATCGACATCGGCGGCACGACGATCAGCAATCTGTCCGGCAGCGGCCTGTCGCGCTGGCGATCGCGGCACGTCGGCTTCGTCTTCCAGCTCTACAACCTGCTGCCGGTGCTCACGGCTGAGCGCAACGTCGAGCTGCCGCTGCTGCTGACGTCGCTGTCGAAGGCCGAGCGGCAGAAGCGTGTGGCGATCGCGCTGAAGGTCGTCGGTCTCGCCGAGCGGGCGAAGCACTATCCGCGTCAGCTGTCCGGCGGCCAGGAACAGCGCGTCGGCATCGCACGTGCGATCGTCACCGATCCGACGCTGTTGCTGTGCGACGAGCCGACGGGCGATCTCGATCGCAAGGCCGGCGACGAGATTCTCGATCTGCTGCAAGCGCTCAATCGCGATCACGGCAAGACGATCGTCATGGTCACGCACGACCCGCACGCGGCGGAGCGTGCGACGCGGACGATCCATCTCGACAAGGGCACGCTCGACGGAGCGCCGGCATGAAGTATCTGCCGCTGTTGTGGAAGAGCCTCTGGCGCCGGAAGATCCGGACCATCTTCACGCTCGCGTCGATCTTCGTCGCGTTCCTGCTGTTCGGGATCCTGATGACGATCCGCGCGGCGTTCGGCGTCGGCGTCCAGCTCGCGGGGCTCGATCGCCTCATCATCATCCACAAGGTCAGCCTGATTCAGCCGTTGCCGATCGCGTACAAGACACGGCTCGCGACGGTGCCCGGCGTCGAGGCCGTCACGCACAACTCGTGGTTCGGCGGCATCTACCAGGATCCGTCGAACTTTTTCGCGCAGATCGCGGTCGAGCCAGAGCCGTTCATGCACATCTACCCGGAGTACCGGCTGCCGGCGGATCAGATGCAGGCGTGGCTCGCGGATCGTCAGGGCGCGATCGCGGGCCGCGCGCTCGCGAATCGCTTCGGCTGGAAGATCGGCGATCGCATTCCGATTCAGGGCACGATCTGGCGGCCGAAGTCCGGCACGGGCGATACGTGGGAGTTCAACCTCGTCGGCATCTACGACGGCGACAAGGGCGTCGACACGACGAACTTCTATTTCCGCTACGACTACCTCGACGAGAACCGTTCGTTCGGCGAGGGACTCGTCGGCTGGTACATCGTGAAGATCGACGACCCGTCGAAGTCGCTCGAGATGGCGGACAAATTCGACGCGATGTTCGCAAACTCCTCCGCGGAGACCAAGACGACGACGGAGAAGGGCTTCGTCGACAGCTTTGCGAAGCAGATCGGTGACATCGGCAGCATCATGATCGCGATTCTCGCCGCCGTGCTGTTCACGATCCTGCTCGTCGTCGCGAATACGATGGCGCAGTCGGTGCGCGAGCGCACGAGCGAGCTCGCCGTGCTCAAGACGCTGGGATTCTCGAACGGCCTGATTCTGACGCTCGTGCTCGCAGAATCCGTGTGCATCGCGATCCTCGGCGGCGTGCTCGGTCTGGCGCTGGCCTGGGCGATCGTGCAGAACGGTGATCCGACCAACGGTCTGCTGCCGGCGTTCTTCCTGCCGTCGGCGGATGTGCTCACCGGCGTCTGGCTGATGGTGGCGCTGGGCCTGCTCGCGGGTCTGCTCCCGGCGATGTACGCGATGCGGCTGCGGATCGTCGACGCGCTGCGGAGGAACTGACGTGAACGGCCTCAAGCAGACTCTCGCCGTCACCTGGTTGAATCTTCGTACGGTGCCACAGCGGCTCGGCTCATCCGCCGTCGCGATCGTCGGCATCGCTGGTGTGGTCGTCGTGCTGGTTGCGGTGCTGTCGATTGCGGAAGGCTTCGTCGCCGCCATGCGCGACGCCGGGTCGCCGAGCCGCGCCATCGTCATGCGCAGCGGCGCCGATGCGGAGATGACGAGCGGCTTGTCCGGACCGGAGACCGACGTCATCAAGCAGGCGCCGGGCATCGTCCGCGAAGGCCAGCAGTTGGCCGCGTCGGCCGAGCTGTTCGTCATCACCGATCTCCCGAAGATCTCGACGGGCACGAGCGCGAACGTGCCGCTGCGCGGCATCGAGCCGTCGGCGTTCTTCGTCCGCGACGGCGCGTCGATCATCGACGGCCGCATGTTCCAGTTCGGCACGAACGAGGTCATCGTCGGCCGTGCGGCGTCGAAACAGTTCTCGGGATTGACGGTCGGATCGACGATCACGTCCGGTCAGGTGTCGTGGAAGGTCGTCGGCATGTTCGAAGCAGACGGAGGCGTCGCCGAAACCGAGATCTGGTGCGACGCGCGGACGCTGCAGAGCGCGTATCGCCGCGGCAACAGCTATCAGTCCGTGCTCGTCCGGCTCGACTCGCCGCAGAGCTTCGACGCGTTCAAGGATTGGCTGACGACGAACCCGCAGGTCAGCGTCTCGGTGCGGCGCGAGACGGACTACTACGCGGCGCAGTCGACGACGCTCTCGACACTGGTGCGGACGATTGGATTCGGCATCGCGGGGCTGATGGCGATCGGCGCGATCTTCGGCGCGATTCTCACGATGTACACGGCCGTCGCGACACGCGCGCGGGAGATCGCGACCTTGCGTGCGCTCGGCTTCAACGCGCCGGCCGTGCTGGTATCCGTGCTCGCCGAATCGATGCTGCTCGCCGCGCTCGGCGGGCTCATCGGCGGCATCGCCGCGTACGCGGGCTTCAACGGCTATCAAACGTCGACGATGAACTTTCAGACGTTCAGTCAGGTGGCGTTCGCGTTTCGCGTCACGCCGACGCTGTTGGGGCTCGGTTTGATCTGGTCGCTGGCGATGGGCCTGATTGGCGGCATCATGCCCGCGTTCCGTGCGGCGCGTCTGCCGATTGCGACGGCGTTGCGAGAGTTGTAGGCGTGTACTGGGCGGCCACTAGGGCCGCCCCTACAGACGGAGGGCAAACGTAGGGCCGCCCCTTGTGGGCGCCCGGCGCATGTCGCGCGTCTATACTGACTTTGCATGTCTGCGCCGGTCTCGCCTGACGCGCACGATCGTTCCGACGACACGTCCCGTCTTCCCCGTCTGTTCGTGCTGATCGTCCTCGTCGAGGCGATCACCATCGCCGCGCTCTACTGGTTCGGCCGTCACTTCGGTCCTGCATGAGCGTCGTCGACTGGCTGATCGTCGCGGCGTATCTCGTCTGGGTCGTCTGGGACGGCATCCGTCTCAGCCGCAACACGCACGAAGTCGAAGGCTATCTGCTGGCGGGCCGCAGCCTGCCGTGGTGGGCCGTCGGCTTGTCCGTGATGGCGACGCAGTTGAGCGCCATCACGATGACGAGCACGACCGGACAGGGGTACGCCGACGGCATGCGGTTCGTGCAGTTCTACCTCGGCCTGCCGATCGCGATGATCATCCTGTCGGTCACCGTCGTGCCGTTCTTCTGGCGCGCGAAGGTGTACACGGCGTACGAGTACCTCGAGCGCCGCTTCGATCTGAAGACACGCACGCTGACGGCCGTGCTGTTCCTGATCTCGCGCGGGCTGTCGTGCAGCGTGATTGTTGCGGCGCCGGCCGTGATTCTGTCGATCGTGCTCGGCTGGAACCTGACGCTGACCGTGCTGGCGATCGGCGCGCCGACGGTGATCTACACGATGATTGGCGGCGTTCAGGCCGTCACGTGGACCGACGTCAAACAGATGGCGGTCATCGTCTCTGGCATCGTCGCGGCGGTGATCGTCCTCGTGGCGCGTCTGCCAGATGGTATCGGGCTCGGATCGGCGCTGCACGTGGCGGGCGCCGTTGGCCGTACGCAGGCGCTCGACTTCACGTTCGATATCCATGAAACCTACACGTTCTGGTCGGGGCTGATCGGCGGTCTGTTTCTGTCGCTGTCGTACTTCGGTTGCGATCAGAGCCAGGTCCAGCGGTATCTGACGGCGAAGTCCGTCAACGAAGGCCGGCACTCGCTCTACATGAGCGCGTTCGTGAAGATCCCGCTGCAGGCGCTCATCCTGCTGACGGGCGTGCTGATGTTCGTGTACTTCGTCTTCCATCCGAGCCCGCTGCTGTTCAACGATGCGCCCGTCGCGCGCATCGAGGCCGCCGGACACGGCGCCGAATACTCGGCGCTCCAGGCCGAATACGTCCACGCGTATCAGCAGCGACGCGAGGCCGCGGCGGCCATGGCGGCGGCAGACGATATGTCGTCGCGTCAGGCGTTTGTTGCCGCGGACGCGGCAGTCAACGACGTGCGTACGCGCGCCGTCACGCTCGTCAAGGACGCGACGGGCGATGCGAGCTGGACGGACGTGAACTACGTCTTCCCGACGTTCGTCGTGCGGCACATGCCGATTGGGCTCGTGGGCCTGATCATCGCCGCGATCTTCGCGGCCGCGATGTCGAGCATCGCCGCGGAGCTCAATGCGCTGGCCACGGCGACGGTGATTGACGTCTACAAACGCCTGCTGCGGCCGGTCGCGACCGACGCGCACTATCTGTTCATCTCGAAGTGGGCCACCGCCGCGTGGGGCGCGTTCGCGTGCGCGATGGCGGTGTTCGCGGCGCGGCTGGGCTCGCTCATCGAAGTGGTGAACCGGTATGGCTCGTATTTCTACGGTTCGTTACTCGGTGTTTTCATCCTGGCGCTCGGTGTACGGCGCGCCAATGGCCATGGCGCGTTCGTCGGCCTCGTCGCCGGCATGGCCGCCGTGGCGTACGTCGCGTCGCGCTCGGTCGCGTATCTCTGGCTGAATGTCGTGGGCGCGGTCGTGGTGACGGTGGTGGGTACCCTGGTCAGCCTTTTCACCACTCGCGTCAAACGTTCAACATAGCCCCATTGCCGGCCGTGATTCGGCCCGGTAGCCGGCACGTCCCGTTTCGGCCCGATGCTTGCAAAGAAGGCGCGGGTCGATGGAGGCGCTATGAGTCAGATCTGGAAATGGACCACCGTCGCCGGTGTTGCCGGTGCGTTGCTCGTCTATCGGTCGGTCCGCCAGCGCCTTCAAATCCTGCACAGCGCCTTCACGCAGCACGGTGAGGACATGCTCAACGAGACGTTGGACGAGTCCTTTCCGGCGAGCGACGCGCCCTCGCATACGCCGACCGTCGGCCCCCAAGTCGCGCACTGATGTCGCAACGCCGGATCTGAAGGTCCGGCGCTCTGAAAGGCTCCGGCGCTCCGCGCTGGGCGGTCTGTCGCTCGATGACCTTCGCGGTGCCAGGGCGTGCAGATTCGAGCGTCTGCCGTCGAATCTGAACGCTACCGCAGCACGTCGTCCACGTTGACGATCGTGACCGCGCCGAAGTTGGCGTTTCGGATCGGCTGTTCGATCTTCGCGAGATCGCCCGCCACGACAACAACGAACGTCTGGCTGTTCAATCGCTGCGTCGCGGCGCGCTGGACGTCGGCGGCCGTGACGGCCTGAATCTTCGGCACGTACTCGTCGAAGAACGTATCCGGCAGCTTGTAGACAATCAGCGCCGCGAGCTGCGACGCCATGTCCGATGTCGTCTCGAACGTCCCGGGGAAGCTCAGCGCCTCGAGGTTCTTCGCGCGCGCGAGCTCATCGTCCGGGACCGGCTCACGGATGCCATCGATCTCCTTGAAGAACTCGGTGAGGGACTCGACGGTCTTGTCCGTCTGGACTCCGGCGGCCGCGAAGAACGGACCCGCGACCTGGCGCATGTCGAACGCCGAGCCCGCGCCGTACGTGTAGCCGTGCTCCTCACGCAGGTTCATGTTCAGACGCGACGTGAACGATCCGCCGAGCAGCGTGTTGAGCACGTCGATCGTGTGATAGTCCGGCGTGCTGCGCGCGACGCCGATCGTGCCCATACGGATCTGCGACTGCGCCGCGCCGGGCTTGTCGATGAGAAAGATGCGGCGCGTCGTCGGCGCCGGCACGGACGGTAGCACCGGACGCGCGACCTCGCCGGCCGCCGTCCACGTCCCGAACGCGCGCTCGAGCTTCGGCAGAATCGACGAGGCCGTCACGTCGCCGACGACGAGGAGATGCGCGTTCTGCGGGCGATAGTGCGCCGCGTAGAACTGGCGCAGGTCGGCGACGGTCATCGCCTTGTTCGTCGTCTCCGTGCCGATCGTGCCCGTCCCGTAGCGATGCTGCGGCCCGTACAGGATGCGCACGAAGGCGCTGGCGGCGAGCTGCTGCGGGTTGTCGCGGTACTGCAGCAGCGTGGTCAGCCGTTCCGTCCGCAGCCGTTCCATCTCGGCCTGCGGAAACGTCGGGCGACGTACGACGTCGGTGAAGATCGGCAGCGCCGCGTCGAGCTTCGATGCGAGGCTGTGCAGGTGCACGCTCGACGCGTCGAACGCACTCGATGTCGTCAGCGTCGCACCGAGAAATTCGATCGCGTCGGCGATCGCCAGTGCGTCACGCGTGCCGGCCCCTTCGTCGAGCATCGCTGCCGTGAAGCTGGCGACGCCGTATTTGTCGGTGGGATCGGACGAGGCGCCGGATTTCACGATCATCGTGACATCGACGACCGGCACTTCGTGCATCTCGACGATCCACACCGGCAGCCCGTTGCTCAACGCCCGCTTGGTGATCGGCGGAATCTTGAGCGACGGCGCCGGGCCGAGCTCCGGCGGCTTGGATCGATCGGGCGCCTCCTGCCTGGCCGCGAGCGGCGCCATGGCGACGAGCGTGAGCGCGACGGCCGCGATGACAGTGCGGCCGGCGAGACGGGCGATGCGGGTCTGTGTCGTCATGCGCGTCCTCACTTGGCCTCCGTCTGCGGCACGATCGACAGCTCGAGCCGGCGATCCGCCGGCAGCCAGTGTTTGATCGCCGCCTGGATGTCATCGGGCGCCAGCGATTGATAGCGGCCGAGATCCTCCGCGAAGTAGTCCGGGTTGCCCGTCGCCGTGAAGTACGCGTTGAGCTGATCCGCCTTGCCGGCGACCGTTTCGATGTTGCTGTAGAACGACGCCTCGATGCTGTTCCTCGCGCGCTCGACCTCGCGCGCGTCGGGCGGCGTCGCGCGCAGCTTGTCGAGCTCTTCGTCGACGACGGCGGTCAGCCGCGCCAGCACCTGGTCCGGCGGATCCTGCGAGGGCCGCGCCGTGACGACGATCGTGTAGATCGATCCGAAGCGGGACGAGTTCTGCGCGGCGTTGACGTCCTGCGCGATCTGCAGGTCGTATACGAGCCGCTTGTAGAGCCGCGAGCTCTTGCCGCCGGCGAGTACGCGACTCACCATGTCGAGCTCGGCGTCGCCCGGCTCGTACAGGCCCGGCGTCAGCCAGGCCAGATAGATGCGCGGCAGCTGCACGCGATCCTGCAGCGTCTCCTTGATCACGCCCGTCAGCTCGGCCGCAGGCACTTTCAGCAGCGGAATCCGCGGGCCGGGCTTCACGTCGCCAAACCAGTACTCGACGCGCTTGCGCGCCTCGGCCGGCGTGATGTCACCGGAGATGACGAGGCTCGCGTTGCCGGGCGCGTAGTACTTCTTGAAGAAGTCGATCACGTCATCCTGGCTCGCCGCGCTGAGATCGTCCATGTAGCCGATGACCGGCCAGTGGTACGGATGGTCCTTCGGATACAGCAGCTCGGTCATCCGCAGGAACGCCTGTCCGTACGGCGCGTTCTGATAGCGCTGGCGCAACTCGTTCTTGACGACGTCTCGCTGGCTGTCGACCGTCTGCGGCGTGACGATATCGAGGAGATAGCCCATGCGATCGGACTCGAGATACAGCGGCAGGTCGAGCGCGTTCGACGGCACTTCCTCGTAGTAGTTCGTGCGATCTTCCGTCGTCGATCCGTTGTTGGAGCCGCCGGCAGCCTCGAGGAGATTGTCGAACTGGCCTGGCTTCACGTGGCCCGATCCTTCGAACATCAGGTGCTCGAAGAGATGCGCGAAGCCCGTGCGGCCCGGCTTCTCGTACGACGAGCCGACGTGATACCAGATATTGACGGCGACCTTCGGCACGCTGTGATCCTCGTTCAGGATCACGGTGAGGCCGTTCGGCAGCGTGAACATCTCGTACGGCACGGACAGGCGCGCGGGAGCCGCGGGCTGCTGCGCGCCGAGCGGCGCGATGGCCAGCGCCAGCGCGGCGACGAGGACGAACGGGCATTTCGACATGCGGACGCTCCTTGTCAACGTCATCCGAAAGTGTAGTGCAGGTCCACGCGCGGTGACGGACGAAGAACCGGTAAGCTCTGTGCAATGTTCTCGTCGCGCCTGCCGGCGCAGCTGGCCGCCAACGCTCTCACCGATGCCGTGGAACGCGCCCGCGCGGCCGGCCTGGCGTTCCGCGATCTGACCGAGACGAATCCGACAGCCGTCGGGTTGCCGTACCCCGACCTGTCAGACGTGTTCGTGAGTCAAGCCATCGCGTCCTACCGTCCGTCTGCGCTCGGCGACCGTACCACGCGAGAGGCCGTGGTCGAGACCTACCGTGAACGCGGCATCGCGGTGTCCGCCGAGCACTGCGTGCTCACCGCGAGCACGAGCGAAGCCTACTCGTTCCTCTTCAAACTGCTCGGCGAGCCTGGCGACGAGGTGGTCGTCCCACAGCCGAGCTACCCACTGTTCGACCTGCTCACGCGCCTGGATGCCCTCGTTCCCGTGCCGTACCGGCTCGATCCTGCCGGCGCCTGGTGCCTCGATCGCGCCAGCGTCGAGCGTGCCCTCTCCCCGCGGACACGCGCCGTGCTCGTCGTCAGCCCGAACAACCCGACGGGCTCGATGCTGCATTCAGACGATCGGGACTGGTTGGTTGGACTGGCCAGTCGCCATCGCCTGGCCATCGTGGCGGACGAAGTGTTCGCCGACTATCCGCTCGCACCGCGACGGGACGCGACCACGATGGCGGGGGAGTCGCGCGCGCTGACGTTCACGCTGGGCGGCCTGTCGAAATCGGCAGGGCTGCCGCAGATGAAGCTGGCGTGGATCGCGGTCTCCGGGCCGGACGAAGACGTCGCCGGCGCGCTCGCGCGACTCGAGATCATCGCCGACACCTATTTGTCGGTGTCGACGCCGGTGCAAGTGGCCGCGCATGCGCTGCTGACCGCCGGACGCAAGATTCGCGCGTCGATCGCCGATCGCCTTGTGCGCAACCTGTCGGCGCTCCGCGACCTCGTCCGCGCGCGGCCTGCGCTCACGCTCGTCGAGCCCGAGGGCGGATGGTCCGCCGTCGTGCGCGTTCCAGCTATCCTGTCCGAGGAGGCGCTCGTGCTTCGGCTGTTCGCCGAGCAGCACGTGCTCGTGCACCCTGGGTACTTCTTCGACTTTGCCGATGAAGCGTACGTGGTGCTCAGTCTCCTGCCGGCGCCCGCCGTCTTCGACGATGGGATCGCCCGGCTGACGAACGGACTGGCTGGATTGTGATGGCACACGTGCGGCACGCGGGCGTGAATCTCCCGCTGTTTTCTCTTCGATCGCATCAGGATTGGGGCATCGGCGACATCGCGGCGATTGAACCGCTGGCGACGTGGCTGCACGCGTCGGGACTCGATCGTCTGATGGTGCTGCCGCTCGGCACGATGCCGCCGGGCATGACGTCGCCGTACTCCGCGCTGTCGACGCTGGCGATCGATCCGATCTACATCGCGCTCGATCGCGTGCCGGACTTCGCGCGGGCCGGCGGCATGGACGCCATGTCCGCCGATGGACAGCACGCGCTCGCAGCCGCGCGCGAGTCACCGGTCGTGCGATATGACCTCGTTCGGCAAGCGAAGGACGACGCATTGGCCCTGGCATTCGCGACGTTCGTGCGCGAGGAGTGGGAACAGTTGACGCCGCGCGCGGCGTCGCTCGCGGCCTACGTCGCGCGTGAGCGCTGGTGGCTGGACGACTACGCGCTGTTCCTGGCGATCGCGGAGTCGCGCGGACAATGGTCGTGGCGCGTGTGGCCGGAGGCGCTGCGCGCGCGCGACGCCCAGGCACTGGATGAGGCGCGGCG
>DASZVJ010000014.1:0-22734 GCA_035547155.1 Vicinamibacterales bacterium
TCCATGCGGTCATTGGCGGCAACCCAAGTTGTCATTCCACTTTGCTCGAAAACGGCCGGAAACATCGCATCAGGCCGCGTGTTTCTCCAGGCAACACTTGGCGCCGGTCGTCGTATTCCGCAACAGGGGGAGAAAGTCGCAATGATTCAGACAGTGCCCGTAGTGGACGATCGGCTGTCCGAAGAAGGGTCGTCGGCCCCGCTGGAATCGTACGATCAGCAAGCGCTCGTGCGGCGCTTGAACCGCATCGAAGGCCAGGTGCGGGGCATTCGTCGCATGATCGAGGAGCCCCGATCCTGCATCGAGATCCTGCAGCAGCTGGCAGCGGCGGAAGCCGCCCTCAACCGGATCGGCTTGGCGGTGTTTCGGCATCACATCGACCACTGCGTTCAGGACGGCATCGCCAAGGGTGACGGCGAGACCCGCAAGCAGTTGAACGAGCTCGTCGACATCTTCGATCGCTTCGGCAAATAGGCCGAAGGGTTCGAGCGAAGACCTGCGGGACGGCGATTAGGCCGCCGCAGGTCTGTACGCGTTGGTGCCCGCGGCCACCGGCCGCTGTGGTCTCGCGGTGTGCCGTCAATACATCTGATACAGCATTACGTAGACGATCACGCCCGTGATCGAGACGAACAGCCACACGGGAAACGTGATGCGTGCGATGCGCCGATGGCGCACGTCGCTGCGGATGAGCCCCCGCCGCAGCGTCAGGATCGCCAACGGCAGCACGACCGCCGCCAGCACGACGTGCGGGATCAGAATCGAGAAGTAGATCGTCCGTGCGATGCCGGTGCCTGGAAACGGCTTCGAGCCAATCTGCGCGTGGTAGATCGTGTACGAAATCAGGAAGAGCGATGACGCGACGAACGCGGCGATCATGAAGCGCCGATGCGTCTGGATGTGACCGTGCTTGATGTGCCACCAGCCGGTCACCAGCAGCACAGCCGACGTCGCGTTCAACGACGCGTTGAGCGCCGGCAGATCGGCGGCGGTCAGGCCAGCCTCCGGCACATCATCATCAGCACCCACAGCAGCGGCAGGTAGACGATCGACGCCAGAAACAGCGTCTTCGCATTGGCAATGGACCGATGCCGTGCGAACGCGAACGCGAGCCAGAGCTGTCCGAGTCCGAGCACCACGGCGCCGACCGCGTACGCCGACGTCGCCATGCCGAAGAGATATGGCAGCTGGCTGAACGGAATGAG
This sequence comes from Vicinamibacterales bacterium, assembly GCA_035547155.1. Lineage (GTDB taxonomy): Bacteria > Acidobacteriota > Vicinamibacteria > Vicinamibacterales > SCN-69-37 > CAZNMF01. The sequence goes on from DASZVJ010000014.1 coordinate 1,206, forward strand.
CGCCGCTGCCCACAGCGTCGCCTGGCGCCCCGTGAACGCGCCGTGCTTGTCGACGACGGTCAGCATGGGCAGACCGGCGCGCGCGTAGTCTTCGCGGAACATCCACGCGATCGCGAGGAAGTGCGGCAGCTGCCAGAGGAACATGATCAGGAACAGCGTCCACGGCTGCACGCCGCTGACCGATCCGCGTACCGCGGCCCAGCCGATGAGGGGCGGCAGCGCGCCGGGCACCGCGCCGATCACGGTGGACAGCGACGTCCGCCGCTTCAACGGCGTGTAGATGCCGGCGTAGCTGGCGAACGTCGCGAACGCGACGATGACGGCGGCGCTGTTCGAGGCGAGCCCGAGGATCGCCAGGCCCGCGACGGTCATCAGCGCTGCGATGAGCGCGCCTTCGAGCCGGCTCATCCGGCCATCCGCGACGGGACGGAGGCGCGTGCGGAGCATCAGCCGGTCCGTGTCGTGCTCGTGCACCTGGTTGATGGCCGCCGCACCGCTGGCGACGAGCGCCGTGCCCGCGCAGACCAGCGCCAACGTCATGAGGTCGAGCTCCGTGGGGCCCGCCATGTAGTAGCCGGCCGCCGTCGTCGCGACGACGAGCGTGTTCACGCGCGGCTTGGCCAGCGTGAGGATGTCTTTGATTTTCGACGGCACGACCGCGCCGTCAGCGGACTTGTCGTAGGTGAGGGCTTCAGGCTTCATGACGCGTGTCCAGACTGGGCGAACCGGACCCGGAACAATCGTAACGTGAGGACGAGCGACGTGACGAATACGATCGCGCCCGTCGCCACGTGCAGCGTGTTGACGATCGGTTGCTTGGCCGTCAGCACGACATAGGCGCCGAGCGTGATCTGCGTGGCGATCGCCGCCGCCAACAGCCACGCGGGCCGCGCCAGCTCCGAGCGATCGCCATGGCGCCGCACGAGCGTGACGATATTGGCCAGCGCGACCGAGGCCACCACGAGCGCGCCGACGCGGTGCGCGAAATGAATCGCGATCGGCGTCGTCCATACCGGCGGCAGCAGGTGGCCGTACGACAGCGGGAAGGTCGGGATCGCCAGTCCCGCTCCCGTATGGCGCATCGTGGCTCCCAACAGGATCTGGCCGTACACGAGCGCGGTCAAGATCGCCATGCGCCGGCGGAGCGACGGGTCGTCGACGGGCGCGTGCCGCGGCTGACGCCACGTCCGCGACGTGACGAGCGCGAGCGTGACCGTCAGCGCGAAGAAGATCTGCGCGAGACCTGCGTGGCTGATGGAGATCGAATCGGGCAGCATCAGCAGGACCGTCAGTCCGCCGAGCACGCCTTGCGCGATGACGGCGCCGAGCGCGATCCAGCCGAGACGCCGCACCCACGCACGCGGCTCGACGCGCCACAAGAAGACCACGAGGCCGATCGTGAGCATGCCGACGGTCGACGCGATGAGGCGGTGGCCGTGCTCGTAGAAGATGCCGCCGACCATCTGGCTCAGCGGAAACGCGAACATCTGCCGGCCGTAGGTCGTCGGCCAGTCCGGCACGGAGAGGCCGGAATTGGTGCTCGTCACCATGCCGCCCGCCGTGACGAGCAGCAGCGTCGCGACGACGAGCAGACGGCAATATCGATGAAGCCAGATCACGTGTCGTTCCTTACTCGGCGTCGAGCTCGACGGTCACGTCGGCCGCGTGTCCCTTGGTGACGGTCACGCGCGCCGTCCGCGTGCCGAAGCGCTCGTGCCACACGGCCAGCGTGTAGGTGCCGTCCGGCACGCCGGTCAGCGCGAAGCGTCCGTCCGAGTCAGTCACGGCAAAATACGGATGATCGACGACGCCGACGAACGCGGTCATCCACGGGTGCAGATCGCATTTGAACCGCACCATGATCTCCGGCGACGCGAACGTCCGCGTCTCGCGCATGCCTTGCACGGGCTGCAGCCGGCTGAGCTCGGGATTCACGCCAGGCAGGTTGTGGACGTTGTGCTCGGTCGGATCCTCGTTGACGATCTCGACTGGCTGTCCGACGCGAACGCCGAGCACGTGCGGAACGAAGCGGCAGCCGCGCTGAACGAGCTGGACGGGCTCGGTGGCTTCGGGAAACGCGTGCGTACGATCGAGGCCGTCTTCGATGTAGACGAACGCGTTCGCGACGAACCCGTCTCGCGAGACGACGATGGTGTCGTTGACGGGAGTAGCGCCGCTCACTTCGAGGCAGACCGGATCGAAACCCATGCGAATCGGCTCAGGCGTCGGCGGTCGCCCGCGCAGATGGACGCGGCCGTCGATCGATCCGCCCGACAGCGCCGCCGCCGCGGCAGGTGCCGGCGCGCGTGCGTCGCACGCGGCCGTGATGATCGCGCACGCGCACAGCGCCGCGCCGAGTCGAGGTATGGCCATCAGTCGGAGGAGGCGAACGAGGGCGAAGACGACGACCTGCAATTATCCCTGACTTGACCCTTCTCGCGCCAGGATGCTAGTTTCTGAAGTTCCTGTCGCCGCGTGCCGGTATCGTCTAGGGGTCAGGACACGTGGTTCTCAGCCACGGGACCGGGGTTCGAATCCCCGTACCGGTACCATCCTTCGCTCGCGCTTGCCAAAAACACACCGCGAGCTACGGATGGCGAGTCATCCTTCGCGCGTCGCCATCCGCTTGAGCGCGTCTCGTGCACGAACGCGGGCTTGTCTCGCCGTAGCGCGCTCCGTGCGCGAAGGCGGATAGGATACGGTCCTTGGCCGTTTCACTTTTCGCCAGGCGAGCCGGTGCCGCCGCCGCGATCGGCGCCGGGGCGACTGCGCTCGCGTTGTGGCTCGGCCGCGTACCGTTCGTCCAGCGCGTCGAGAACGCGAGCTATGACTGGCGCGTCGCCAGCGCGGCGACGCCCGCAAACTCCTCCTCGCCCATCGTCATCGTCGACATCAACGAGTCGACCATCCGCGCGATGGAGCCGCTCGTGGGCCGTTGGCCGTGGCCGCGTGCGGTGCACGCGGCGGCGATCGACTACCTGGCCTCGTCCGGCGCGAAGGTGATCGCGTACGACGTGCTGTTCGGCGAGCACGAAGGGCGCAGCGAGACGATCATCAACGGACAGACGGTCACCGGCGCCGACTCCGATCGCGCGTTCGCGCAGTCCGTGCGATCGGCGGGGAACGTCATCATGCTCGCGGACGCGGTCTATGAAGGCCTCGCGAAAGGCGAGGCGGCGATCGACGCGCCCGTGTTGCCAGGACGAACGTATCGTCCTGGATCCGGCTTCGAGCCGCGGCCGCAGCTCCAATTGCCGTACGACGATTTGGCGGCGGCCGTGCACGGCGTCGGCCACAACATGCTCGTGCGCGATGCGGAGTCGGACTTCGCGCGGCGCATGCTGCCGTTCGTCGACGTGCACGGTGTCCCCGTGCCGTCGCTCGGCATGGCGGCGGCGCTCGCGTTCCTGGACGCGCCGGTCGATCAGGTCGCGCTCGACGGCAACACGCTGCGCGTCGGCGACGCGCGCATGCCGCTGCTGTCGCAACCATCGATCGGATCGGACGGCAAGCCACAACCGTCGAAGCAGGCGCTGCTGCGATTTCGCCAGCCGGCGAAGGGCCCCGATGGCGTGACGTCGATGTTCCCCGGCTATTCGTTCTTCGACGTGCTGCTGTCCGGCGATCAGCTGGCGACGGGCAAGCCACCGGCGATTCCGCCGTCGGCGTTCGCCGGCAAGCTCGTCTTCGTCGGCACGAGCGCGGCCGGCACGTTCGACACCTATCAGACGCCGTTCGCCGCGCGCGCCGGTGGCGTCGAGCTGCACGCGACGCTGGCCGACGACCTGCTGTCGAAGCAGTTCATGCGCCGCACGTCTCCCCTCGTCGACGCCGCACTGAGCGTCGCGGGCGGCCTGGCCGCCGCCATTGCAGCCGTCTGGCTGCCGGTCGCCGGCGCGACCGCCGCCGTCCTTGCGGTGGGCGCCGGATTCGTTCTCTGGACCCGTCACGCGGTCGGCACCGGCGTCTGGATCGGGACCGTCGTCCCGGGCCTCGCGGCAGCCATGGCGTTGTTCAGCGGCGTGGCCTGGCGATATTTCGTCGAAGGCCGGGAGAAGCGCCACATCAAGCGTCTCTTCGGCCGCTACGTGTCCAAGGACGTGATCGAGCAGCTCATGGCCGATCCCGCGCTGGCCAATCTCGGCGGCCAGCGGCGCGAGATGACCGTGCTCTTCTCGGATATTCGCGGGTTTACCACGGCCTCCGAGCAGGGCACGCCCGAGGCCATCGTGGAACAGCTGAACGAGTATTTCGGGGAGATGGTGGCGGTCCTGTTCCGCCATCGGGGAACGCTCGATAAGTTCGTGGGCGACATGGTGATGGGCTTGTTCGGGGCGCCGCTGCCGGACCCGAGCCACGCCGACCACGCCGTCGCCGCGGCGCTCGAGATGACGGCCGAGCTCACGCGGCTGAACGAACGGTGGAAGGCCGCCGGACGTCCGGTGCTCGACATCGGCATCGGCATCAACTCCGGTGAGATGATCGCGGGGAACATCGGCGCGGAATCGGCGATGAGCTATACCGTGATTGGCGACGCCGTGAATCTCGGATCGCGGCTCGAGTCGCTCAACAAGGAGTACGGCACGCGGCTGCTGATCAGCGAGGACACGCGCTCGCGGCTGACGATTCCGGTGACGACGAGGCCGATTGGCAATGTGACGGTGAAGGGCAAATCCAAGGCCGTGATGGTCCACGAAGTGACGGGGTATTCACGATGACACGCAAGGCACTCGTATTCGGCGTAATTGCGGGCTCGCTCGCGCTGGCCGCGGCGCGGCCGGCGGCGGCGCAGCTCGGCGGATTCGGCAAGGCGCTCGACAAGGCGGCCAAGGCCAAGCAGCAGCTCGACGATCTGACGTTCAGCGATCAGGAAGAGCAGCAGCTCGGCAGCGACATCAGCGCCAAGCTGCGCGACAAGTACGGCGTCGTGCAGGACAAGGCCGTTCACAAGTACGTGACGCTCGTCGGCACGGTGCTCGCGCAGCAGAGCACGCGGCCGGGCCTCAAGTGGACGTTCATCGTGCTCGACACCGATGGCGTCAACGCCTTCGCCGCGCCGGGCGGTTTCGTGCACATCACGAAGGGCGCGCTCGCGCTGATTCACAACGAGTCTGAGCTGGCCGACGTGCTCGGTCACGAGATCTCGCACGTGACGCTGAAGCACACGCTGAACGCGATCCGGAACAACAAGATCGTCGGCCTCGGCGCGAACGCCACGCGCAATGACATGCTCAAGGCCGCGACCGATCGCGCCTATTCGATGCTGCTCGAGAACGCCTACGATCGCGGCGACGAGATGGCCGCCGACAAGAGCGGCGTCGAGCTGGCCAATGCGGCGGGCTACGCGCCGACCGGACTCGGCGATTTCCTCACCCGTCTGTCCGAGCGCAACAAGGACCTGAAGGATCGCAGCGGCCTGTTCGCGTCGCATCCGGAGACGGACGCGCGCCTCGCTGCGCTCAAGAAAGTCATCGCATCCGACAAGCTTGCGGCGAAGGCGCAGGTGGCGGCGCGCTATGCGGGATCGATCAGCTTCAAGCCCGCGTCCATCGACGGCGTCAGCGTCGTTGCATCAGCCGATTCGGGAAGCTCGGGCGGCAAGCTCGGATTGTCGAGTCTGTCGTCGATCGGGCGCGAGAAGTCGAGCAATCAGACGATCTCGTCGGCCGGATCGCGCGGGGTCAATCCGGATCGCGATGCGAAGGGCGGCCCGATCAAGACGCTCGTCGTCGTGACGGTCACCAACGCCGAAGTGAACGAATTCCGCAAGGGCATCACGAACTGAGATCGTGCCGACGCACCCGGTCGAGCATCTCTTCTGGACGCTCGCGTTCCTCGCGACGGCGGCGGTGTTCACCGCCGTCGTCCGCAGCCGTCTCATCAAGCGGCGGCTGCTCTTTTCCGAAGTTCTCTTCCTGATCGCGCTGGCGGCGCACGCCGCCATCCGCGAATATCCCGCCACACGCGCGACCCTCGAGGCCGCCGAGTACTTCCTCATCACGTTCGGCGCCATCTCGGCCGTCGTCACGCTCGTGCTCAATCCCTGGTACCGCGAGCGGCAGGGCGACGGCGTGCCGGCGATCGTGCAGGACACGATCACCGCCGTGCTCGTCGGCGTGGCGTCGTTGTTCGTCTTTCAGAGCGCGAGCTACCTCGCCTACGTGACGGGATCGGCGATCGTCCTCGGCTTCGCGCTGCAGGACACGCTCGGCAACGCGTTCGCCGGCCTCGCGATTCAGATCGAGCGGCCGTTCCGCGTCGGCCACTGGATCACGGCGGCCGAGCACGAAGGACGCGTCGTCGAGATCACGTGGCGCGCGACGAAGATCGAGACGAAGGGCGGTGACCTGGTCGTGCTGCCGAACAGCGTCGTCGCGCAGCAGGCGATTCACAACTACTCGGTGCCGTCGGCCGCGACGCGGCTGTTCGTCGACGTCGGCGTCTCGTACGAGACGCCACCCAACGACGCCCGCGGCGCGATTCTCGACGCCGTGCGGCGTGTCGGTCGTGTGCTCGCGACGCCACCGCCGGAAGTGCTGCTGCTCACCTTCGCGGACTCGGCTATTACGTATCGCGTGCAATTCTGGATCACGGACTTCGCACGGGACGATGTGGCGAAGAGCGACGTGGGGATCGCGATCTATTACGAGCTGCGCCGCCGCAGCATCGAGATTCCCTGGCCCATTCAGATCCAGTACACACGCGAGGAACCGAAACGCGACTCGCCGGAGCTGCGCGACACCTACCGGCGCACGATCGCAGCCGTCCCCGTGCTCGCGTCGTTGCCAGACGAGGCGCACCGCGCGCTCGCTGCCGAGAGCAACGAACGTCTGTTCGGCGACGGGGAAGTCATCGTGCGCGAGGGTGACGCGGGACGGACGATGTTCGTCGTACGGGAAGGACGAGTTGCGATCACGATCGGCGCCGATGCGCGGCTCGTCGCGACGACGGAGGAAGGCGGCTATTTCGGCGAGATGTCGTTGCTCACCGGCGATCCTCGGTCGGCGACCGTGACGGCGCAGGGAGATACGACCGTGCTGGAAATCGACGCCGACGCGTTTCGCGCGTATGTGCACAGCCACCCGGCGGTCATCGACCAGTTGGCAGCTGCAGCCGCGCAGCGCCGGCTGCAGCTCGACGCGAACCGCGCGGCGTCTGCGCCGGCCTTGGCGGCCGAGCGAACGAGCCTGGCGCAGCGCATGCGGAAGTTCTTCGGATTGGACTGAGACACGCGAGCCCGACCGTTCTCAGGGAATTTCGAACTTTGAACTTCGAACTTCCTGAGAACGGTCGGCTCGTGGCGATGAGAGCGCTCGTCAGCGGCTGTACCGCGCGCCGTCTCGGAATCCCGCTTCGTAGCCGTCGCGAAACGCATCCCGATAGACGGCCTTGTAGCGATCTTTCGATCCGTAGCTGCGGTCGTAGCCGTGATCGCCGCTGCGATAGCGACGCTCGCCGATCGGATTGAACCGGTTGCGATCGCGCCCGTCGTGCAGCCCCTCGTTGTACCCGTCGTTGTAGCCGTTGCGTGACGCGAGATCGACGCGCCCGTATCCCGGCCCGTTCGACCACGGCCCTGGGCCGTAGCGTCCATTCGATCCGCGATCGAATCGCGTGAAGCCCTCGCGATAGCCAAGCTCGAAACCGCGGCGGAACTCGGCGCGATAGCGATCGACGCTGCCGTACTCGCGGCGATAGCCGAAGTCGCCGCGACGATAGTCGGACTCGTCCTGGAAACGGAATCCGTCTCCGCGGCGGCCGTCGACTTCTCCAGCGCGAACGCCGCGATCGTGGCCTTCGCGATAAGCGCGCTGCAGACCGTCCTGCGCGCCCCACTGCACGGCCACCTGTGCGCTCCACTGCGGAGCGGCCGCAAATGTCACGGCCGGTGCTGCGAGCGTGAGCAGCGCGGCCAGCGTGAGATGTCGTCGAAGCATATGGCGACCTCCTGCCCGCAATTCAGCAAGAGGTATGCCACGAATGGAAAAGTCGATCCGCCTCGCGTGTGCGGCGGCGTCGCGCTACTGCGTCCACAAGAGGACACGCACGCCGTCCTGATTCCGGAAATCGAAGACGAGCGCCGGGCCGATGCGCTCGAGCTCGTCGACGTCGAGATTGAGGCGCTCGAAATCGAAGCCGTTGGCCGCGTGCATCACGCGCACTTTGTGATGACCGATGCGCAGCAGCCAGAACGGCAGCGACACGCGGACCAGCCTCGACTGATCGGGATCCCACGCCAGCATGTACAGCGTGTCCGGATGCGATGCGCTCGTCGGCACGTCCGAGAGTGGGCGCACGAGATGCGGCTCATCGGCGGCGTCGAGCTCATAGAGCGGCCGCGGCGATCCGAGCGACGCCGACGCTGCATCGAACGCGTGCAGCGCATCGGCGCTCGTGCTGCGCTCGCTCCGGATGTGATGCGTGACGAAATACACGCCGCTGCCGGCGAGCGCCATCAGAACGATGACGAAGACGATCGCGGCGCCGGCGACGATCCAGATCCACGTCCTTTTCGTCGTCATCGCGTCGGCATGGCGAACGGCTGCGCGAGGAAGCGCGCCGCGTCGGAGGCGCCAATCGGGTCGTTGGTCTGCAGCGCCATCGCTCGGGCCTCGCGATACCGCGCCAGTGCGTCGGGCCGCTTGCCTTCGAGATCGGCGACGCGGCCGAGCTCAAACGTCAACCGTCCACGCACCCACGCGATCGGATCGCGCTGCAAGCCCTCTTCGAGGACTGGACGCGCCTGCTCGGGATGGTTGAGAGAAATCCGCGCGCTGCCGAGCTTGTACAGCCAGAGCGCGTGCTCGCCAGGCATCTTCGCGCGCGGATCGCGCTCGAACGCCGCGAGACCGCGCGTCAGCAGCGCCTCGGCGTCTTCGGCGCGGCCGGCCCGGATCGCCGCCGCTCCTTGTTCGAGGACGAACAGGCGATTGCGCGGATATTCGGCCGCGAGCTCGCCGAGCACGCGGTATGCGTCCGCGTGGCGGCCTTCGCGGCTATAGATCAGCACGAGCGCGGTCTTGGCTTCGGTCCGCGCGTCGCCAGCGCGCGAGGCGGCTTCGATCAACGCGATGCCGCGCGCTTTGTTGCCGCCGAAGCCGGCGAGATACGCCACCATACGTGACGTCAGCCCGAGGCAGGCGACCGAATAGCGATAGGTGCCGACGACGGTGCCAGCTTCCGCCCGCGCCGGTGTGCGTGCCAGAACCGTCTCTTCGAGATCGAACGCGCGTCGCGCCGGACCGAATGCGGCCATGACGCGTCCATCGACGGACGCCATGTAGGACGCGTCGATCGCGTAGGCCGCGCCGAGATCGTGCATCGCGGCGACGTCGCGCGGATTGCGTCTGAACTGGACGTCGGCGAGATCGATGGCGCGCGTGAGCGCGCGCTTGAATTCGGCATCGAGATCTGCCGGCGGCTTGGGCAGCGCGAGCGACGCGCGCGTCAATCCGCCGAGGTAGTTGTCGACGGTCACCGCGCCACGCTGGAACAGGATGTCGAGCCAGAGGATCGTCGCCAGCGCGCGATACGCGCGCGACTGATCCGGCGCCATGACCGTCGCCTGGCGCGCGAGCGACAGCGCTTCGTCGCGGTCGAGGTTGTAGATGGCGTTGGACGCGCTGGCGATCTGGCTGTCGACCGTGACAGGCACCGCGCGCACGGCTGCCGCCCGCGGCGTCACCATCAGCAACGCCGCGGTCAGCAGGCCGCTTCCGATCCAGACGAGCCGAAGTCGCGTCACGATCAATCCCGCGCCTCGCGTCGCCGCGCCGGAGCGCCGGCTACTTGATTGCCGCGAGCTTCGAGAAGTCCACGGCGTCGACGATCTGGTGCACCGGCGCGAGATCCGCGACGTCGTGTCCCGTGCCGTGCACGATGAAGCGGTTGTTGACGACGGCCGTCACCTCGCCGCGCTTCGAGTCCTTGTTCCACTCTTCGAAGCCCGGATAGGCGCCCACCTTCGCCGCGCGCTTGAAGCCATCGTCGGAGCGCTCCGAGTAGTTCGACGCGAGGAACATCGACATCGGCGCCAGCAGGAGCTGGCTCAACGCGGTGTCGGTGATCTCCAGCTCGACGCTGCTGTCGTCCTTCTGGTAGCGCGCTTCGGCACGCGAGTACGACACGGGCATGCTGAGCTGCTCGCCCTTCGCGTCGCTCTTCGTCCAGCCGTTCACGTCCGGCAGCAGCGGCTTCAGCACCTCGTAGTCGACGACCTTCGCCGAGCCTTGTGCCATCTGCTGAAAGCCCTGCGCCATCTTCTGCAGGCCTTCCGCCATCTGGTTGGAGCTCTGCTGCGCGCTGCTCGCCATCGCGTTGGCGCCCTCTTGCATCGCCTTCGCGCCTTCCTCGACCTTCTTGGCGGCTTCCTCAGCCTGTTGCTGCTGCGCCGACTTGCCGCATCCGGCCAACGACGCCAGCACGATCCCTGCGATTACGATGCGCTTGGTCACATCCCCCTCCTGCCTCGAACGTCGAGATGGTAGCAGGCTATGCCCGTCCCATCCACTGCAGCAGGCCGAGCGTCAGCCAGGGCACGTAGGTGATGAGCAGCACGCCAATCGCCAGAACGGCGAGCATCGGCAGCGTCGCCCACGTGACCTCGAGGACCGGCTTCTTGAAGCGGTACGACGCCAGCAGCAGGTTCAAGCCCAGCGGCGGGTGCAGATAGCCGAGCTCGAGGTTGGCGATGAAGATCACGCCGAGGTGTACGAGGTTGATGTCGAACACCTGCGCCAGCGGAATCAGCAGCGGCACGACGACGACGATGGCGGAGAAGATGTCCATCACCGTGCCGACGAGCAGCAGGAAGACGTTGAGGCCGAGCAGGAACACGGCCTTCGAGTGGATGTGCGTCTGCGTCCAGTCGATCAGCAGCATCGGCACCTGCGCGTTGACGAGCGCATTGGTCAGGCCGACCGCCACCGACAGGATGATGAGCACGCCGCCGACCAGGCCGACGCAGTCGCTCGCGACGCGCAGGACGTCGCGGAACGTCGGCAGATCGCGATGGATGAACCGCTGGACGATGAGCGCGTACAGCGCCGCGAGCGCCGCCGACTCGGACGTCGTCGCGTACCCGCCGAGCAGCGCGACGAGCACGACGACGGGCAGCAGCATCTCCCATTTCGCGTCCCACAGCGCGCGGACGGCATCAGCGGCCGAGAAGGGCGTACGATGCGCCTGGAACTTGACCGCGTGGCGAATGCCGAGCGCGGCGATCAGCGCGAGCATCAGCACGCCCGGCAGCACGCCGCCGATGAAGAGATCTTCGATCGCGACGTTCTGCGCGATGATGGCGTACAGGATGAGCGGCACGGAGAGCGGGAACAGCAGGCCGAGCGAGCCGGACGCTGTCAGCACGCCGATCGAGAAGCGCTCCTTGTAGCCGTCCTGCAGCAGCGCCGGCAGCAGCAATCCGCCGAGCGCGAGGATCGTCACGCCCGACCCGCCGGTGAACAGCGTGAAGAACGCGCAGAGCGTGGCTGCGGCGACGGCCGTGCCGCCGGGCATCCAGCCGACGACGGCGCGGAGCGCGCGCAGCAGCCGCTCGGACGACTTGCCTTCCGCGAGTAGGAACCCGGTCAGGGTGAAGAGAGGAATCGCCGCGAGATTCGCGGACGGCGACGTCAGCTCCTCGTACGCTTTGATCAGCGGCACGATCGGCCGGCCGCCGTCGACGAGGAACGCGAACATCGCGAGACCGCCGAGCAGCGCGAAGATCGGCGCGCCGAGCACGCCGGCGACGAGCATCGCGGTGACCCACGGCCAGAGCGCGCGGCCCTCGAACCATTCGGGCCGCAGCGCCATGACGAGGCCGGCGACGAGGCCGGCCGCGGCGATCAGCTTGCCCGCGAGCGTCGGAGACGCGCGCCAGACGAGCCGCGCGGCGATGAGACCGAACGCGACGGGAAAGACCGCAACCGAGATCCAGGTGGGGACGCCGGCGGCGATGATGTCGCCGGCGGCGCGCTCCGTCGTGACCAGCGCGATGCCGCCGACGGCGAACATCGCGGCGATCGCCGCGCCGGCCGATCCACCGATGACGTGGGCCCAGCCGGCGATGCCCTTGGGCAGGAACTCGCCGGTCGCGAGCGTGAGCAGCTTGCCCTCACGTGCCGCGATCGCCGCGCCGAGCAGGCCGACCCACAGCGTCAGGTTCTGCGCGAACGGCGCGGAGCCGGGAATGCCGGCGCTGAAAAAATGTCGAACGGCGATCTCCGCCAGCGGCAGCAGCATGATGCCGCCGAGGGCGAGCGTGGCGAGGATGTTCTCGGCGCGGGCCGCGGCCTGCCGCATCTACTTGCCTTTCGACTTGCGGAAGGCGTCGCGCTCCTGCACGGCCAGATCGTAGACGTCCGCCGGAACGATCGTGCCCTTCAGCGTCGGCACGAGCTTGTCGGCCGCCGCGCGGAAGTCCGCCGAGGCTTTCGCGTCCAGCGTCGTCACCGTCAACCCGCGCGTCTTCATCGTCGCGATCGAGTCGGCGTCCTGCTTCGGCGCGTCCGTGTTGACGCGCTGGCCGAACGCCTGCGCCGCGTCGAGCACGGCCTTCTGGTCGGCCGGGTCGATCTTGTTCCATGCCGTGTTGCTGACGACGAGGCCGCCGACGAGCGGCGCGAGGCGCACGTCGAGCACGTACTTCGCGTCGCGGAAAATCTGCAGCACGAGTGCGAGATACGGCGGACTCGGCGCCGTGTCGATCATGCCGGTCGTGAGCTTGAGCTGCGCGGGGATGTCGTTGGCCGAGAGCGCGACGGGATGGAAGCCGTTGCTCTTGTACCACTGCACCATCTTGTCGTCGCCCTGGCTCGTGAACAGCTTGGCCTGTTTCACGTCGTCGAGCGTCTTGAGCGGCTTCTTCGAGAAGAGCTGCACCCAGCCACCGCTGCCCCAGCAGAGCAGACGGAAGCCTTTGGCTTCGAGGCGCTTTTCGAGAATCGGCGTGAGCTTCTGTTCGACGTAGGCCGTCTCGTCGTCGCTCTGGAAGAAGAACGGCATGCCGAAGACGTTGAAGCCGTCGTCGAGCTGCGAGAGACCGGAGACCATCAGGAGATTGGCCTGGAGCTGATCGACGCCCGGCCGCATCATGCGGATGGTCGCGAGGTCGTCGCCCTGCGTGCCGCCGGCGTAGACGGTGAGCTTCACGCGGCCCGACGTCTTGGCATCCCACTGCGCGCCCATGTCGAGCAGCGCCTTGTGCCACGTCGAGTTGACGGGCGCCTGCGTCGCGAGCCGGATGGTCACGGGTGCGGCGGCCGTCAGCGAGACGGCCAGTGCCGTTGCCGCGAGCGTCACGCCGCCAAGAAGTCGTTTCGTGCCTGACATCGTTCGTCCTCCAGAAACCGGATCGTGCGCTACTTCGAGAAGCGCGTGTCGATTTGATCGAGCAGCGCCTGCGCGCGGCGCTGTGCGACGAGATTGGCGAGCCGTCCGGACGGCTCCTTGCCCGGATCGACCGCGAGCGCCTGCTGCAACAGGTGCTCGAACTCCGCGCGATCTTGAGCCGGCACGGCGACGCCCGTGGCGAGCGCCACGTACGGGCTCGCCGAGTTGCCGTGCTGGATCTCGACGGCGCGCGCGAAGTCCTTGCGGGCGCGATCGACGTTGCCGCCGAGCGCGTCGGGCAGACTGTCGAGCGTGATCATCAGCTCGGGCAACGCGCCATTGCTCCACGTCTCATTGAGCGCGATCGCCCGATCGGCAATCGCGCGCACGGTCGGAAAATCGACGACGAGATCGGGCCGATCGATGCCGAGTGAGATCGCCGCGCCCCACGACGCGGCGGTCCAGTACAACATCTCGACGTCCTTCGGCTCCGCCTTCGCGAGCGCGGCTTCCGGATCCGACAACAGCTTCGGCCCGATGCCGGGGAACCGTACCTCGAGGGCGCGCATGCAGTAATCGCGGCCGCGCAGATACAGCTTCAGCGCGCGCTCGCGCAGCGCCTTCGCCTCGTCGTGGTGCGCCTCGCCGAGCACGTCCGCGTCCGTCTCGACGAACGCGTAGCTGTACTGCGTGAACCCGGCGCAGGTCGAGACGAGCAGCGGCTCGTGCTTCGGCACCGATTCGAGGATGGACTCGTCCAGCTTCAGCGCGAACGGCACCGCGTCGCGCACGAGATCGGGATCGTCGTCGCGCGAGAACACGTCACCGGAGTCCGCCAGCGTGTTGGCGACGGTCTTCACCGCCATCGTCTTGAGCGAGCAGCCGGTAATGGCAAACAGGCCGGCGGTGAGCACCAGGGCGCGGATGGGACGGGAGATCAGCGCAGACGGCATGAGCAGTGGGATATGCGTGGCGTGGCGCGCGAACGGCTCACTCGGCCGTTCGCCGCCCATGACAACAAGACAGCCTAGCGGGTTCGCCGGCTTTCGACAAATACCGGGGCCGCGGCGGACCGTTTCAATGCGAATCCGGCACCTCGCGGCCCAGGCTCTCCTTCGAAGCCAGATACCCCTTCCGGGCGCGGACGATCATGCCCGGCGTCTTCACGCGCACCTCGAGCTTGTGCATCGTGCCGTCGAGGGTGTCGGCGGAGAAGCCGAGGACGTACTGGCGGTGCAGCTCGTCGGCGATGCGCGAGAACGGGCCGTTGAGATCGGCGCCGAGCTTGAGACCGTAGTACCCGCCGCCTGTCTCGGCCGCGAGCGGCGGCAGTTTGCGATCGGGATTGGTGACGTAGCCGGGCATCCGCGACTGCTTGCCGATCGCGTAGATCATGAAGTTCTCGGTCACGGCGCGCGTCAACACTTTGTTGTAGTTCATGCGGACGCTCTTGTCGTCCTCGCCGTCCGTGAAGATGAGCACGACGCGCCGCCCGGACTCGTTGGCGAGCGCGGACATGCTCGCGTCGATCGCGTCCCAGAGATACGTCGGGTTGCCGTAGTCGAGATCGTCGTGGAGGATGCGGATCAGCGCGTCGCGATCGCTCGAGAAGCGCGGGCTGATCTGGATCTTGTCGTTGAAGCTGCCGATCCGCGCGCGATCTTCCGGCAGCATCCGCAGGATGAAGCCTTCTGCGGCGCGCTTCAGCAGATCGATGTCGGCCGTCATGCTGCCGCTCGTGTCGAGCATGATCACGACCGTGATCGGCTGGACGTCGCTTTTGAAGAGCGTCAGCGGCTTCAGGACGCCGTTGTCGTAGACCTCGAAATCCTTCTGTTCGAGATCCGTCGCCAGGTGATTGTCCGCGTCGACGACCGTCGCATAGATCGCGACCGTCTGCGACGAGACGCGGAACGTCGGCTGCTGCTGCGCGGGCACGCGGACCGCCATGGCCGCCGCCGCGCACAGGGTCAGGGCGAGGGGGGAGAAGCGAGACATGACATCTCACTATCTCACTAACGCGCTATCGCGCTATCTCCATCTAACCATCGGGTCATCTGGCTATCGGGGCATCGGGTCATCGACGGTGCCGTGCCCTTCGTCCCTCGGTCCCCTGGTCCCCTGGCCCCCTGGTCCCCTGGCCCCTTGGTCCCCTGGCCCCTTGGTCCCTTGGCCCCTTGGCCCCTTGGTCCCTTCCTCATTCCCGCCCGTCCGCCAGACGCGATAGGCCCAGTGCGATTGGAACGATGAGGACGACGCCGAGCGCGGCCGCCAGCAGCAGCCAGTGCGTCGTGTTCGATGCGGACCAGAGGCCGTTGTCCGGCGACGTCGACGCGACCGTCTCGCGCGCAAAGACGTCGACCGTCGTCGTCCACGCGGACGCGACGCCGCCCACGAACCAGTCCATGAGGCCGCCGGACCAGAGGGCGAGCGCGATCGCGGCGACGCCGAGCGCTGCCATCTGCGCGACCCAGAGCGGACGCGCGGCACGGCGGGTGGCCTCTTCACGTGCGCGCAGCTGCGCACGGAACCAGACGAGGCTCGCGTCCGGCACGCGCACGCGCGCCGCGCCGGTGTCTCGCGCATCGACGACGGCCATCGCAACCGACGCGAGATCCGTGCAGCTCGCGCACGCGGCGACGTGTGCGCGCAGCCCGGCATCGGCGCGTGCGGGCCACTGGCCGATCGCGACCAGGTCGAGAACGTCCGTCTCGCGCGGGCAGATGACCGGCTCGGTCATGACGCGCCTCCGTGTCTGCCGAGCAGTGTCGCGAATTTGCGCCGCGCGCGCAGCAGCAGCGTCTTGACACTGCCCGTCCGCACGCCCATCACGCGCGCAATCTCTTCGTGCGACGAGCCGTGTGCGTACGCCAGCCAGATCATCGCGCGCTCCCGGCGTCCCAGCTTGGCGAGTGCCTGCGAGACGTGCAGCGTGCCGTCGAGCGACTCTCCGGCGGCCGACGCGATCGTGTCGATGTCATCGCCGGCCACTTCGACCGGGCGCACGCGCCGGCGTCTGAAGCGATCGTTGGCGAGGTTCGTCGCGACGCGGAAGAGATAGTGGCGGCGGTGCTCGTCGCTCTCGAGACGTACTGTCGCCTTGAGAAAGCGATAGTAGGTCTCCTGCAGCAGGTCGTCGGCAGCGTGCGGATCGCCGGTCAGCCGATGGAGATACGCCCAGACCTGGCGCGACGTGCGGTCGTAGAACCCGCGGAAGGCGTCTTCGTCCATCTGCAGCGGCACGTCGGCTTCAACCGCGCGCGCCGCGGCGAGATCGAGGGCGAGTGACGAGGCGTCTCGGATGGTCATGGGCGTTCGACGGCCGCTCACGCACGGTTCCGTCCGTCCGAGGACGCGGACGAGGGCGGAAGCAGGCCGAGCCGGCTCGACAGAATATAGGACGCGGCGGAGGCGAGCGCGAACCCGATGCCGACCGCGACCGCGAAGATGCCGGGCAGCACCAGCACGTCAGCGACTTCGACCGGCAGGTAGTGACGTCCGACAATCAGCCCGATGCCCGCTGCGACGATGACGATGCCGATCTGGATGGACCAGAGGATGCGGTTGACCGGCGCGCTGATCGCCGATCCGGAGCTGGCGTCGGGCATCAACGGCACATCCGACAGCAGCCGGTTCGTGGCCGCGGACTCGAGATAGGCCTGCACGTCCGCACTCGACGACAGCCGTTCCATCAGCCGGTTGTGGATCTCCATCTGCAGCTTCGTCGCGCGCAGCCAGCGGCGATGGGCGAGCAGATGGCGCACGAGCCATCCGAGCAGGGACGCGGCGATGCCGATGCCCGCCAGCACGGCGACCATCTGCACGATGTCTTCCAGCATGCGCATCGCGCGCGCCGACGTCGTTTCCTGGAAGTCGCTCCGATCGTCAGCCGTACGGACGTCGCTCAGGAAGAACTGCGGCGAGCGCGCGACTTCCGGATGCGCGCTCAGGAATGCGGCCAGCGTGGGATAGCTCTGCAGGTACGACGGATTGGTCAACAGCGTCGGATCGAGCTTCAGCACCTGGCCGAGCGCGGGCGAGTAGTGGCGCATCACCTCGCGGAAGTCGTTGCGAAGCTCTTCGACGTTTCGCTGATCCAGTTCGGCGGTCGCCGCCGGACGCGAGAATCCGGGTGGCAGTGCCGCTGTGCTCTGCGCCCGCAGCGCGGGCGCGCCGAGCGCGGACAGTCCGACGATGAGTCCAATGACTGAGAGCGACCGATTCACGACACGAGACATGAGCATTCCCTCTGGCGGCTAATACGCGGCGGTGGAGGGGCGGTGAACAGGACGACATCGACGCCGCGTCGACGGGCGGCCACGGGGGGCCGCCCCTACGATGCATCCGTTGTCCCTGGTCCCCTGGCCCCTTGGTCCCTTCGTCTCTTGGTCCCTCTGGTCCCTCTGGTCCCTCTGGTCCCCTTCGTCCCCTAGTCCCTCTGTTATCGTCTCTGTCCGTGTTGCGTCGTGTTCTCGCCGCGGGCGTCCTGCTGTCTGTCGCGCTCGCGACGCCATTGGCGTGGCGCGGCGTCCTTGCGCTGTGGGGGCCGCACGACGCCGATGCCCCGCCGAGCTACCTGCCCGCGTTGGAATCCCATCGGCCCCGTCGTCCGTTCAACGCGGGCGCCGTCGACTACGTACGAGAGACCGAGCCCGGCTACGTGACGATCGGCGACTCGATGGCCGGCCGGATCGACCCGGAAGTCCTTGCGGAACTGGCTGGGGTGCCGGTCGTCCCGCTTCCGCTGAACGCGACGGGACCGGCGTACTGGTATCTCGTCCTCAAGAACTGGGTCGCTGCGAGCGGCGCGCACCCGCGGCTCGTCATCATCTTCTTCCGCGACACGCTGCTCACCGATGTCACGTTCCGGCTCGACGGTCCGTATCGCCCGCCGCTGGACGAGGCCGCGCACGAGCGCGAGCCGGAGCTGAACGACGTCGTGGCCGCGCGCACGAGCGGGCCATGGCATCGCGTGCACGAGGCTGTCGATGCCGTGTACGGCGTCAATCGCGCGCGCGAGTGGATTGCGCCGCGCCTGACGGCGTGGCCGGCGCACGTCGTCGTCGACGGCGCGCATGCGCAGGCCCGGCTGCTCGATCGCGTCAACGCCGCGTTCACGCTCGACAAGCTGCGGCCGATTGCGCAGGCCGATCTCGAAGCGGCAGACACGCGAGAGGCGGACTTCGCGTCGCACGTGCAGGCGTCCGTGCTGCCGCTCATGCTGAACGTGGCGCGCGAGCACGGTTTGCGGCTGTGCTTCGTTCGCGTGCTGCGCCGGCCCCTCGACGGCCAGCCGCCGCCGGAATCGCCAGAGTTGCAGCGATACGTCGCCGATCTGCGCGCGTATGTGGCGCGCGAGGGCGCCGACTACATCGACGATCGCGACGATCCCGAGCTCGTGAAATTGCCGTACGGCGATGGCGACCACATCGCGCGTGAGGCGCGCACGCCGTACACGCAGCGCTTCTGGACGAAGATTCAGCGCCTCACGCCGTGATCTTCCACAGCCTCATCTTCCTCGTCTTTTTCATCACGACGACGATCGTCTATTGGCGATTGCCGCATCGTGCGCAGAACGTGCTGCTCGTGGCCGCGAGCTATTTCTTCTACGGCTACGTGCATCCCTGGTTCTTGACGCTCATCGCGATGACGACGATCGCCGACTACTGCGCGGCGCGCGGCATGGAGCGCTGGCCGTCTCGCAAGCGGCTGATGCTCGGTCTGAGCCTGGCCGTCAACCTCGGCCTGCTCGGCTTCTTCAAGTACTTCGGCTTCTTCGTCGACAACGTCCACGTCGTGCTCGCGCTGTTCGGCCTCGACGTGCCGCGGCCGGCGCTGGCGATCGTGCTGCCGGTCGGCATCTCGTTCTACACCTTCCAGGAGTTGTCGTACACGATCGAGGTCTATCGCGGCACGCTGCGTGCGCGACGGGATTTCATCGACTTCGCGGCGTTCGTCTGCTTCTATCCGCAACTGGTCGCCGGACCGATCGAGCGCGCGTCGCGCCTGCTGCCGCAGGTTGAGTCGCCGCGCGTCTGGTCGTGGCCCGCGGCGCGCTCGGCGGCGTGGCTGATCGCCTGGGGCTATTTCAAGAAGCTCGTCATCGCCGACAACGTCGGCGTCATCGCGAACAAGGTGTTCTCGCTCGACGCGCCGGGCTTCACGGTCCTGTGGGCCGGCGTGTTCGCGTTCGCGATGCAGATCTACGCGGACTTCTCGGCCTACAGCGACATCGCGCGCGGCGTCGCGCGCTGGCTCGGCTTCGATCTGATGGTCAACTTCAACCACCCGTACATGGCGACGGGACCGGCTGATTTCTGGCGGCGCTGGCACATCTCGCTGTCCACGTGGTTCCGCGACTACGTCTACATCCCGCTCGGCGGCTCACGCCGCGGCCGCGCGCGCACGCTGGGCAATATCTTCATCACGTTTCTCGTGTCCGGTCTCTGGCACGGCGCGAGCTGGAACTACGCATTGTGGGGGGCGTATCACGGCGTTCTGCTGATCGTCACGCGCCTCATCGGCGGCGTCCGGCCGAAGACCGCCGGTCGTACGCGGTCGGATGCGTGGGCCGTGCTCGAGCCGTTGCAAGTCGCCACGATGTTCGTGCTCGCGTGCATCGGCTGGCTCATGTTCCGCGAGACGGACATCCACATGCTGCTTCGCGATCTCTCGCTGTCGCCGTGGACGACGACGTTGGTGGATCGTGAAGTCGGCCGCTATCTGTTCGTGCTCACGGCGATCTATGCCGCACCGTTATGGTTGCACGACATCTGGTCCGTCTACATCGCGCCGGCGCTTCGCCCGCGCGACGACGAGGCGGATTGGTCCTGGCGCGCGGTGGGGCAGGCGTTGCTGGCCGGCCTCGCGCTCGCAGCGATTCTCGTGTTTCGCAGCCAGCAGAGCCTGGATTTTATTTATTTCAAATTCTAGGTTCTGGGTTCCGGGTTCTCCGTTCTGGGTTCGGGTTCTCGGGTTCTAGGTTCTGCGTTCTAATCTGCCGTAAGCCGTAAGCCGCCTGCAGGCTTCCCCCATGCCCCTGATCGCCTTCGACCTCGACGGTACCCTGATCGACTCGCGCCGTGATCTCGCGGACAGCGCCAACGAGCTGCTCGAGTCGTACGGCGCGTCGCCGTTGCCGATGGACGCCATCGTCGCGATGGTGGGCGAGGGCGCGCGCGTGCTCGTGCGGCGCGCACTGCAGGCGTCCGGACTGCGCGCGATGCCCGACGGCGCGTTGGAGCGATTTCTCGAGATCTACGATCGCCGGCTCGTCGTCCACACTCGTCCGTATCCCGGCGTCGTCGACGCGCTACGCTCGGTTGCGCCGCGAGCACAGCTCGCCGTGCTCACGAACAAACCGCAGCACCACACGAACCGGCTGCTCGACACGCTCGGCCTGAGCCCGTTGTTCAGCAGCGGGATTCTCGGCGGCGACACGCCGCTCGGCCGCAAGCCCGATCCGGCAGGTCTGATCTCGTTGATGGCTGCAGCAGGCACGTCGCCGTCGGACACGTTGATGGTCGGCGACTCGGGCGTCGATCTCGAGACCGCTCGCCGCGCCGGCACGCGTCTCTGTCTGGCGCTCTACGGATTCGCGGGGCTCTCGGAGGAGGACGGCTTCGGGGCGCAGGCGTTTGTCGCGCGCGAGCCCACGGACATCGGCGCATGTCTCGACGCATTCCTCTCTGCGCGCGCCAAGGCGTCAAAGCCGATTTGACTGGTCGGGTTTACCCGTCATATGCTTGCGGATGTCTAACGAGAACGGTCTCAGTATTTTCGCCGCGACCGCCACGTTCTATCCGAGGATCTCGTGTCCGACGCTTCCCAGCCTTTTCGTACGTGCCCGGCCGCACTGCCTGTGCGGCTGACCGAGTTGTCCGCCGGCCATGTTGGACGGGTGCACGCCGCGGAGCTGCCCGCACAGGACTGGGCGTTGCTCGGCGCGCTCGGCATGACCGATCAGTGCGTGCTGCGCGTCTGCAAAGTCGGCGAGCCCTGCATCGTCCAAGTGCAGGCGACGCGGATCGGCCTGTCGCGAGCGGTGGCCAGCGGCATCCTCGTCGTCCCCGAGACCGCCGGGTAAGCCCTCATGGCCACTGCGCACTGCGAACCGGGGCCCGCAGTGGCGCCGGCCGGTGCCGCTGTTCGAAGCGACACGCCGCGCATCGCTCTCATCGGGAATCCGAACACCGGCAAG
>DASZVJ010000015.1:0-3283 GCA_035547155.1 Vicinamibacterales bacterium
GAGCCGATTCCCGTCGAGAAGCACGCCGGCGATCGCGTCGTCGGCGCGACGTTGAACACGAGCGGCAGCATCGTCGTGCGCGCGGAGAAAGTCGGCGCGGACACGCTGCTGGCGCGCATCGTCACGATGGTGGCGGAGGCGCAGCGCAGCCGCGCGCCGATCCAGAAGCTCGCGGATCGCGTGGCGGGATACTTCGTGCCGTCGGTGATCGCCGCGGCGGCGCTGACGTTCGGCGTCTGGTCGTTCGTCGGGCCGGAGCCGCGCATGGCGCATGCTGTCGTCAACGCCGTTGCCGTGCTGATCATCGCGTGCCCGTGCGCGCTCGGCCTCGCGACACCGATGTCGATCATGGTCGCCACGGGACGCGCGGCGCGTGCCGGCGTCCTCTTTCGAAACGCCGAAGCCATCGAGCGGCTTCGCGACGTGGACACGCTCGTCGTCGACAAGACCGGCACGCTGACGAGCGGCAAGCCGCGGTTGACCTCGATCGTCGCGGCGGAGTCGTTCGACGAGCGCGACGTGCTGCGGCTGGCCGCGAGCCTCGAGATCGCGAGCGAGCATCCGCTTGCGTCTGCGATTCGCGCCGGCGCCGCCGATCGCGGTCTCGCCGTCCAGCGGCCGGAGTCATTTGCATCGACGGCCGGCTTCGGCGTTCGCGGCGTCGTGGAGGGACGCCAGGTCAGCGTCGGCACGATCGACTGGCTGCGGCAGCAGCAGATCGAGTGCGGCGCGCTGACGGGCGAGGCAGAACGTCTGCGGCGCGAGGGCCAGACGATCGTCTTCGTGGGCATCGATGGACGTCCGGCTGGACTCATTGGCGTCGCCGATCCGATCCGCCCGAGCGCCGCGCAGGCGGTGCAGACGCTCGCACGTGCGGGCGTACGGCTCGTGATGTTGACTGGCGACAGCGAGACGACCGCGAAGGCCGTTGGCACGGCACTCGGGATCGATCGGATTCACGCACAAGCGACGCCGGCAACCAAGCTCGACGTCATCAAACAGCTGCAAGCTGAGGGACACGTCGTCGCCATGGCGGGCGACGGCATCAACGATGCGCCGGCGCTCGCGCAAGCCGACGTCGGCATCGCGATGGGCACCGGCACCGACGTCGCGATGGAGAGCGCGGACGTCACGCTCGTTCAGGGCGATCTCGCGGGTCTCGTGCGCGCCAGAAAGCTGTCGGCGTCCACGCTCGCGAACATCAAACAGAACCTGTTCTTCGCGTTCGTCTACAACGTCGCCGGCGTGCCGATTGCCGCCGGCGTGCTGTATCCCATCTTCGGCTGGCTGCTCAGTCCCGTCGTCGCCGCTGCGGCGATGAGCTTCAGCTCGGTGTCGGTGATCGCGAACGCGCTTCGCCTGCGCAATCAGACGCTATGAGATCGTCGCGTCAGGACGGCCGTCGTTGGCCGGGCGCCGTTGCCGCGCAGGTGCGCTGCGTCGAACGCTGGCTGCGCCCGCATGTCGTGCCCGCGCGTCGTGACTTCCTTCATGGCGGATACGCGAAGAGCCGCTCGCAGTGGATGGGCGTACCAGTGCCGGCCATGCGAGCGCTGGCGCGTGATCTGGACCGCCGGTTGAAGGACGAGCCGCCGCGCGCGGTCATCGCGCTCGTTCTGGCGCTCGCGTGCTGCACGACGATTGAATGCCGGCTGACAGGCTACGAGCTGCTGGCGCGTCGCGACGATGCGATGGCGGCGCTGCGACGTGCAGACATCGACCGCCTGGGACGAGGCAACGACAACTGGGCCGCTGTCGACACGTTTGCCACGCTGATCGCCGGCCCTGCGTGGGTCGCCGGCATCGTCCGTGACGTCGACGTGCGCCGCTGGGCCGCGGCGTCCGATCCGTGGTGGCGCCGGACCGCGATCGTCTCGACGGTGCCGCTGAACCTGCGGTCGCGCGGCGGGCGAGGCGATGCACGCCGGACGCTGATGATCTGCCGTCGATTCGCGGCCGAGCGCGATCCGATGCTCGCCAAAGCGCTCTCCTGGGCCCTGCGCTCGCTCGTGCCGCACGATCCGTCTGCCGTCCGCGCATTTCTCGAGGACTACGCCTCGACGTTGCCGGCCATCGTGCGGCGTGAAGTGTCCGCGAAGCTCGAGATCGGGAAGAAGCGCGTCGCGAACGTTCGTCGTCGTAGACTCTTGGCGTAATGGCAATACGGGAGAGCGCGGGGCTGTTGATGTTCCGGCGCACGTCCGGGCAAATCGAAGTGCTGCTCGGTCATCCCGGCGGTCCGTTCTGGGCGCCGAAGGATCGAGGTGCATGGACGATCCCGAAAGGCGGACGGCACAGCGGCGAATCGTTTCTCGACGCCGCGATCCGGGAATTCGCCGAAGAGACCGGGCTCACGGCCGCCGGTCCGTTCCTCCCGCTTGGAACGGTGCGTCAGCTCAGCGGCAAGATTGTCCACGCGTGGGCGTTCGAAGGCGACTGCGATCCGGCGGCGATCGTCAGCATCGACACGTCCCTCGAATGGCCGCCTCGATCGGGCCAGTACATTCGCATTCCCGAGATCGATCGCGCCGCGTTCTTCTCGATCGACGAGGCGAAGGTCGCAATCAACGTCGGACAGGCGCCGCTGCTCGATCGGCTCGTCGCGGCGATGGCGTAGCGGGTGGCGGTCTTCAGTCTGCCGGCTGCAGTCTGCGGTCTGCAGGCCGCCAGCAGACCGTCGCCTGCAGACTGCAGCCCGCAGCCCGCCTATCCGACGTGGATCCGCGGCCGCCGTTCCGGCACGGGTTCGGCCTGGCGCAGGATCTCGCGACAGACGGGCGCCGTGTCGCCTTCACCGAAGGCAAGAAATTTCAGCAGATAGGCGATCGGATTACCTTCGGTCCAACCGAAGTACGCGTGCGGGATGCTGTACGTGCGATCGCGGAGGTCGAGCAGCAGGCCAGCGATCGCGTTGGGGATCGCGGGGCTCGTCGAGCGCAGGATGTGGTGGCCGTCGACGTCGACGCCCTTGACGTGGAGCACGTCGGAGAACGCGGACGCATCGCCGGGCCGGACTTCGAGAAAGAGCACGAAGTCGCCGGAGCGCAGATGGTGCGTCTGCCGCGCGTTCTGCAGCTTGCGCGCGTACTCTTCGCGGCTGCCGGTGTTGGGGCGGCTGGCGATGATGCGGAGTTGGCGCCGGCCGGCGGCTTCGCGGATGAACGACATCGCGGTCTCGTCGTAGTCGACGCCCTCGATGCGAATCTCGGTCGAGCGCAGTACGCGCGAGATCAGCGATGAGACGATGATGCCGGCGATGAACCACGTCGCGATCTTGAGGCCT
>DASZVJ010000016.1:0-24738 GCA_035547155.1 Vicinamibacterales bacterium
CTGGATCGTGATCACGACCGGCTGGGCGCTGGCCGTGACGATCGGCGTCTACGCGGTCAACGCCATCAGCGGCGCGCACCTGAATCCGGCGGTGACGATCGCGATGGCAGCGATCGGCAAGTTCGCATGGGCGAAGGTGCCATCGTACATCGCCGCGCAGTTGATCGGCGGTGTGCTCGGCGGGACGCTCGTCTGGCTGGCGTATCTGCCGCACTGGGCCGTGACGCCCGATCGCAGCGCGAAGCTCGGCGTGTTCTGCACGGCGCCGGCGATTCGACAGACGGGCGCGAATCTGTTGACCGAGATCATCGGCACGGCGATGCTCGTGTTCGGTCTGTTGGCGATCCTGACGCCGGCGAACCTCGTGCCCAACACCGGCTTCGATCTCGGTTTCGCACCGGTGCTCGTCGGCTTGGTCGTGTGGGCGATCGGTCTGTCGCTCGGCGGACCGACGGGTTACGCGATCAACCCCGCGCGCGATCTCGGCCCGCGCCTCGCGCATGCGATGTTGCCGATCGCGGGCAAGGGCGATTCGGACTGGTCGTACGCCTGGATTCCGATCGTCGGACCTATCGTCGGCGGCGTCGCCGGCGCGTTGTTGTATCGCGCGTTGTGGGGCGCGTAGCCCGAAGCCTGTCGCCCGTAGCCTGCCATGAAATATCTCCTCGCTCTCGATCAAGGCACCACGAGCTCGCGCGCCATCGTCTTCGACCACGCCGGTTCGGTCGTGTCGATGGCGCAGCAGGAGTTCCGGCAGATCTATCCGCAGCCCGGATGGGTCGAGCACGACGCGCAGGAGATCTGGGCGACGCAGTCGACCGTCGCGTCGCAGGCGCTGGAGCGCGCACGGCTCGACGCGACGGACATCGCGGCGATCGGCATCACCAATCAGCGCGAGACTGCGGTCGTCTGGGATCGCGAAACGGGCAAGCCGATCGCGAACGCGATCGTGTGGCAGGACCGGCGCACGGCCGGTGCCTGCGATCGGCTGCGCGCGCGCGGGCTCGCCTCGACGATTCGTCGCAAGACAGGCCTCGTCATCGACGCGTACTTCTCCGCGACGAAAGTGCAATGGCTGCTGCAGCACGTGCCCGGTGCGAAGGCCAACGCGCGGGCGGGCCGTCTCGCGTTCGGCACCGTCGACTCGTGGCTCATCTGGAATCTCACCGGCGGCCGCCAGCACGTCACCGATCCCAGCAACGCGTCGCGGACGATGCTGTTCGATATTCGAAAAGGCGAGTGGGACGAGGAGCTGCTGAAGATCTTCGGCGTGCCGCGATCGATGCTGCCGGAGGTGCGATCGTCGAGCGAGGTCTACGGCGAGTGCCATCTGTTCGGCGCGCCGATTCCGATCGCGGGCATCGCGGGCGATCAGCAGGCGGCGCTGTTCGGCCAGGTCTGCACGAAGCCCGGCATGGTCAAGAACACGTACGGCACGGGCTGCTTCATGCTCATGCAGACAGGCACGAAGCCGATCGCGTCGCGCAACAACCTGCTGACGACCGTCGCATGGACGATCGGCGGCACGACCGAGTATGCGCTCGAGGGCAGCATCTTCATCGCCGGCGCCGTCGTGCAGTGGCTGCGCGACGAGCTCGGCCTGATCGCGTCGTCGGCGGAAGTCGAGGCACTGGCGTCGCGCGTGCCGGACAACGGCGGCGTCTACGTCGTGCCGGCGTTCGCGGGCCTCGGCGCACCGCATTGGGATCAGTACGCGCGCGGCCTGGTCGTTGGGCTGACGCGCGGATCGAATCGATCACACATCGCGCGCGCGGCGCTCGAAGGCATCGCGTACCAAGTGGCCGACGTGCTGCACGCGATGGAGCGTGACGCGAAGATCCGTCTGAAAGAGCTGCGCGTCGATGGCGGCGCGTGCGCGAACAACCTGCTGATGCAATTTCAGGCGGATCTGCTCGGCGTGCCCGTCGTGCGGCCGACCGTTTCCGAGACGACGGCGTTGGGCGCCGCATATCTCGCGGGCCTCGCGGTCGGCTACTGGAAGAGCCGCGCCGAGATCGCGGAGCAGTGGCAGACGGATCGGCGCTTCACGCCGACGATGAGGCCGGCGGTGAGACGCGCGCTGGAAGAAGGCTGGCGCAAAGCGCTGACGCGATCGCGCGGGTGGGATCGCTGAACGCGATCGGCCGTCGCGGGCCGCGGCCGCATCTTCGTGCGCTGACCGGCGCACGCTTTCTCGCCGCGCTGCACGTCGTCCTGTATCACGTGCTCGCGTGGCAAGGGACGTGGTTCTCCGCCGTCATCGGGACGGGCTACGTCTCCGTCAATTTCTTCTTCGTGCTGTCGGGCTTCATCCTCGCGTACACGTATGGCGACCATCCAATCGATCCGCGCGAGTTCTACGCCGCACGCGTGGCACGTATCTATCCGATCTACGTTCTCGGCCTGCTGCTCGCCGCGACGTTCTTCGTTCGCGCGCACGTCAACGCGCACACGGTCGGACTGATGGTGGCGCAGGGCGCGGCCGTGCTGCTGCTCGTGCAGGCGCAAGTGCCGAACTGGTCGCTCGTCTGGAGCTCGCCGTCGTGGTCGCTGTCAGTCGAAGCATTCTTCTATCTTCTGTTTCCGTGCATCGCGCCCCGGCTGCTTCGCGTGAAGCGTCCGCGCGTCTGGGCGCTGGTCATGTGGTGCGTGCTGATGGCGATCGCTGGTCTCTTTCTGCGATTCGCACCGCCAGCGGCGGATGGATCGCCAGGCACGGCGATCGACATCCTTCGTCACTCGCCCGTGCTCCGCCTTCCCGAATTTCTGATCGGCGTCATCGCCGCGCGCGAATCCCGGACGCGTGCGTGGGCCGCGTTGCCCGCGACGCTGGCCATTCTCGTCGCCCTCGCGATCTCTTCGTCGATTCCGTACGTGCTGCTGCACCACGGACTGCTCGATCCGTTGTTCGTCGTGTTGATCGTCGCGCTTGCGAGCGGCGGTGGGCTTCTTGGTCGCGTGCTGTCCAGCGGGCCGTTCGTGGCTCTCGGCGAAGCGAGCTACGCGCTGTACATCGTGCACGTTCCGTTGCTGCTGATTGGGCGCGCCGTCGTCCAGGCGATCGCGCCGTCTCAGCTCGAGACGGCGGCGTTCAGGGCCGGCTTGATCGGATTGATGATCGCCGCGTCGCTGATGGCGTTTCGCTTCGTCGAGTGGCCGCTTCGCCATCGCTTGCGTCGGGCCCTCGGCGGCGGGCGGCTGTCCGAGGACGTCGCGATGGGCGAACCGTCGCCGGCGAAGTAATCTGGAGGCGTGGAGCCGTCGTCCGAACGCCGGATGCCGCCGATCATTCTGTTCGACGGGACCTGCGCCTTCTGTGAGCGCGCCGTGACGTTCATCGCGGCGCGCGATCGCGACGCCGGCTTCCGATTCGGTGCGTCGCAGTCGCCGCAGGCCGCCGCGCTGCTCGCGCCGTACGGCCTCACGCGCGAGATCGCGCGCAGCATCATCTTGATCGAGGACGGCTGCGTCTATCTGCGATCGACGGCGTCGCTGCGCATTGCTGCGCGCCTGCGCTGGCCGTGGTCGCTCGCGCGCCTGTGCCTCGCCGTGCCCGTGCCCATCCGCGACGCCGTCTATCGGGTCGTCGCGGCGATCCGCCATCGCGTCGCCGGCCGATCGAATGCGTGCGAGATTCCGCCGCCCGCAATCCGCAACCGGATGATTTGAATCCACCCGCGGGTTTCTGCCAAAGTCTTACTCCGTGGCGACCAATCCAGGCACGGCCGGCTCGAGCCGGATCGTGACCGACTACGAGGCGTATCTCTTCGGCGAAGGCCATTGGCTGCGCGCGTGGGAAAAGATGGGCGCGCGGCCCGCGGTCCGCGACGGTGCGGCCGGGTACAGCTTCGTGGTCTGGGCGCCGAACGCGCGCGCCGTCTCCGTGATCGGCTCGTTCAACGACTGGGACGCGCGCGTGCACCAGATGCACGGCCTCGGCGTGAGCGGCATCTGGGAGCTCTTCATTCCCGGCGTGCGCGAAGGCGAGCTCTACAAGTTCGAGATCGTGCCGCTCTCGGGCCCTCCGCTCGTCAAGACGGATCCGTTCGGGCTCGCCGCCGAGGTGCCGCCGCGCACCGCGTCGATCACGACGCACCTCGGCCGGCACGTGTGGCGCGACGAGGCGTGGATGGGCGCGCGGCGCGATCAGCCGTCGCTCGACACGCCGATGGCGATCTACGAAGTCCACGTCGGATCGTGGCGCCGCAATCCGCTCGAGGCCAATCGATCGCTCACGTGGCGCGAGCTCGCGGCCGAGCTGGTGCCATACGTCAAGCAGCTCGGGTTCACGCACGTCGAGCTGCTGCCGGTGATGGAACATCCGTTCGATGGCTCGTGGGGCTATCAGGTGACGGGCTACTTCGCGCCGACGAGCCGCTACGGCACGCCGGACGATTTCCGGTTCTTCGTCGACGAGTGCCACGTCCACGGCATCGGCGTCTTTCTCGACTGGGTACCAGGACATTTTCCGAAGGACGCGCACGGCCTCGCGCAGTTCGATGGCACCGCGCTCTACGAGCACGCCGATCCGCGCCAGGGCGAGCACCAGGACTGGGGCACGCTCATCTTCAATTACGGCCGGCACGAGGTCCGCAACTTCCTGCTGTCGAACGCGCTCTACTGGCTCGAGAGCTTCCACATCGACGGCCTGCGCGTCGACGCGGTCGCGTCGATGCTGTATCTCGACTACTCGCGCCGCGAAGGCGAGTGGATCCCGAACGCGTACGGCGGCCGCGAGAACCTCGAGGCGATCGACTTTCTCCGCGAGCTCAATGCGCTCACGCACGGCCAGCATCCCGGCACCGCGATGATCGCGGAGGAGTCGACGGCGTTTCCCGCCGTCAGCCGCCCGACGTGGGTCGGCGGGCTCGGCTTCACGTTCAAGTGGAACATGGGCTGGATGCACGACATCCTGACCTACATCGGCAAGGATCCCGTCTACCGCCGTTGGGAGCACCAGCACCTGACGTTCTCGATGCTCTATGCGTACAACGAGAACTTCGTGCTGCCGTTCTCGCACGACGAAGTCGTGCACGGCAAGGGATCGATGATGGACAAGGCGCCAGGCGATCCCTGGCAGAAGGCCGCGACGCTGCGCGTGCTCTACACGTTCATGTACGCCCATCCCGGCAAGAAGCTGCAGTTCATGGGCAACGAGATCGGCGAATGGCGCGAGTGGCGCCATGACGACTCGCTCGACTGGGACCTGCTGAAGATGCCGCTGCACGCCGGCCTGCAGCGATTCGTGGGCGACGTGAACCAGCTCTATGCGTCGCAGCCCGCGCTCTTTCAGATCGATTTCGAGGCGGCGGGCTTCTCGTGGATCGACTGCAACGATTACGAGTCCAGCGTCATCTCGCTCATCCGCCGCGCCCGCGATCCGCGCGACTTCGTCGTCGTCGTCCTGAACTTCACGCCGATCGTGCGGCAGGACTATCGCGTCGGCGTGCCGGAGGCGGGGTTCTATAAGGAGCTGCTGAACAGCGACGCCGAGTGGTACGGCGGCGGCAACGTCGGCAACGAAGGCGGACGGCATACCGAGCCGGTCCCTGCGCACGGCCACGCGCAGTCGCTGCGCCTCACGCTGCCGCCATTGGCGGGACTGATCTTCAAGATCGAGCGATAGCTGCCCGCGGATCTCGCCGGACCTGAAGGTCCGGCCGGGCGGCCACAGGGGGCCGCCCCTACGGGCCGCCTCATGACGTCTTCGCGCCTGCCTGCCTCGTGTCCAGCTCTTCCCATCGCTGCAGCGCCGCGTCGTGCTCGGCTCGCAACGTCTCCAACCGTGCGACCGTGTCGCGCACGGTGTCGGCCCGCTCGCGATAGAAATCCGGCGACGCAAGTTGCGCTTCGATCGCGCCAATCTCGGCTTCGATCGCGTCGATGCGCGCGGGCAGCTCTTCCAGCTCTTTTTTCTCTTTGAACGACAGCTTCGCAGGATTCGCCGTGCGTGCGCGTGTAGGCTTCGCGGTGGTAACTGCAGTTGCCATTGTCATCTCGGCCGGCGCGGGCACGGCAGCGGTGCGTTGCCGCTCCCAGTCTTCGTAGCCGCCGACGTACTCGACGATGCGTCCGTCGCCTTCGAACGCGAAGACGCTGGTGACGATGTGATCGAGGAACGTCCGGTCGTGGCTGACGAGCAGGATAGTGCCGGGAAACTCGACGAGTTGTTCCTCCAGCAGCTCCAGCGTCTCGAGATCGAGGTCGTTGGTCGGCTCGTCGAGGATGAGCACGTTCGCGGCGCGCGTGAACAGGCGCGCCAGCAGCAGGCGATTGCGCTCGCCGCCCGACAGCGCCTTCACCGGCGAGCGTGCGCGCTCCGGCGGAAACAGGAAGTCGCGGAGATAGCCGTGAACGTGACGCGGCTGGCCGTGCACGATCACCGTGTCGTTGCCGTCAGCGACCGCGTCGGCGACGGTGCGCTCGGGATCGAGCTGCTCGCGCTGCTGATCGAAGTACGCGATCTGCAGGTTGGTGCCTCGTTCGATCGTTCCGCTGTCCGGGTTCAGCTCTCCCGTCAGCAGCCTCAGCAGCGTCGTCTTGCCTGCACCGTTCGGACCGATGAGGCCAATGCGATCGCCTCGCGCGATCCGCGTCGAGAAGTCGTCGACGATCGGCCGCCCGCCGTACGCGAACGACACGTGCTCGGCGTCGAAGACGACATGTCCCGAGCGATCCGCCGCGTCGATGCCGAGCCGCACGCGGCCGACGACATCGCGTCGCGCCGCGCGCTCGCGACGCATCTCGATCAACGCGCGCACACGGCCTTCGTTGCGCGTGCGCCGTGCCTTCACGCCCTGCCGCAGCCACGCTTCTTCCTCGGCCAGCTTCTTGTCGAACTTCTCGTGCTGCAGGGCCTCATTGGCGAGCCACGCCTCTTTCTTTTCGAGAAACGTGTCGTAGTCGCCCGGCCACGACGTCAGCCGCCCGCGGTCCAGCTCGACGATGCGTGTGGCGAGGCGGCGGAGGAAGGTGCGATCGTGGGTGACGAAGACGACCGCGCCCGGGTAGTCGAGCAGGAATGTTTCGAGCCACGCGATGGCGGCGATGTCGAGATGGTTCGTCGGCTCGTCCAGCAGCAGCAACCCGGGTTGCGCCACGAGGGCGCGCGCCAGCATCACGCGACGTCGCCATCCACCGGACAACGCGTCAACCGGCGTTTCCGCCGGCAACTCCAGTTTCGCGACGATCAGCTCGACGCGCTGCTCGGCGCGCCAGCCGTCGCGTTCTTCGAGGGCGTGCTGGAGGCGGCCGAGCTCGGCCAACGCCGCGTCGCTCGCGGACTCGGCCACGGCCCGCGCGATGCGATGGTACGCGGCGACCAGCTCGCCCATCCGCCCGAGGCCGTCGGCAACGACGTCGAAAACGGTGCGGGTCGATGTGAGCGGGACGTCCTGATCGAGCCGCGCCGCTTCGAGCCCGGGCGCACGCCAGATCGTGCCGGCGTCCGGCTCCAGCTCGCCGCTCAGGACGCGGAGCAGCGTCGACTTGCCGGTGCCGTTCCGGCCGATGATGGCCACGCGTTCCTTTTCATCGATCTGCAGAGAGGCATCGTCGAGCAGCGGGACGTGTCCGAAGGCCGTGGACACGTGGCTCAGCGTCAAAACGGGCATTCGCACGACCTTACCATGCGGCGTCGTTCGTCTTTGGACCGGGAATCAGCGTAGAATGCACGCCTCTGAAACTGACCGAGATCGCGGCAGCTGAGGCTGTGCCAGCCAACCTGCGTATTTGGAGGGGCGAGGACATGAGTGCAACGACTGGGGTTCGTCAGGCGGGGACCGTCGCCGTCGATCGGCATGCGGCCTACAACAAGAGCCGCCTGTTTTTCGTCAGCAGTTTGGCCCTGGTGACGGCCGGCGTCGCCTCGTCGCTCCGCGCCAACACGGCCGGAGATCTGCAGCGGATCTTCTTCGACCCGATCGACAAAGTGCACTCCGCCGCGATGATCGCCGGCGTTCTCGGCGTGCCCTTCCTGGGATTCGCGCTAACCATTGCCCTGAGCAGTCCGCTGCTGGACGTCATCGGCATGCGGCTGTTCCTGCCGCTGTCCGCGCTCCTCATCATGGGCGGATCGGCCATCATGATCTTCGCCGAGCGTCTATCGGGCACGCTCGGCGGCATCGAGACGACCTTGTGGGCCGGCGCGCTCGTCGCGGGCTTCGGGTGGGGCATGGTCGAGACGGTCGTCAATCCATTGATTGCGACGCTCTATCCGGAGAACAAGACAGGGAAGCTCAATGCTCTGCACGCCTGGTGGCCGGGCGGCTTGGTCATCGGCGGCCTGCTCGGCGTGTTCTTGACCGGCGTGCTCAACTGGCAAGGCAAGCTGGCCCTCGTCATGATTCCGGGCATCATCGTGATCGTGATGTCGCTCGGCCTCACGTATCCTCCGACCGAGCGCAAGGCGGCCGGCATCTCCGTTGGCGAGATGTTCAAGGAGCTGGCCAATCCGATCTTCATCGTCCTGTTCCTGTCGATGTTCCTGACCGCGGCATCGGAGCTCGCGCCGGGCCAGTGGGTCGACCTCGCGCTGACGCGCACGGTGCACATGCCCGGCATCTTGCTGCTCGTCTACGTGAGCACGCTGATGTTCGCGATGCGGTTCTTCGCCGGACCGATCGCACACAAGCTGTCACCCATCGGTTTGCTCTGGGGGTCGTGTCTCCTGGCGTCGCTGGGCCTCTGGGCTCTGAGCCTGGCGAACTCGCCGATCACCGGCCTGCTGGCGGCGACGGTCTGGGGCACGGGCGTCTGCTACATGTGGCCGACGATGCTCGCGACGGCGTCGGAGCGATTCCCACGCGGCGGCGCGTTGCTCATGGGACTCATGGGCACGGCCGGCATGCTCTCGATTCAGTTCTTCCTGCCCGTCATGGGCCGCATCTACGACACGACCAAGGTGGCCGTGGCCGGAGGTCAGGCCGCGTTCGACGCGCTGCCAGCCGGCAGCCCCGAGCTGGACCATGCCCTCGGCATCGCCGCGCAGACGTCGTTCCGCTACGTCGCGATCCTGCCGGCGATCCTCTTGATCGTCTTCGGCTTCATCTGGCTGCGCGATCGCTCGGCCGGCGGCTTCAAGGGCGAGAAGATCTCCTGATCGTCCGCGTGGCACCGGTGCTCGATCGCTCGGGCGCCGGTGCCTCGCCGGATTGAGAAATTTGCGAAACGTCCTTCGACGCATTCGAAGAAATTTCAACGCCGTCCCGCACGTTCCGATCGATCTCTCTCCTCGCATTCGCTGATTTCCTGAGCAAATCGTCAACGCTCGCGCGTACGAGCCGTTGCGCGCGCGATCGGGCACGCCCGTTGCTCTTCCAGGCTCCGCGCGAACGCCTGCGGACGCACGACGTCCTCACGCTCGCGCAGGAGGTGGACGATGCGTGTGAGGTGGTGGCAGCGGTGTGTGGGAGCAGGTGTCGTCGTGATTGGCGGTGCGACGTGTTGGATGGCGCGCGGACCGGTCGCGCACGCGCAAGGAGGAAGCGCGAGCGCCGGACCGCAGGCGATGCGTGCGGACCTGCACATCCGGCAGCAGCAGGTGAATGCGAGCGGCCGCGCGATTGGCGTGGCATCTCCCGGCGTGACCCTGCACGTGGATCGCCGGCAGGTCTCTGGGCGCTGGCACGTGACGATCGCGCTGACGGACATCGATCGGCCGCGCGTGCGCACGGACAAGGGCCTGACGCCGCTCGACAATCCGTTCGTCGTCACGCGCCTCGAGTACGACGAAGGCAGCGGCGGTGAGCCGGCGTTCTACGACGCGAGCGGCCATCGTGTCACCGTCGCGACCGACGCCCAACGTCGTCAACTCGGGTTGTCGTCGTCGCAGCGGAAGACCAACTGGGATGCGAGCGTGCTGGCCGGCCGCGTCGGCCGCGTCGCGGCGCCGACGCAGGCACTGATGTCGGGGCTGGTGGCCGACACCAGCACGAGCGAACGGGATAGACGACGGCAGCGGCTCGAGCAGCGGTATGGACGATCGGTCGGACGCGTGCGCGGACTGGACCGATTCGTCGTGTCGCTGCCCGATGAGACGGAGGAGGCGCTCGTGGCGCCCGACACCGCGCTGCCAATGGAAATCAACGCGACTCGTCAAGGCGCGTTGATCGCTCATCTGCAGCTCACGTACGACCGGACGTCGAACGGGTTCGTGCGGCGGCTCGTGCGATCCGAACAGGCCGTCGGTGACGCCGCGGGCTCTCGCGCCGTGACCGAGATCGAGCTGGCCAATCTCGACATGACGGGAGGTGCGCGATGACCGCCTCCTCGTCTCTCCGGAAGGCGCTGGCGATCGTCGTGGTCGCGTTGGTGGGCGTGCGCCCGAGCGCGGCGCAGGAACGGCCCGTCGTGTTCGTGCACGGATTGCAGTCGCAAGGATCCGATTGGGCGGAGACGGCGTCCAGGCTCGGCAGCCGGCTCGCCATCTCGCCGCGGACGCCGGATCTGCCGTGGAAGCAGCCGTACGAGCAGCAGGCGCAGACGCTCAATCAGTCGTCGGCGTTGGCGGCGCTCTCGATGACGCCGATGGCCGTCGGCCACAGTAACGGCGGCATCGTCTCGCGCGAGCTGAGCCGGCTGCGGCATCTCGACGGCATCGCGACGATCGGCACGCCGCATCACGGCGCGCCGCTGGTGCCCGGATTCGTCCAATGGCTGCAGTTCCAGTCCATCGCGCCGGCGTTTCTCGATCCGGTCGTCTACGCATTCGCCGGCCAGTCGGACTGGTCGTGGGTGTTCGCCAGCATCGTGGGATCGCTCAGCTGGGCGTCCGACTTCAGCATCTGGTCGGTCGTTTATCTCGCCGCGACGGTGGGCATCGACACCTCGATGCCCGTGATGGCGGAGATGCAGCCTGGGTCGGCGTATCTGGTGAGCCTCAACTCGAGCACCAATCTGCAGCGCGAGGCTGCCGACGTCCCCGCGCGCGTCGGCATCGCCAGCGTCGCGCACAACTTCTTCTGGGCCGGGCCCGCGCGTGCGATCGCGCCCGATCGTGCCGATGACATCGCCGCGGCACTCTACAGCACGGCGTCGGCGCTCGTGTTCTGGGCCGGCTATATCACCAGCGAGGCGGACCCGACGGACATCACGGCGGTACGCCAGTCGTCGGCGCTCGTCGGCCTGTCGTGGTTCCTCCTGTCGATCGATCCGTTCTATTGCAGCCTTGTCTCCGGCGGCGACTGCGTGCCGAACGACGGCGTCGTCCCGTACACGAGCCAGGAGTATCCGGGCGCGTCGAACATCCACATCGGGATGGACGACAACAACGGGCCGGCGCATTCGCAGGAAAAGCAGTGGGGCGAGGATGTGCTCGCAGACGCGCTCACGTGGTACTTGCACGTGCCCGCGCGGACGTCAACGCCGCCGCCACCGCCGCCACCGCCTCCACCGCCACCACCGCCGCCGCCACCTCCGCCTCCGCCGGTGCCGCCGGATCCCGATCCCGCGCCGCCATCGCCCGGCGGCGGTTCAGAGCCGGCGAGCCACGGCGGTCAGCTGAATCCGGGCGACGTGCTGTTTCCCAACGATCGTGTGGACTCGGTCGATGCGCGCTATCACTTCGTCTATCAGGGCGACGGCAACCTGGTGCTGTACGACGAGACGTGGCAGCCGTTGTGGGCGTCGCATACGGAGAACAGCGTGCCCGGCGCGCTCGTGATGCAGGGCGACGGCAACCTGGTGATCTACGACGGCAACGGCGTCGCGATCTGGGCGTCGCGCACGTCGTTCCGTCATCCCGGGGCGTTCCTCGTCGTGCAGACGGACGGGAACGTCGTGATCTATGACGTCGACGGCACGCCGCTCTGGGCCACGGACACGTGGCGGCGATAGCGACATGTCGCTGACGTGGTATCTCATGACGGCCGGCGCGCTGGTGTTGACCACGCTGAGCGCGCCGGTCCGCTTGCGAATGAGGACTGCGGTCTCCGTGCCTCGCCTGGTGTGGGTCACGCCAGGCGAGGTGCGAGGGACGCCCGTGGCTGACGCGTCATCGATCTACGTGCGCACGGCTGCCCAGGAGCTGTTGGCCGTCGATCGTGCGACGGGCACGGTGCGCTGGAAGGCGCGTCTTGCCGAAGCGCCGGGCTTCGTTTCCGGCGGCCGTCTCCTCCTGGCCGGCGATCTCGTGATCGCCGGCACGGATGACGTCGAGGCGTTCCGTCGCCGCGACGGCGCGCGGATCTGGCGCGCGAATCTCGCGCGTGGCATGGGGGCGGGCGTGCAGCTCGGCGGCGCGATGGACGACGTCGTGTTCGCCGGCTCCTATGCCGGGCTGCTGCTGGCGCTCGATGTCCAATCCGGGAGCGTGCGGTGGGCCGGCCGGCTGACGCCGGAAGCGGAGACCAACGTCTTCGTGCCCTCCATAGACGACGATCGCGTCGTCGCGACATTCAGCACGTTTCGCGGGGCGGGTGAAGGCGGCCTTGCCGCGTTCGATCGCCAAGGACATCCGCTGTGGCGCGCGCGGCTGGCCGGACCGGACGAGCGCGGGGTCATCGGTCCCGCCGTTCCAGCCGGAGACGTCGTTCTCGCCGCCGATCGCCGGGGCACGATCGCGGCGGTCGAGCGAGACACCGGTGCCGTGCGCTGGCGGATTCCGCGGCGGCTCTCCGTCGAGGCCGCGGAGGACTTTCGGCCGATGGCGGTGAGCGGCAGCCGGCTCGTGGTCGGATCGCTCAGCGGCGAGATCGTGGCCTACGATCTCGCGACGCAGCACGAACAATGGCGCGCATGGCCGTCGGACGCATCGGTCGCCTTCGGCATGATCGCGCGCGACGACGTGGTCTACGTGCCGTACGTGTCGGGCCGTGTCGTCGCACTCGACGCGCGCAACGGCCGCGAGCGCTGGCGTCTGGGTGAGCGCGGCGAAGGGTTCCGATGGGTGCCGTGGCTGGACGGCCCGTCGATGTTCTTGAACGGCGCGGGCTCCGGCCTCGTCGCCATGACAATCGAGGAGGAGAGTCGATGATCGGCATGCGAACGCACGCAGTGATCTGCGCGATGGCCATTTTGGCGCTGGCGGGATGCGAGAAGTCGTCGCCGACCGAGCCCAGCGGCGATCTGGCCGGCACGTGGTCGGGGCCCATCGCCGGGACAGCCGCGGGCGACGGCACGGTGCAGCTCGTGTTGACTCAAGCTGGCAACGGCGTCGCGGGCACGTACACGCTGACGTACACCGACACGTCGAAGAACCAGTCGGGCGTCGCCGGCGGCACGCTGATCGGCAGCAGCCTGACGCTCACGCTCACGCCGGCACAGCCGCTCGTCTGCAGCTCGTCGGTGACGTTGTCGGGCACGATGAGCGCGACGTTGACGCTAAGCGCGCCGGATCGGCTCGAGGGATCGTATGCGGCATTCGCGTGCGGGGGCGCGATTGGCGGATCGATCGCCGTGCAACATCAGCCATGACGCGCGCCGCCGTTGTCTCGGCGGCCGACGTCGGATTCGTCCGCGCTCGGCGGATCAGAACCGCCGGCCGAGGCCGAACGCGACGGTCTTCACGTGGGAGGCTTGCCCGTCGAACTGCACGCTGAGCACGCGGATCGACGTGTCGAAGTACCACGCCCCTTGCCCGACCATGACGCCAAGCCCGCCGCCTGCGACGGGCTTGGTCGTCTCGCCGGCGAGATCCGAGCCCGCCGCGACGCCGTATGCCGGCAGCGTCTTCGTCACGTCGCCGCCCGCGAGCGTGAACGACGGGATGAACGTCGCGCGGGCGGCGCCGGCTTGGCCGGTCAGATAGAAGCGCACTGCTCCGTGGCTCTTGAGGAAGAATCGCAGGCCGACGCTGCCGGTCCATGCCGGGATCCGCAGATCGCCGGAGGCCGGTTGCCCCTGCGACTCCGCCAAGTACGCCGCGATCGTGTCGGCGGCGCCGATCTGCCGGCGGGACACGATGTCCTGCAGATAGACGGCCTCGCCGAACAGATCGAAGCGTGACCCGAGGCGGATGCCGAGCTGCGCGCCGCCGAGGCCGCCGACGTGCTCGACGGCTTCGGCGCCGCCTTCGACGCCAAGCGACCACCGTTGTACGGGAGTGGTCTGCGCAGCTGCGGGCCGCGCGTACGTGAGTCCGGCGGCAACGATGACGGCCGCAAGCAGTGTCTTCGACAACGCAGTCTCCAGTCCGAACGTCAGATTCGCGAGCAATCGATGGGGCGAGGCGAACAGGTCACGGCGTGGTGCGGCCGTTCACCTTCCACGGCAGCACGACGATGTTCGAGCGCTCGTCGAGCGTGCGGATGTCCGGCCAGTTCCGTGCGGGGGTCGTCATCATGTAGCCGACGAGCTCGCCGGGCTTCGGCACCCACGTGTCCATCGGGCCGCCCCACGTGCCGTCCTTGCCGATCTCGCCGGACGTCTGTCCGGTCTTGCAGATCTGGCCCGGCCGCACCCATTCGCCCGCACCCGCGTACCACTGGCCACTGATGCGCGCGAAGTACCACTGGTTCGCCTCGATCTCCGCCCCGGGATCGACGAACGCGACGGCCGGCCACACGCCGCTCTTCTCGTGGTCGATGCAGATGTGGCCGTCGCCGCCGTCCTGATCGACCGAAAGGATTCGATCGGTGATCGGCCAGCTGGAGACGTCCACGAAGCGCTGGTAGTTCACGGTCGCGAGATCGAGGCTGAGAATGGTCGAGAAGCTCTGCGGCGCGGAGTAGTCGCTCGTCGCGTCGTTGGTGGCATCGACCGCCTGGGCGCGCCAGTAGAACGTGGTGTCCGCCGCCAGCGAGGTGCTCGACGTGAACGACGTCGAGCCGCCGCTGCCTTCCGCGACCGTGCCGCTCGCCACGATCGAAGAAAACGCCGTCGACGTCGCGATTTCGAAACGGTAGGCGATCGTGCCCGTCGGGCCCGTGCGGGTGACGTTGGTGACGGTCAGGACCGGCTTCTGTTCGGCGGTGCCGCCGGACAGCGGCGACACGGCGCTCGGCGTCGACAGCGTGACCGCCGCGCCGATCGTGAACTTGATGGGCGCCGAGAAGACGCCTGTGGTGTCGTCGCCCTTCGTGCGCGCGCGCCAGTAGTAGTCGTGCCCCGGCGTCAGCGGATCGAGCTGCACGGACGACTGTCCCGGCGTCTGCGGTGCGTCCTTCGTCTGGACGATCACGGTGAACGCGCTGTCGGTCGCGACCTCGAAGGTGTAGCTGACCGGCACACCGGCGTCGGTGACCACCCCGTTGCGGACGGTCAACGTCAGCGGCTGCGCGCCGTTCGGCACGAGGGCGCCATTGGCCGGCGACACGAGGCTTGGCGTCGTGACCGACGTCGAGCCGGCCGGACTGATCGGCGATTTCTCGCACGCGGCGGCGCCGGCGGCGAGCATGAGACACAGACCCCACACACGAACAGACATCGGGACTCCAGAAAGAACGTCGATCGCACCGCGCGTCCGGCGCGCCAATCCAGCCCGCTATGGTAACGGGCTCCGCCGATCCGCCGCAATGATTTATTTACAAAAAAATCAGGCGCACGGGGCGGGCGGTAGAATCTCCTGACATGTCCTCTCGCGTTCGCTGGCTCATCGTCGCCTGCGCGTCGGCCGGTCTGGGCCTGTCTGGGGCGGCGCTGCTCGTCCACTACCGGCTGCTGACCGATCCGTCCTACATCAGCCCGTGCGACATCAACGCGACGTTCAATTGCAGCGCCGCGTACCTCAGCCGGTACGGATCGATCGCTGGCGTGCCGACGGCGCTCGGCGGCGTGCTGTGGTTCGGCATCGTGCTGCTCGTGGCGCTTGGCGCG
The DNA here is from genome assembly GCA_035547155.1 of Vicinamibacterales bacterium. Classification (GTDB taxonomy): domain Bacteria; phylum Acidobacteriota; class Vicinamibacteria; order Vicinamibacterales; family SCN-69-37; genus CAZNMF01. Next base: position 15,754 of record DASZVJ010000016.1, read on the forward strand.
ACGCCGACCGACCGCGACAGCGCCGGAGCCAGCTATCTCTCCGCGTTGACGTGGCTCGCAGTGCCCGTGGTGCTGTTTCTGGGATACGCCTCCTACGCGCAGCTACGGACGGGATGCCCGATCTGCATGGGCGTGTACGCGTGCGTGCTCGCGATTCTCGCGTTGACGATCGCCACGAAGGGCGTGCCGATGCGCGAGCTGCCGTCGAGGCTCGCCGGCGATCTCGCCGGTCTGCGGCGGCATCCGATCGTGTTGGTGCTGGCGCTCGTGCTGCTCGGCGGCGTCGGCGCGGCGGCCGCGTTGTTTCCACGCGAAGGGCAGGCGCCCGCCAGAACGGCATCATCGTCGATGCCGGACGATGCACGTGCGGCGTTCACGGACGTGTGGGCGAAACAGCCCCGCCTGGATCTCGGCATTCCGTCCGACGGTGCCAAGGTCCTGATCGTGAAGTTCAACGATTTCGAGTGCACGACGTGCCGATCGGCGGAGACGTTCTACGCGCCGATCATCGATCGCCTCAACGCCGCGCAGCCGGGCACGGTCAAAGTCGTGTTCAAGGACTGGGTGTGGAACAGCAAGTGCAACCCGCACACGTCCAGCACGATTCCCGGACACGAAGCCTCGTGCGAGGCGGCGGTCGCGGCGCGCGTCGCGCGCGACCAGGGCAAGTACGACGAGATGAAGACCTGGCTGTTCGCGCACCAGGGCGTGACGCCGGAGGCCGTTCGCGCGCAGGCCACGCAGATGCTCGGCATCCAGGACTTCGATCGCGAGTACGCGATCAAGATGAAGGACATCCAGCAGGACATCGCCGACGGCGCCGCGCTGCAGATTGCCGGCACGCCGACCTACTTCATCAACGGCGTGCGCATTCCGAGCGCGCGTCTGATCGCGCCCGAGTACTTCGATCTCGCGATCCAGCTCGAGCTGAAGCGCGCATCCGCGCCGCCGCAGCCCTGATTGGCGCGTCTACTTCCGCAGTCTGACGACCTCGAGCCGCTGCAGCATGCGGATCGATCGCGCCCCGCGCGTGTCCTGCGGCGACACGATCCGAAACGGTCCATGCTCGTCGTCGATTGGCTTGCCGTCCGCGCGATCGGCCACGATGATGCGGCTGCGGCTGAGGTCGGGATCGAGCTCCCCGAGCGAGAACACGACCTGATAACCGTCCTTCGCGCTCGCGAGCACGTACGTCGCGAGCGCGGCGCCTCTCAGATCGGATCCCAGCGGCGCGCCCGCGCGTTTCAGCAGCTCGCTCACCAGCACGCCGTCATACGTCGTGGTCGTGCCGTGATCGGTGAAGGTCACCGTGACGCGTGGGAGAGACTGCAGATCGGCCTCGGACAACATGAGCGGGTGCGGCACGTCGCCGGCGATCGTGAGCGTTGTGGCGTTCTCGGCTTGCGCGCGCGTGATGACGAGCCCGCCACACAGGACGAGCGCGCAGAGGAGACACGAGAACAGACGTGATCGCATGGGGCGGGATGGTAGCACCTACCGTAGGGGCGGCCCCCCGTGGCCGCCCGGCGCGCGGCCCTCACGCCGGCACGATCACGAGCCCGCCACCATCTCCCGTCGCGACGGCATGGCGATGGCCGCGCGGACAGGCGAGGACGACATCGGTGACCGTGTCGGACGACTCGACGACTGCGAGCCGTCCGCCGCATTCGATGACGCGGCAGCAGAAGAACGCGAGATCGCCGACGACATCCGGTGTGAGCGGACCCGAGAGACGCTGCTTCCACGCCTTCTCGCAGAGGAAGCAGACGTAGTGCGCCGTGTCGGGCGTGGTGTTGAAGTTGTCGCCGCGCTTGTGCGCGCCGACGCCGCTCGTGTCGAAGAACGTGAACGCGAGCGGTTCGTCGCAGTCCGGACAGGAGATCATCGGACTACAGGCTACCGCGGTTACGTCCACGTAGGGGCGGGCCCTTGTGGCCGCCCGCACAGCCTCACGCCGTCTTCCGCGTCGTCGACACGAGCATCCATGCGCCGGCCACGAGGCATACCGCGCCGGCGATCGGCGGAATCGGCAGGGACTTCGTCTTCTCGTGCGTGACTTCGACGGGGCCCATGTCGACGACCTTGTCCGATTTCGTCCACGAGAGCCCGCCGTATGCGAGCCCGATGATCCCGATCACGACGAGCAAGATGCCGATGATCTTCATGTGTCCTCCCGCGCGTGACTGCAGAGCAAGAGGCACGCCAGCGTGCGCCGCACGCGTCAGAGTCACGCGGGCAAGACTTGCGCGTCATCTGCCCATGATGCGGTAGCCCTCTGCCGCGAAGAGACCTTGGACGACATGCGCTCGCAGACGCATGAGCCGGTCCGGCTCTTGCACTGACACGACGTGCTCCCGATCTCCCTCCCAAGGAGGCGTGCAATGACTCGTGTGCTGGTAGCTGGCGTGGCGGCGCTCGCGCTGTTGGTTGGTGTGGCGTGCGACGACTCGCCGACGAGTCCGTCTGACACGATCACGTTGTCCGCACAGCTCTCGCCCGCGAATGAAGTGCCGCCGGTGTCGAACGCCGAAGCGAGCGGCAGCGGGACCGCGACGATCCGTCTGCACGTCACACGCGACTCGGCAGGGACGATCACGGCTGCGAGCGCGGACTTCCAGGTGACGCTGGCCGGCTTTCCGCCGGCGACGGCGTTGACGATGGCGCACATCCACCAGGGCGCGGTCGGCACGAACGGCTCGATCGTCGTCGATACCGGCCTGACGCCTGGGCAAACGACGCTTGCGACGGGCGCCGGCTCGTTCACGAAGAACGGCATCGACGTCACGCCGACCGTCGCGCAGGCGATCGTGGCCGATCCGCCCGCGTTCTACTTCAACATCCACACCGTGCTCAACAGCGACGGTGCGGCGCGTGGCCAGCTCACGCGCTCGTAACAGATGAGGTGCGACATGATGCGACAGGGACTGCGCAGCGGCCTCGTGGCCGCTGCCGTGATGATGTTTGCCGCGCCCGCCGTGGCGCAGGTGCATTTGCAGATCAATGGCGGAATGACGCGTGCGGCTCGCGACGACCGCTTCGTCTCGGGCGAGCTCGGCGTGCGGCTCGGCTTCTTCGAGATTGACGGTGAGGTCGGCCGCTTCAACGACGTGCTGCCGGACGGCATCGCCGATCAGCTCACGCGTCTGCTGAACGATCGGGGGCTTGGCGTCCAGGCGAAGGCGACGCTGCCTGCGACGTACGCGCTGGCGAGCGTGCGGCTGATCTCGCCATCCGGCATCGTGCGGCCGTTCATCAGCGGCGGCTACGGCGTGGCGCGCGTCGAGCCTCGGCTCGACGTGGACATCTCGGGCCTGCCCGTCAGCGATGTCTTCGGCATCGCCGTCGCGAAGCAAGAGAACGATCAGATGGTGACCGCTGGAGCCGGCTTGCGCTTCGCGGTCGCACCGCGCGTGCACATCGACGCGACCTATCGGTACGTGTGGATATTCTCCGACTTCCGCGCGGACACGAACATCGACAACGATCGCGTGTTGACGAGCGCGCACACGCTGTCAGCCGGTCTCGGCGTGAGGTTCTGACGTGAAGAAGTACCTGCTCGCCTGGCTGCTCGGCGTGCCGTTCTCGCTGCTCGTCGTGATCTATCTCGTCAGTCACGTCGCCTGCGGCCGATAGCCGCAGGCGACGTCCTCGCCCGGGCCGTTGACGGCCGCCAGCTTGATTCCGCGCGCGGCGTTGTGTACCGTGCTCGCACTCTCTGCATGGAAGCGGTTCCATGTCGCGGCGCCACGCCGCGCATCCCGCGCCTGCGCTCACCCTCGCTGGAGGACCGTCGATGAAACGCGTCATCGGAATAGCTCTGACTCTCGCCACGGCGGCCGTCGCGTCCACGACGGCGCGTCAGGACGTCGCGTTGAAAGATCTGATGCCGGCAGGCACGGTGATCGGCGTTGCGATCAACCAGCGCCAGAGCGACGGCACCGATACGGCAGCCGTCGACGTCATCACGAAGCAGTTCAATCAGATCAGCCCGGAGAACCTGCTGAAGTTCCAGCCCGTGCATCCGGCCGCCGATCGGTATGCCTTCGAGGCGCAGGATCGCTACGTGCAGTTCGGCCTCGATCGCGGGATGCAGGTGATCGGCCACAACCTCGTGTGGCATCAGCAGACGCCGGCGTGGGTGTTCCAGGGGCCGGATGGCAAGCCCGCCGATCGCGACACGCTGCTCACGCGCATGCGCGATCACATCCACACCGTCGTCGGACGCTACAAGGGCAAGATCCACGGCTGGGACGTCGTCAACGAAGCGATCGATGAAGATGGATCGCTGCGAAAGGCCCCGTGGCACGACGGCATCGGCGACGACTACGTCGCGAAAGCCTTCGAGTTCGCGCACGAAGCCGATCCGGACGCCGAGCTTTACTACAACGATTACAACCTCGAGAAGCCGGCGAAGCGCGCGGGCGTGATCCGGCTCGTGAAGGATCTGCAGGCGCGCGGGCTGCGCATCGACGCGATCGGCAACCAGGGGCACTGGGCGCTCGAGACGCCGGCGATCGACGAGATCGAGCAGGCGCTCGCCGATCTGCATACGGCCACGGGGCTCAAGGTGAACTACAGCGAGCTCGACATCAACCTGCTGCCGCCGGCGGGCCGTGGCGCCGATCCGGCGGTCGCAAATCCGTACGCGAATGGCTTGCCCGACGAGAAGCAGCAGGCGCTCGCGAAACGGTACGCGGACATCTTCGGCGTCATCGTGAAGCACCACGATTGGATCGGACGCGTGACGTTCTGGGGACTGAGCGACGCCGATTCGTGGCTCAATCGCGGACGCGCGAACTATCCGCTGCTGTGGGATCGGCAGCGTCAGCCGAAGCCCGCGTTCCAGGCGATCGTGGATGTGCTGAGGCAGGCTCGCGCGTCGGCCGCGCCGCCGCGGCCGCCGATCGTGCAGCAGCTCACGTTCGCGCCGTATCACGCCAACGGCATCTACGGCGTCGGCGAGACGGTGGGATGGACGGTCACGCCTGGCCCGACGCCGCCGACGTACGCGTACACGTGGACGATTCGCCGCAACAACGCGGTGGTGTTGAAGACGGGCGAGCTGGATCTGTCCGGCGGCTCGGCCAAGATCGAGATCGTCGCCGATCAGCCGGAGATGCTCTACGTCGCGGTCGAAGCGCACGCGAATCTGGATCCGAATGCCGCCGCGCCGCAGGCCGGCGAGAGTCCGCGCTTCATTGGCGGCAACACCGGCCGGAACACGGGCTTCTACGCCGTGGGCGCGGCTGTGGCCCCGCGCGAGATCGGACTCTCGACGCCGAGACCGGCAGACTTCGACACGTTCTGGAACACGAAGCTGGCCGCGCAGGCCAACGTGCCGATCAATCCGGCGCTGACGCCAGTGACGACCGACGTGCCTGGCGTCGACATGAACATCTTCCAGCTCGACGCCTTGGGATCGAAGGCGCACGGATACGTCGCCAAACCGGCGAAGGATGGCAAGTTCCCCGCGCTGATTCAACTGCAGTATGCCGGCGTCTATGCGTTGAACGCGCACGCCGACGCGCAACGCGCGGCCGAGGGTTGGCTGATGCTCAACGTGGACTCACACGACAAGCTGCCATCGGATCCGTCCGGCGGCGTGCCGCGCGGCTATCAGGCCGTCGGCAACACGGATCGTGAGACGTCCTATTTCCTCGACATGTATCTGCGCGACTCGCGCGTGCTCGACTATCTGTTGACGCGGCCCGACTGGGACGGCAAGACGATCGTGCTGACGGGCGGCAGCATGGGCGGACAGCAGAGCATGACGCTGGCGGGATTGCGGCCGGACAAGATCAGCGCGGTGCTGGTCTGCGTGCCGGCCGGCGCGGACACCAACGGCGATCTCCACGGGCGCAAGGCGGGCTATCCCAACTGGCCGTCCGACAATCCGGCCGCGATGCGGACCGCGTTGTATTTCGATCCCGTCAACTTCGCGTCGCACATCACGGCCCCTGTCATGGCGGGCATGGGCTTCATCGACACGATCTCGCCGCCGGCCGGCGTGTGGACGATGCTGAATCAGGTGCGAGGGCCGGTCGAGACGTTTCCGCTGATCGAATCCGAGCACGACAACCTGACGCCCGACAAGGCGCGCCCGTGTTCCGCACACGTGAGTGAGATTCTCGATCGCATCGTGCACGGCGCCACGTTCGCGCCGGCGGCGTCGAAGTAACTGTGTCTTCGGGTGCGACCGGCTATCTCGCCAGCTTCTTCAAAAGCTGAATCTGGCCGGCGTGATAGAGATCGTGCGCTGCGACACCGGCGACCAGCGCGTCGATGGTCACTTTGCCGCCCGCGATTTTGCGGCGGAGATCGCGTGGCTTCAACGCGGCGACCGCCTCGCGAAGACGACGATGCGTGTCGTCGAGCAGGGCGAGGTCGTCGCGCCACGCGCGCTCGCTGACGTCGCCGCCAGGCCGCACGAACCAGTTCGATCCTTTCAGCGGAAACGAACCGCGTCGTTCACTCGTCAGCCGCCGCCAGGCCGCGTACTTCCAGTACGCACAGTGCACGACGAGCTCCCAGACGTTGTGGCGATCCGGATGAGGCCGCCACGCCGCCTGCACGGGCGTCACGCGACGGACGGACCCGCGCAGGTTCGTGCCGTGCCAGGACGGCCGATCGTAGGCGCGGTCGAGTGTCGAAAGCAGAAGCTGCACGGTGTCGAGGATGCGCGCGCTCATGGCCTCATTTAACATCACGTCATGCCTGTGATCGCGGACACGATTTTTCAAATGACGGGATCGACGGTGCGCTTCGGCACGGGTGCGACGCGCGAGGTTGGCGCCGATTTCGTCGATCTCGGCTGCCGCCGCGTGCTGGCGATCGTCGATCCGGCCGTGCGCGATCGTTATCCAGGCCTCGCCGCCGTGGAATCCCTGCGATCCGCCGGCGTCGACTTCGACGTGTTCAGTGACGTGCGGTGCGAGCCGACGGACGCGTCGTTTCGCGAGGCGATTGCCGCGGCGGCGAGTGGAGGATTCGACGGTTTTCTCGCGGTCGGCGGTGGATCGACCATCGATACGGCGAAGGCCGCCAACCTCTACGCGACGTGGCCGGCCGACTTCACCGAGTACGTCAATCCAACGCTCGGCCGCGGCGCGACGCCACCCGGTCCGCTCAAGCCGCTGATCGCGGTGCCGACAACCGCGGGGACGGGCAGCGAGACGACGGCGGTCGCCGTGTTCGATTTCGAGCGCGAGCGCGTCAAGACCGGCATCGCGAATCGCTTCATGCGCCCGACGCTCGGAATTCTCGATCCCGAGAACACGCGCAGCTGTCCGCCGGCCGTTGCGGCGAGCGCCGGTCTCGACGTGTTGAGCCACGCGCTCGAGTCGTTCACCGCGCGGCATTATCTCGAACGCGAGCCGCCGGCGCGGCCGTCATTGCGATCCGCCTATCAAGGTGCGAATCCGATCAGCGACGTTTGGGCGCTCGAAGCGCTGCGTATCCTCGCCGAGTGCCTCCCGCGCGTCTATCGTGATCCGTCGGATGACGAGGCGCGCGGCCGGATGCTGCTGGCGGCGTCCTACGCCGGCATCGGCTTCGGCAACGCGGGCGTGCACCTGCCGCATGCGATGGCGTATCCGGTGGCTGGTCAGGTCGAGCACTATCGTCCCGCCGGTTACGCCAGCGATCACGCGATGGTGCCGCACGGCACGTCGGTGATCGTGCACACGCCCGCGGTGTGCCGTTTGACGGCATCAGCCGCACCGGAGCGGCATCTACGCGCAGCCGCCGCGCTCGGCGCGGACGTGCGTGACGTGCCGTTGATCGCGGCCGGTGACGTGCTCGCCGAGCGTGTCCTGCACTTCATGCGCGTGACCGATCAGCCGATGGGCATCGCGGCGTTCGGCTACACCGACGCCGATATTCCTCGGCTCGTTGACGGCACGCTGGTTCAGGCGCGATTGCTGAAGCTGTCGCCCATCGAGCCCACGCCGGAGATTCTGGCGCGGCTGTTTCGTGAGTCGTTGAGGCTGGAGTAGGCGTCCACCTCCGCTCCTTCGGAGCTACGGTGGACAACCTTCGCGTGAGCTCGCCTGACGCGGCCTGCCAACCGTAGCCGCTCGCGTAGCGAGCGTTTGGCGAAGGTTGGCGGAGAGAGAGGGATTCGAACCCTCGGTAGAGTTTCCCCTACACACGCTTTCCAAGCGTGCTCCTTCAACCACTCGGACATCTCTCCGTTTGAGTGGAACAAACAGTCTAGCGCGAGGCCGCGGCTCCGCCAAAGTCCGCGACCGCGTCGCCGGCCGATCCCGTTCTCATTTCCGAATGACATCCACCCGATTGTCGCGACGCGTCAGCACGAGGGTGCCGGCCGGCAGTGTCACCGTTGTCTGATCGTTCTCGAACGCAAGGCGTCTGGATTGGAAGTCCGGTTCAGTGGACACCGCCCACATGTCCTCCGACCGTGGCGCGAGCGGTCCGGCGCTGATGTGAACCGCGCAATTCGGAACGATGTAGTTGAAGTCCTCGACACGGGGATGGATGTCCTTGTCGCTGGCGTCATTGGCGGACGACTCCCACGCTTCGAACGGATAGGCACTCACCGGCGCGCCCCGAGGCGTCTGTTTCCGGATGGTGACGATCATCACGTCCGGATGCACAGAGACTACAGCGCCCCATGCGACATTCAGCGATCGGGGCAGGACTTTGCCGTCGCTCGACCGCACGTCTTCGGAGGCATTCACCTCATCCTGCAACTCCTTCGGAAAGGCGGCGATGAGCGGTGTGATTCGGTCCCCGACTGGAACGGGATCCTTTCCCTCCTTCCAGTACACCGTGCGGAACGTGGTTTCAAATGTCGACTTGGTCGCGACCATGCGGACGATGGGGACGCTCGGGCTCGAGAGAGGAAGCGGTCCGGGTTCCTCTTGGGGCACGGGTGGGCCCGACGCGCATCCCGCCAAAATCCCGATGGCGAGGGCCGATAGGACGCCGAACAGATGTGGCGGCCGGCGACGCAAACTGCGCGAA
>DASZVJ010000017.1:0-15089 GCA_035547155.1 Vicinamibacterales bacterium
ATGGCCGCGCGCTCCACGCCGTCCGTCACGTCCCCCGTCGGATGCTCGAGCAGCAGCACCTGCGGATCGAGCGCGAGCGCGCGCGCCAGGTGCAGGCGCACGCGCTCGCCTGGCGTCAAAGCGCCACTCGCGACGTCGAGCCGCGGAGCCGCCAATTGCACGTCATCGGCCAGCGCGACGACACGCGCACGCGTGTCGTCGCGCATCGGATCGATCGACGCGGTCAGCGTCAGTGCGATGTTGGCCGCCGCCGTCATCGTCTCCAGCAGCACCGCGCGACGCGTGACGATGCCGAAGCGATCGAGGGAGAGCAGCCAATCCGTGTCGGTCGCAATCGTGCGCGTGTCCTGCCCTTCGATCTCGACACGGCCTTCGTCCGGCAATGCCGCCGCCGTGATCAGATGCATCACCGTCTCGGCCGCCGCCGCGTCGAGCCCGAACACCGCGAGGCGCTCGCGCGCATGCAGCTCGAGCCGGCGCACACGCAGCGGCTGGTCGCTCCCGTGATCCTTGACGATGTCGGTGAGCACGATGAGCGGCTGCGCGCGGTCGCTCATGCGCGACCGCGCGCGGCCATGAGCGCCATCAACGCGTCGAGCTGCCCGGGCGGCGGACCGATGCGTCCGAGCCCGGCCGCGCGCCCAGTCCCGGGGCCGTGATAGTCCGATCCACCGGTCAGCACGAGGCCGAACGACGCGGCGATCGCCTGATAACGCTCGACGGCCACGCGATCGTGGTCGGGATGAAAGACCTCGATGGCACGCATTCCGGCGTCCACCAGCGGCGCGATCAGATCGTCACGGCCGTACTTGCCTGGATGCGCGATCGAGGCCACGCCGCCTGCGCGGACGATGCGCTCGACGATGACCGACGGTGCCGCGCCGTCGCGGACGACGAATCCTGGACGCCCCTCCACGAGATACCGATCGAATGCGTCGTTCATCGTCGGCACATGTCCCGCCGCGACGAGCGCCGCGGCAACCGCCGGACGTCCAAGCGCGCGTCCCGTGGACGCGGCTGACGCCAGGACCGCGTCGATGTCGACGGGTGCGCCGGCCGCCGACAGCCGCTCCGCAATGGCGACGACGCGCGCGCGGCGCAGCACGCGCTGCTCGGCCAGAAATGCCGCGAGATCCGCATCGTCCATGTCGATGCCGTAGCCGAGGATGTGGATGTCCTTTGCGCGATCGACCGCCGTCATCTCGATGCCAGGCACGAACGCGAGTCCGGCGCGGCTCGCAGCCGCCGCAACCTGACCGATCGCGGCCGTCGTGTCGTGATCGGTGACGGCGATCGTACGGCAGCCGGCTGTGGCTGCTTCGGCGACGAGCGCTTCAGGCGTGGACCGGCCGTCCGATGCGGTCGTGTGGAGATGGAGATCGATCATCGCGCCGCGGCCGCACGGCGCCGGCGCGCCGGGGTCTCGGATCGCGAGCGCGCCACGAGCGCGCGAAACTCGCGCACGAGCAGCTCGAAGTGCTGGCGCTCTTCATCGGCGAACTCGAGGAACACGCGCTTGCCCTCGGACTCGTCGAGGCGCTCGCCGTAGCGTTTGAAGAAACGGTGCGACTCGCGCTCGCAGCGGATGCCGATGCGCAGCGCCTCGCGATCGTCCACGCCGTCGGCGGCGAGCTCGTCGACGCCGCCGGCGAACAGGCCGCGCGACGCGCTTTTGAAGAAGAGGAACGGCGGCTGGGACTCGACGTCCGGCTCGGCGGCGACGAGATCGCGATAGCGCGCCTCGAGCGTCGCGAGATGTTCCTTCTCCTCCTCGGCGAGCTTTTCGAACACACGGCGGCCGCGCGGATCGCGCGCGAGCTTCGTCGCTTTCGTGTAGAACGCGAGCCCGCTGCGCTCGGTCGCGATCGCGACGCGCAGCGCATCGCGCGCGAACACGGTCTCGAGCGGGACCGTCGGCGCCTTCGGCGGCAGCCCCGCCTGGCAGTACTCGCACGTGCCGTAGATCTGCAGCACGGTCTGCGACGCGCTGAAGCGCCGCGCGTGACACACCTCTTCGAGCAGGACCTCGATGTCCGAGCTCAGGAACTCGAACGACTGCTGGCAGCTCTTGCAGATGAGATGGAAGTGCCGCGGATGCCGGTACGCGTGCTCGAAGCGGATCTTGCCGTCGCCGAAATCGACGCGTCGCGCGATGCCCGCGTCGACCATCCATTGAATCGTGCGATAGATCGTCGCGCGGCTGATGCGCGCGTCCTCACCGCGAATGATCGAGACGAGCTCGTCCGCGCTCAAGTGGCCGTTCTGGCGCAGGAAGACGTGCACGATGAAATCGCGCTTGCCCGACCGGCGGCCGCCGGCGGGACGACGAGTCTCGACGAATTGATCGGGTGAGAGCATACGGGACGAGCGGGCCGGACGATCCGCGTCGCGCGCCTAGGCGCTGAACGAGGAGCCGCACCCGCACGTCGACTTCGCGTTCGGATTCTTGATCGTGAACCCGCCGCCCATGTTGTTGTCGACGAAATCCACTTCGGCGCCCTTCAAATACGACATGCTGATCGGATCGACGAACAACCGCACGCCGTTGACCTCGAACACCTGATCGGCCTCGGCGTTGCCTTCGCCCTCGTCGATCATCAGGCCGTACTGGAAGCCCGAGCACCCGCCACCCTGGACGAACACGCGAAGCCCCGCGCCCTCTTTGTTCTCTTCGGCCAGCAAGTCGTGAATCTTCTCCGCCGCCGTTTCGGTCACGTGAATCATGATCCAATTATACGCCCGAGTTTTCGCTATGCTGAGGACGGGCCCGCCGTCGCATTCGCCTTCACGGCCGCCCCTCTCACCTATATGTCTGTCGATGCCGTCTTGAAGCAACTCGTCGCAACAACGCTCGCCTCGCGCACTTGGCAGCGCGATCCAGAAGCCTTCGTCGGCGCCGGCGCCGCACCGGCCGTCTACGCCTCGATCCGCAACCGGCTCGGCTGGCTGGACGCGCCGTCCGGCATGACCGCGCGCGCGGCCGAAGTGCAAGCCGTCGCCGACGCGGTCGCGCGCGACGGCCTGACGGATGTCTATCTCCTCGGCATGGGCGGCAGCAGCCTCTGTGCCGAAGTCCTGCGCGAGGTCCTGGGCAAGACGGGTCACGGCGCGCGCCTGACCGTCCTCGATACGACGGACGAGCGGACGATCCGTGGCGTGACCGACGCGCTCGTGCCTGCGCGGTCGTGCTTCCTCGTGTCGAGCAAGAGCGGCTCGACGATCGAAGTCACGTCCCTCGAACGGCATTTCTGGTCGATCGTCTCGGCGGCGACGAAGACGCCCGGTCAGCACTTCATCGCCATCACGGATGAGAAGACGGACCTCGTGTCGCACGCGTCGACGTCCGGCTATCGCCACACGTTCATCAACCCGTCGGACATCGGTGGCCGGTACTCCGCGTTGTCGCTGTTCGGTCTCGTCCCCGCGTCGCTCATCGGCATCGCGGCAGCGGATCTGCTCACGCCGGCGCAGGAGATGGCCGATCAGTGCCGGCTCGACGACGGGACGAACCCGGGGCTGCGGCTGGGCGCGTTCATGGGCGCGCATGCGAAAGACGGGCGCGACAAGCTGACGATTCTTGCGCCCGCATCGCTCGCGCCGCTGGGCGCGTGGATCGAGCAGCTCGTCGCCGAGAGCACGGGCAAGCTCGGACGCGGCATCCTGCCGGTCGTCGGCGAGCCGATTGGCGCGCCCTCAGGCTACGGCAGCGATCGCGCGTTCGTCGCGATCGTGCCGCCTGACGCGGCAGAGATCCGAAAGGCCGCGGCCGCGCTCGAGTCCGCCGGCCATCCCGTCTTCACGATCGAGACGACGGCCGCTCAGCTCGGCGCCGAGTTCTTCCGCTGGGAGTTCGCGACAGCGATTGCCGGAGCCGTGCTCGATCTCAATCCCTTCGACGAGCCCGACGTGCGCGGCGCCAAGCTCCGCACGCAGGCGCAGCTCGATGTGCAGCGCGCGACCGGCGCGTTCAAGATCGATCCGCCGTTCGACAAGGGCCCGGGATACTCGCGCCGCGAAGTGGCGGGCGACACGTCAGCCACGCGGTCGTATCTCGCCATTCTCGATTACCTGCCGGCGCAACCGGGCCGCGCCGCCGTCATCGAGCGTCTGCGCGCCGCGCTGCTGACGCGCGGCACGATCGCGACGACGTACGGCGTTGGCCCGCGCTATCTGCACTCGACGGGCCAGTACCACAAGGGCGGCCCGAACACGGGCATCTTCCTGCTGATGACGGCCGCCGACGCGAGCGCGACGCCGATTCCCGACGCGAGCTATACCTTCGCGACGCTCAAGCACGCGCAGGCGTTCGGCGATTTCGATTCACTCGCCGGCATGGGGCGCCGCGTGATCCACTACCACATCGAGGATCAGACCGCGGACTTCGCCGCCGAGCTCGAGAAGGTCGTCCTCGGATTGAAGGCGTGATGCGCGCGACGCTGGCGCTCGCGCTCGTGGCCGTCTCGGCCTGGCCGATCGCCGCCGCTCAGCGTCAAACGCGCAGCCCGCTGTTTCCGCCGGAGAACCTCGGCATTCTCGAGAGCCCGGATCGCGAGGAGTGGCAGCAGCCCGATCGCATCATGGACGCGCTCGGGATCGCGGATGGCTCGGTCGTCGCGGACATCGGCGCTGGCGGCGGCTGGTTCACGATCCGCCTCGCGAGGCGCGTGCAACAGAAGGGCCTCGTCTACGCGGAGGACGTGCAGCCGGAGATGCTGGACTCGATCTCGCGCCGCGTCACCGATCAGCAGCTCCGCAATGTGCGCATGACGCTCGGCACGGTCGACGATCCACGACTGCCGCCGGGACTGCACGCCGCGCTGATGGTCGATCTCTATCCGCAGCTCGGCGATCCGATCGCGTTCCTGCGCAACATCGCCAAATCGCTCGCACCGGACGGCCGTCTCGGCATCGTCGATTTCAAGACGGACGGCGCCGGCGGTCCTGGACCGCCGCTGGATCAGCGCCTGGGGCCTGACGTCGTGAAGCGCAACGCCGCGCAGGCGGGCCTGAGCCTCGTCAAAGAAGAGACGTTCCTGCGGTATCAGTACTTTTTGATTTTCGGAAAGTGAACGCCGGGCGCCCACAAGGGGCGCCCCGACGAGGACGACGGGCCACGGGCTACGCGCGTCGATGACAGATGTAGGCCGGGTCTTTACCCGGCGTGATACAGATCACGCGCGGCCGAGGACGCGCCAGACGCGCGGCAGGACGAGGGCGGCGGCCGTGATCTTGAGGACGTCCAGTACGACGAACTGCACGAGCCCGAGCGTGATCGCGGTCGCGATCGAATGTGTGAACGCGATGGTCAGCCACGACACGCCGCCGAGATAGATGATCGCCAGGCCGGCCAGCATCGCTGCCACGGACGAGAGATAGCGGCGATCCCATCCGCGCTCCGCGAGCCAGCCTGTGACGAACGCCGCGAGCGGATACGCCATGAGGTAGCCGCCGGTCGGGCCGGCCAGCCGCAGCAGTCCCGGTGGCAGCGTCGCGGACGGCGCGAACACTGCCGCTCCTGTCGCGCCGAGCGCGACATACAGCACCTGCGTGAGCGCGCCAAGACGCGATCCCAATGCCGCGGCGATCAGCAGCGCCGCGATGTGCGCGAACGTGATGGGCACGGCCGTGAACGGCAGCGGGATCGTAAACTGGGCGGACGCCGCCGTAATGGCGACGCCGAGCGCGACCGACGCCACGCGTACGGGCGTCGTCGACGTGAATTGACGCACGGAGTAGTCGAGCAGCGTGCCGGTCTGAGTGTTCACAGCCACGGGTGGATTTTAGTCCAAATGCGCACTGCACTGACAATCGCCGGCAGCGACTCGGGCGGAGGTGCGGGCATTCAGGCCGATTTACGCACATTCACGGCCCACGGCGTGTTCGGCACGAGCGCGATCACGGCGATCACGGCGCAGAACACGCTCGGCGTGTCACGAGTCCTCGCGCTGCCCGCCGACCTCGTCGTCGCGCAGATCGACGCCGTCGTCAGCGACCTCGGCGCCGATGCCGTCAAGATCGGCATGGTCGCCACTGCGGACATCGCGTCAGCTGTCGCCGCGGCGATCGCGCGTCATCGTCTCGAGCGCGTCGTCCTCGATCCCGTGATGGTCGCCAAAGGCGGTGCGCATCTGCTCTCGCCGGATGCCGTCACCGTCATTCGGCACGAGCTCATGCCTCGCGCCGTCGTCACGACCGCGAACGTGCCGGAGGCGGAGGCGCTGACCGGCCGCCTCATTCAGGATGTGGCGGGACTGCGCGACGCGGCGCGCGCGCTCGTCGCCGCCGGCGCGCCCGCGGCGCTGGTCAAAGGCGGCCATCTCGCCGGCCCGGCGATCGACGTGCTCTACGACGGCGCGACGTTCACCGAGCTCCAAAGCGAGCGCATCGACACACGGCACACACACGGCACAGGCTGCACCTTCGCAGCCGCAATCGCCGCGCAGCTCGCCCTCGGCGCGACGCTGGTCGACGCGGTAAGGGCCGCGAAAGCGTACGTCACGCACGCCATCCGCCACGCCCCAGGTCTCGGCCACGGCCACGGCCCACTCGGGCCAGGGTTTCCGACGGAATCCTCCAGAACCTCGAACCTCGGAACCTAGAACCCGAACCTCAGAACCCCGGAACCTCAGAACCCAGAACCACACTCAGAACCATTACACTGATCTGATGTCCGCGCCCCCTTTCGCCGTCGTCGACACGCCGCTCGCCGTCGAGCCGCTGGTCGTCGTCGTCGAATCGGCTGCGCGAGATCGAGGGGAAGGCTGCGGCGCCGTCTGCACGTTCGTCGGCATCGTCCGCGCGACGCATCAGGGGCGCCGGGTGCGACATCTCGAATACGAGGCGCATGCTGCGCTTACGGTCAAGGTCTTCGCGCGTATCGGCGAGGAAGCGGCTGAGCGCTGGCCGGCATCGACGCTGGCCATTCATCATCGCGTCGGGCGGATCGAGATCGGCGAGGCGAGCGTCGTGATCGCGGCCGCCGCGGCGCATCGCGCCGAATCGTTTCAGGTGTGCCGCTACGCGATCGAGCGTGTCAAGCAAATCGCGCCGGTGTGGAAACACGAGTTCTTCGAGGGCGGCGACGCGTGGGTCGAAGGCCCCGTCGCCGATCCGGCAGATGACGGCCTCCGCCGGGAAGCGCTGGAACGCGCATGCGCGTGACGGTCGTGTGCTTCGCACGCTTGCGCGATCTCGCCGGGTTGCGCGAGTGGCGGTGTGAGCTGCCGTCCGACGCGACCGTGCAGTCGGCGTGGAACGCGTTGGCCGCGCGCGCGCCGGCGGTGGACGCCATGCGCACGGCCATCTCGTGCGCCGTCAACGCGGAATTTGCGACGATGAATACGCCAATCAGGGAGGGGGACGAAGTGGCGTTCCTCCCGCCGGTGTCCGGCGGCGCCCCAGCACACTCATGACGCCTCAGGTTCTCGACAAACTCAAATCCGTGGCCGCGCGCTACGACGAGCTCACGCGGCTCGTCAGCGATCCCGCCGTGCAGGCCGATCCGCCGACGTACCGCACGCACTCGAAGGCGATCGCGGAGCTGCAGGAAACCGTCGATCGCTTCCAGGAATACCAGCAGGCCGACGCCGAGCTGCGCGACACGCAGGAAATGGCGGCGAGCGACGACGCCGATCTCCGCACGCTCGCGGCGGACGAGATCGCGCGTCTGCAGGCCAGGCTCGACGGACTCGAAGGTCAGCTTCGTGCGCTGCTCGTGCCGAAGGATCCGAACGACGATCGCAACGTCGTGCTCGAGATTCGCGCGGGCACGGGCGGAGACGAGGCCGCGCTGTTCGCGTCCGACCTCTTCCGGATGTACTCGCGATTCGCCGAGCGGCAGCGCTGGAAGGTCGAAGTGCTCTCGAGCCACGACACGGGCGTCGGCGGTTTGAAGGAAGTCATCGCGACGATCGAAGGCAAAGGCGCCTATCGCAAGATGAAGTACGAGAGCGGCGTCCATCGCGTGCAGCGCGTGCCCGCGACCGAAGCGAGCGGCCGCATCCACACGTCGACGGCCACGGTCGCGGTGCTGCCAGAAGCCGAGGAAGTCGACGTCCAGATCGATCCGAAGGACCTGCGCATCGACACGTTCTGCTCGAGCGGCCCCGGCGGCCAGAGCGTCAACACGACGTACTCCGCCGTCCGTGTCACGCACATCCCGACGGGCATCGTCGTCTCGCAGCAGGACGAGAAGTCGCAGATCAAGAATCGCCAGAAAGCGATGAAGGTGCTGCGCTCGCGTCTCTACGAGATGGAGATGCGGAAGCAGCAGGAAGCGATCGCGAAGGAGCGGCGCGGTCAGGTGGGATCGGGCGAGCGATCCGAGAAGATCCGGACGTACAACTTCAAGGAGAACCGGATCACCGATCACCGCATCAACTTCACGATGCATCAGCTCGGCGCGGCGCTCGAGGGCGATCTCGACGAGCTCATCAACGAGCTCGAGGAGCGCACGCAGGCCGACAAGCTCAAGCAAGCCACGGCAACGGCTGCGGGCGACGGCGAGTCCGACGACGAGTAATGGCGCATCGATGACGCTGGCGCAGTGCGCGCGCGATGCCGCGGCGACGCTCGCCGCTGCGGGCTTCGAGATCGACGAGGCGAGACGCGACGTCGCGGTCATCGGACGCGCGCTGCTCGGCTGGGACGAGGCGCGCTGGCTCGTCGCACAATCGCAGCCTGTCCCCTCGGACTTCCCCGCACGCCTCGCGCCCTTCGTCGCGCGACGCGCCGCGCGCGAGCCCGTCGCGTATCTGCTCGGTGAGCGTGAATTCTACGGCCGTACGTTCGCCGTCTCACCCGGCGTCCTGATTCCACGTCCGGAGACCGAGGGCCTCGTCGAGGCTGCGCTGGCATTGCTGGCGGTCGACGACGCGCGACCGGCGCGCGTGCTCGATATCGGCACGGGGAGTGGCTGTCTGGCAGTCACGGTCGCGCTCGAGCGGCCTGATGTGGACGTCATGGCGACCGACGTCTCGCGTGACGCACTCGCAATCGCGCGTGCGAACGCGGCACGTCACGGCGTCGATGCGCGCGTCGATTTTCGCGAGGCCGCCTTCGCCGGCGATCTGGTGGACGCCGCCGATCTCATCGTCACGAATCCACCGTACGTGGCTGAGCGTGAACGCGATGCCTTGTCACCGGATGTGCGCGACTACGAGCCGTCGCTCGCGCTCTTCGGCGGCGGCGACGATGGGCTCGACGTCATCCGCGCGCTGATGCCGCACGCCGCACGCGCGCTTCGCCGCGGCGGCTGGCTCGTCATGGAGATCGGTCAGGGACAAGCCACGACGATCGAAGACATCGTCAGGCACGCCGGCTTCGACTGGCACGGCACACGCCTCGATCTCGCCGGCATCCCGCGCGTCGTCGTCGCCCGCCGTCTCTAGATGTCCCGATGTCCCGATGATCCGATGTCTAGATGATCCGATGGCCCATGACCCGATGGCTATAATCGCCCGATGAGCTGCCTCTTCTGCCGCATCATCGCCGGCGAGATCCCCGCGTCGAAGGTCTACGAGGACGACCGTCTGCTGGCGTTCAACGACATCAATCCGCAGGCGCCGATGCACGTGCTCATCGTGCCGAAAGCGCACGTCGCGACGTTGAACGATCTCGCGCCCGAGCACGATGGCCTCGTCGGCGAGATGGTGCGACGCGCCGCCGCGCTCGCCGCAGAGCGCGGCTATGCAGAAAGCGGATTCAGGACCGTGTTCAACTGCAACGCCGCGGCCGGACAGACGGTGTTTCACGTGCACCTGCACGTGCTGGCGGGGCGTTCGTTCACGTGGCCGCCTGGATGATTGGCGATCACCTCACAACAATGCCGGCAATTCCCGCAGGCTCGCGATGATCGGCACGTCCGTTCTTGCGGCCGCCGGCGGATTCTGACGCGCCAGCAACACTCCGCGCATGCCCACCTGACGCGCGCCGTCGACGTCGTGCGTCAGGCTGTCGCCCACCATAATCGCGCGCGGCGCCGCGACGTCTATGCGCGCCAGCGCGGTGCGAAAGATGTCCGGATGCGGCTTCATGATGCCGATCTCCGCCGAAGAGATGGCGACGTCGACCATCCCGTCGAGCGCGAAATGCGATTGAAACGACTCGAGGCAGCGGTGCGAGTTCGAGATCAGGCCGATCCGCACCTCGGCTTCGCGTAGGCGTGCAAATGTCTCACGTACGTCGTCGTACAGCTCGAAGTGATGGTGCTCCGCCCAGTCGTCGTAGAGCTCGCGGGCCACGGTCTCGATCGCGGGCGACTCGCCGCCCATCAGCTCGATGACGCGGGCCGTGAAGCGGACGAAGACGTCGGCGTGGTACCGGTGGTCTGACGTGTCGAGCACAGAAGCCGCGGCGGCGACGGCGCGATCGAACCGCGCGGCATCGACGACGATGCCGTGGCGCGCGCAGCTGGCCTGGTAGCCGGAGCCCTGGAATCGCGGTCCGGGGTGGATCAACGTGAAATCCACGTCGAAAAAGACCGCTGCGGTGTCCTGCACCCGCTCGATTATAGAATGAGGGTTTCGGCCCTCTCATGAGCGATTGGAAGGACACACTCCATCTCCCCCGCACCGAGTTCCCGATGAAGGCGAACTTGCCGGTGTCCGAGCCCGTGACGCTGGCGCGGTGGGCACAGATCGATCTCTACGGCCGCATCCGTGAGGCGCGGCGCGGCCGGCCCAAGTTCGTCCTGCACGACGGGCCGCCGTACGCCAACGGCAACATCCATCTCGGCACGGCCCTCAACAAGATCCTCAAGGACGTCGTCGTCAAGTCGCGCTCGATGTCGGGGTTCGACGCGCCGTACGTCGTCGGATACGACTGCCACGGCCTGCCGATCGAGCTGAAAGTCGACCGCGAGCTCGGTCCGAAGAAACGCGACATG
This sequence comes from Vicinamibacterales bacterium, assembly GCA_035547155.1. Taxonomy (GTDB): domain Bacteria; phylum Acidobacteriota; class Vicinamibacteria; order Vicinamibacterales; family SCN-69-37; genus CAZNMF01. The sequence goes on from DASZVJ010000017.1 coordinate 10,886, forward strand.
TCGGTCGCCGAGTTCTGCCAGGCGTGCCGCGCGTACGCCGAGCGTTTCATCGGCGCGATGAGCGCGCAGTTCCAGCGCCTCGGCGTCCTCGGCACGTGGGACGATCCGTATCTGACGATGAACTTCAAGTACCAGGCGGCGATCGCGCGCGCGTTTGGACGGTTCGTCGAACGGGACCTCGTCTACAAGGGCAAGAAGCCCGTGCACTGGTGCATCCACTGCCGGACGGCGCTCGCGGAAGCCGAAGTCGAGTACGACACGCACGTCTCGTCGTCGATCTACGTCGAGTTCCCGGCGACCGAAGCGGGCACGACGGAGCTCATCAAACGCGTACCGGCGCTCGCCGGCCGCCGCATCTCCGCGCTGATCTGGACGACAACGCCGTGGACGATTCCGTCGAACCTGGCGCTCGCGTTCCATCCTGACTTCGACTACGCCGCGTACGACGTCGACGGCGTCGCCGTCATCGTCGCCGAAGGGCTGGCAGCGCAGGTGTCGCAGGCGGTCGAGCGTCCATTCGGCGAGCCGGTCGCGCGCATGAAGGGCGAGGTCTTCGAGCACATCCGCTTCGAGCATCCGCTGTACGCGCGAGAGTCCGTGGGTGTGCTCGCGGACTACGTCACGCTCGACGCCGGTACGGGCGTCGTCCACACGGCGCCCGGCCACGGCGCGGACGACTTCAAGACGGGCCAGCGCTATGGCCTCGAGATCTACGCGCCGATCGGACCAGGCGGCCGCTTCCTCGACACGGTCGAGATGTTCGGCGGCATGAAGGTGTTCGACGCGAACGTCAAAGTCGAAGAAGCGTTGCACGAGCGCTCGCGCCTGTGGCGGAAGAAGGCGTTCGAGCATCAGTACCCGCACTGCTGGCGCTGCCACAACCCGGTGATTTTCCTGGCGACGTCGCAGTGGTTCATCAAGATGGACGCGCCGCTCGATCCCGCGAGCACGAGCGCGGCCTCGCGCACGCTGCGCGAAGCTGCCGTCGACGCGATCGATCACGACGTCGCGTGGGTGCCGACGTGGGGCCACGATCGCATCTACAACATGGTGACGTCGCGGCCGGACTGGTGCATCTCGCGGCAGCGCGCGTGGGGCGTGCCGATTCCCGCGCTCGACTGCACGAGCTGCGGCGAAGCGATCGTCACGCCGGCGATCGTCGAGCAGGCCGCATCCGTGTTCGAGCGTCATGGCGCCGACGCGTGGTACGGCCGGCCCGTCGAGGAATTCGTTCCCGCCGGGCTCACGTGCTCCACGTGCGGCGGCACAACGTTCGAGCGCGAGATGAACATCCTCGACGTCTGGTTCGATTCGGGATCGAGCCATGAGGCCGTGCTTTCGGTGCGGCCAGAGCTGACGTGGCCCGCGGACATGTATCTCGAAGGCAGCGATCAGCATCGCGGCTGGTTCCAGTCATCGCTGCTCGTCGGGCTCGGCACGCGCGGGCACGCGCCATTCAAACAGGTGCTCACGCACGGCTTCCTCATCGACCTCGAAGGCCGGAAGATGTCGAAGTCGCTCGGCAACGTGCTGCAGCCGCAGGACATCATCAAGGACAGCGGCGCGGACATCCTGCGGCTTTGGGTCGCGATGAGCGACTATCGCGAGGAGATCCGCATCAGCAAGGAAATCCTCGCGCGCGTCGTCGAGGCGTACCGGAAGATCCGCAACACGTTCCGGTACCTGCTCGCGAACCTGTACGACTTCGATCCCGCCGTCGATCGGCTGCCTGTCGCTCAACTACTCGACGTCGACCGCTTCATGCTCGCGAAGTTCGCGCGCGTCGCGATCGGCATGCGCGCGAGCTACGACACGTATGATTTCCAGGCGATCTTCCAGGCCGTCAACGAGCTCGTGACGGTCGATCTGAGCGCGTTCTATCTCGACGTGTCGAAGGATCGGCTCTACACGTTCAGCGCGACGTCACGCGAGCGACGCTCGGCGCAGACCGTGCAGTATCTGATCGCGGACGGTCTGGCGCGGCTGCTCGCGCCGATCGTCTCGATCACCGCAGACGAGATCTGGAAGTCGTTGCCGGGCGCGCGTGAAGACTCGATCCATCTCGCGGAGTTTCCGGCGGCGCTCGAAGGCTGGCTCGACGCAGCGCTCGAAGATCGATGGACGAAGCTGCTGGATGTTCGTCGTCAGGTCAACGGCGCGCTCGAAGTCGCACGGCAGGCGAAGACGATCGGCAGCGCGCTCGGCGCGCGCGTGGCGGTCTCCGCCTCAGGTGAGACGCTCGCGTTACTGCGCGCGCACGAAGCCGATCTCCCGATGTTCTTCATCACATCGGCGGTCGCGATCGAAAGCGGCCGAGTCGAGACGGTCGACAGCAGCGCGGGCGGCGTGGTGACGGAGGATTCGACCGTCTCCGTTGCGGTCGAGCCGGCGCCTGGCGAGAAATGTCCGCGCTGCTGGCGGATCGTCACCGAGACGGTGCCGTCCGGACCGACGGCGGGGCTGTGTGTGCGCTGCGACGGCGCATTGAGAGGAGACGGTGCCGTCGGACGCTGACGGCGCGCAGGACCCGCTGGTCACCGACGGCGCGGTTGCGCCCGACGCGCCGGCTGACGTACCGCGGACCGCGTTGCGCCTGTTCTGGTCGCTCGCGCTCGGCATTGTCGCGCTCGACCAGCTGACGAAAGCGCTGATCCGCGCGACGATCCCGCTCTACGAGAGCCGTCCGATCATTCCCGGCCTGTTCGATCTCGTGCACGTGCACAACGCCGGCGTCGCGTTCGGGCTGCTGAACGACGTCGCGCATCCGGTCCGCAGTCTCACGACCACGGCGCTGGCGATCGTCGCGCTCATCGGCATCGCCTACTACGCGCGTCACATTCGTGATGACGAGCGGCTTGCGCGAATCGGCTTGTCGTTCATCCTCGGCGGCGCGATTGGCAACCTTGCGGACCGCCTGCGTCAGGGCTTCGTCGTCGATTTCGTCGACGTGTACTGGCGCGACTGGCACTTCTGGGCGTTCAACGTCGCCGACGCGGCCATCACGATCGGCGCCATCCTGATTTTCGTCGAGCTTCTTTTCCCGAGACGCCATGCATCCCATTCTGTTTGAAGTCGGAGGTTGGCCCGTCTACTCGTACGGCGTGCTGCTCGCAGCCGCGTACCTCGCGGCGTTGCAGCTTGCGGTGGTGCGCGCGAGGCGGCAAGGCATCGACGGCACGAAGATCATGGATCTCGGGATCTACCTCATCATCGCGGCGCTGGTCGGCGCCAAGGCGATGTTGATCGCGATCGATTTCCGGTACTTCGTCAGTCAACCGCGCGAGATCCTGTCGCTCGTCCGCGCCGGCGGCGTGTTCTACGGCGGGTTGATCGCCGCACTCATCGTCGCGATCTGGCTGGTACGCCGCTACGATCTACGCCTGTGGACGACGGCCGATCTGTTCGCGCCGGGCATCGCGCTGGGCCACGTCATCGGCCGCTTCGGCTGCCTGCTCGCCGGCTGCTGCTACGGCCGGCCGACGTCGGTACCGTGGGCCATCACCTTCACGAATCCCGCAGCGGCGGCCAACGTCGGCACGCCGCTCGGCGTGCCGCTGCATCCGACGCAGCTCTACGATGCCGGCGCGGAACTGCTCATCCTGATCGTGCTCCTGCTCACCGAACGTCGCGGACGGACGTTCTCTGGCCGTACGTTCTGGCTCTACGTGCTGCTCTACGGGATCTCGCGTTTCATCATCGAGATCTACCGCGGCGACGATCGCGGCATGATCCTCGGCGTATCGACGTCGCAGTTCGTCTCGCTCATCGCCGTGCCCGTCGCGATCGCGATGCTCGTCCGCCTGCGATCGCGCGCGGCCGCCTAGCCGCGCGCGATCGACGCCATGAGTGCCAGCGCGGAGCGTGCGCGGCCGACGGCCCAACACCTCACGATTACGGCATCGAACGACGACGCGGGCCGGCGTCTCGATCACGTCGTCACGACGCATCTGCCGGATCTGTCGCGATCTCAGGTGCAGCGTCTGATTCGAGATGGCTCGATCACGATCGGCGGACGCGCAGTCAAGACTGGCGCGATCGTCACGCCTGGCGTGACGATCGCGATCGAGCTGCCTGAGCCCGCGCCGAGCACGCCGCAGCCGGAAGCGCTCCCCCTTCGAGTCCTCTACGACGATGACGACCTCGTCGTCGTCGACAAGCCGGCGGGCATGGTGGTGCATCCGGCCGCCGGTCATGCCGCGGGGAC
>DASZVJ010000018.1:0-1775 GCA_035547155.1 Vicinamibacterales bacterium
GAGGCACGGACGCTGCGCTTCGTCAAAGGTCACGCCGATCTGACCGCGGCCGATGCCGGAGGACTCGCGTCGCTTGCCGCTGATGTGCGACAGTTGAGCGCGCTCGCGGCGGACGCCGGCCTCCGCTTCCATGTCGACGTCATCGGCCATACGGACGCGGAGGGACCGGACGAGGCGAACGTGCCGCTCAGCGCGGCGCGGGCGGAATCGATTGCGGCGGCGATTCGTTCAGCGGCCACGCCGGCGGTCGACGTGACGACGCGCGGTGTCGGCAGCGCTGAGCCAGTCGAGGCTGGCCAGGACGAAGCGAGCAATCAGCAGAACCGGCGCGTGACGATCCACGTCGCGCCGGTCGATGTCGCGGCGAGGACCGATCGATGATTCAGAAGAAAGTGTGCATGCTGGGCGGGTTCGCCGTCGGCAAGACCAGCCTCGTCGCGCGTTTCGTCAGCAGCATCTTCTCCGAGAAATATCTCTCCACGGTCGGCGTGAAGGTCGACAAGAAGCCCGTCTCGGTCGACGGCCGCGACGTGACGCTGATGATCTGGGACATCTACGGCCAGGACGAGTTTCAGACGATCCAGCACTCGCAGCTGCGCGGCATGTCCGGCTATCTGCTCGTGATCGACGGCACACGCCGTGCGACACTCGACACGGCGCTGCGCCTCCACGATCTGGCCGTGCAAGCCGCCGGCGACGTGCCGTTCGTCGTCGTCATCAACAAAGCGGATCTCGAGTCCGAGTGGGAGATCGACGACGTCGCGGCGTTCAAGCTGGCCGACCGTGGATGGCGCGTCCTCAAGGGCAGCGCGAAGACGGGACTCGGCGTCGAAGACGCGTTCCAGGTGCTGACGCGCGCGATGCTCGCCGACGCGCCGCAGGCGTGACGAGGGCGATATGACGGATGCCGTGCTGGCCGAGCTGTTTCGCACGCTGAATCTCGTCGCGATCGAGCGGCAGCCGAATCACACGTACTACCTGCTCACGCCGGCGCCGTCGTGGCTGTCGGGCGCGTTCGCGTCGGCGCGCGCCGGCGAGCGGCACACGCTTGCGGGCGCGTTCCCGTTTCTCGACGACTTCCTGCATCAGGCCGATGGCGCGTGGAATGCCGGACCTCACGCGTCGATCGTGTCCGGCCCCTTCGCCGCGAGCGTCGACGGTGACGATCTCCTGCTGCGCGCGAGCGCGCTGACGGTCGACGGCCGCGCGCTGCTCGTGCTGGAACGGCTCGTCGGCGCCGCGGACACGCGGCCAATGCTGCAGAAGGCGCGGCAGCACATGCTCGACAACGAGCAGCTCACGCGGCAGGCCGCGAGGATCCACCGGCCCGCAAAAGCGATCGCGGACGCCGTCGACGAGTTGCGGCAGACGACGTTGTCGGCCGAGCAGCGTGGAATTGTCGAGCGATTGAGCGCAGCGAGCGGTGAGCTGACGTCAGCGGCGGAGCCGCTACCTCGACCGCCGGCGAAGGGACGGACGCCGGCGAGATAGCGTCGTTTTGGCTTTCGCGCGAGTCTTTCGCACGCCGCGCGTCGACGGCAACGCTGCGACGAGGCGCGCAAGCGACGCGGGCATCGGCCGGCATGCGCACGCGGCGGCGTGGGCCTTGTGCCAGCGGAGCCGCTGCTCGACTGACGGGTTCTTCGGCATGCGGTGCGTCGCGTGCCAGGCGGCGTTGATCGGCATGGGAATCGCGTCGCTCAGCGAGTGAGGATCGCCGCCATAAGGGCTCCGGTCGCCGTGACGAACAGGCCGATCAGCCACATGAACTGCCG
>DASZVJ010000019.1:0-5943 GCA_035547155.1 Vicinamibacterales bacterium
CGTCGCGTGCGTGCCGCGCTCGACGACCCGGCCATGGTCGAGCACGAGGATGAGATCGGCATCGCGCACGGACGAGATGCGGTGCGCCACCATCACGCACGTCCGCGAGCGCCGCACGTCACGAAGACGACTCAGGATCTCGGCGTCCGTCGCCGTGTCGACCGCGGACAGCGTGTCATCGAGCACGAGAATCGGGCGATCCGTCAGAATCGCGCGCGCCAGTGCGACGCGCTGTTTCTGTCCACCCGACAGCGTGATCCCGCGCTCGCCGACGACCGTATCGAAGCCCTCCGGAAACCCGGCAACGTCTGTCGCCAGTGCCGCCGTCCCGGCCGCCGCCGCGACGCGCGCGCGAGCGTCGTCCGCGCCCCACTCGGCGTCGAGCCCGAACAGGATGTTGCCGCCCACGGTCTGGGAGAACAGAAACGCCTCCTGCGGCACGACGGCCATCGCCGATCGGAGATCGGCCGGCGACACATCGACGATGTCGACCTCGTCGATAAAGAGCGTGCCGCGAGGCGGCTCGCGCAGACGCGTAAGCAGCTGCACGAGCGTCGACTTGCCCGCGCCAGTCGCGCCCACCAGCGCGAGCGTCTGGCCGGGCTCGACGACGAAAGAGACGTCGTGCAGCGCATCGGATGCGGCGTCGGGATAGCGGAATGACAGATCCCGCGCGTCGATTCGCCCGCGAACGGGCTTCGGCAGCTCCGCCACGGCGGCGCCGCCGGCGGCGGGCACATCCAGCACTTCCAACATGCGCTCCCACGACGCGACGCCGCGCTGGACGATGTTGATGACCCATCCGAACGCGATGAGCGGCCAGCTCAACAGGACGAGGTAGCGGCCAAACGCGACGAACTCGCCGAGTGTCAGCGAGCCATTGATGACGTCGCGTCCGCCGAACCACAGCACGAGCAGGCCGCTCAGGCCGAAGCAGAACGTCAGCGTCGGATAGAAGGCCGACTGCAGGCTGATCAGCCCGCGCTGACGGCGGACGTACTCGTCATTGGCCTGTCCGAACTTCGCCGCCTCGGCCGGCTCCTGCCGATACGCCCGGACGACGCGCACGCCGGACAGCGCTTCCTGAACGACCGCGCTCATCTCGGAGAGCTGGGCCTGGATGCGCTCGAAGCGATCGTGAATCGCGCGGCCGAAGTAGCGCGTGCCGATGGTCACGCCGGGCAGCGGCAGCAGCGCGATCAGCGTCAGCTTCGCGTCGATCGACCACATGATCGCGACCGCGATGACGAACCCGAGGGCCGTGCTGCCGAAGTACATCAGCGCCGGTCCGACCATCATCCGTACGGCGCCGAGGTCGTTGGTGGCGCGCGACATCAGATCGCCCGTCCGGTTCGCCTGGAGATAGGCCTGCGGCAGGCGCGTCAGATGCGCAAAAAATTCCTCCCGCAGGGCATATTCGATCTCGCGCGACGCGCCGATAAGCTGAGTGCGCATCAGGTAGCGAAATGCGCCGTCGGCGACCGCAAGACCCACGATCGCAACGGCATAGAGCGCCAGACGCGACCGCTCCTCTCCCCGCAGCAGGCCGTCGACGACGTCCTTCAGGATCCAGGGAGAGACGAGCGACAGGGCCGTGGCAGCGAGGATGCATAACAGGCCCAGCACAAGCGATCGGCGAACGCGGCGGATGTACGGCAGCAGGCGCGAGAGCGCCACGATCATGGAGGCAGTATAGCAATGCGTTTTTTCTCACGGCTGTTCTCGCGACGCGCACTCGCGCCCGCAGCCTTCGTCTCCGCCGCGCTGCTCGTGCCCGCGGCCGCACACGCACAGTACTCGGCGCCCGACAGCGGCAGCGCCGCCATCGGCGAGAAGTATCACGTCGAGTTCGCGGGAACGTTGTGGAACCCGGATCTCGCCGGCAAGATCTCGAGTGAACAATTCGGCATCGTCGGCAGCCAGATCGATCTGCAGAACGACCTGGGCTATGTGAAGACGCGCTTCAAGGACATGCGGATCGTCCTGCGCCCATCGAAGAAGTCGAAGTTCAAGATCCAGTACACGCCGATCCAGTACGAAGCGGAGACCGCGTTCACGCGCGATGTCATCTTCAACGGCATCAAGTTCCCGCTCGCGGTGCCGATCGAGTCGCAGTTCTCGTGGAAGGTCTGGCGGTTCGGCTACGAGTACGACTTCCTCTACAAGCCGCGCGGGTTCGTCGGCATGGTGCTCGAGGGCCGCTACACGACGGCCGAGGCGCGTCTGAAGACGAACAGCCCGATCTTCTCGCCGCCGTACGACGAGTACAACAAGCGATCGGCCCCGCTGCCGGCGCTCGGCGTCGTCGGCCGCGCGTATCCGCTGCCGGAAGTCGCGATCAACTTCGAAGTGACCGGCTTCAAGCTGCCGAACGTCGACGAGAAATATCAGGCGCGCTACTTCGACTGGGACATCAACGGCACGGTGAACCTGACGAACTACTTCGGCGTGCAGATGGGCTGGCGCAAGCTGACCAACTTCATGGTCATCAAGAAGGACTCCGGCGACGTCCAGTTCCAGGGCATCTGGTTCGGCGCGGCCGTGCGGTACTAGCCGCCAAGCTCCTCCTGCACAGATCTCGACGGGCGGCGCTCACGGCCGCCCTGCTCTTCAAACCAGCGCGATCACACCTCGACCTGAACGCTCGTACGGGTAGAAGACACTCGTCCGGCGGGAACGGCGTTCCCGCCCGGCGACGACTGTGGCGCGTGTACGACGTCGCCGCTGCCGCCACCTCGGCGGAGGAGGCCCGTTGGACTTGGGGTCCCGCCGCAGCACGAAACTGCACTCTCTCGCACATTTCTGCAATTCCGTCGTTACATTCCGGGCGATATCGCATTGCGGGTCCGGCGAATTCGGGCCGATGACCAGAGAGGAGGACCACAAACCGGTCCACCGGAAGAACGCGGCGCCCGTTTCGAGGACTGGGCACCGCTATTGCTAGCTTTGACGCTCTTATGGCTCTCGAGGGATACCGTATGGTTCGCTATTCGCCGCTCAAGGTCGCCGCGTTGCTGTTGATCTGCTGGCTGGCCCTGCCGTCGGCCGCGGCGCTCGCACAGGCGCCGACAGGCACGATCGGCGGCCGTGTGACTGACAGTCAGGGCGGGGTCATTCCGGGCGTGGTCGTCACCGTCTCGTCGCCGAACCTCCAAGGCGAGCAGAAGGCCACGACGACGGCAAACGGTGACTATCTGTTCAAGCTGCTGCCGCCTGGCACCTACGCGCTCTCGTTCGAGAAGACGAGCTTCACGACCGTCACCGACACGCGGATCGTCGGCGCCGACGAGCCAGTGACCGTCGATGTCACCCTGCAGCCGGCGACCGTGCGAGAAGCCGTCACCGTCACGGCCAGCGGCGGCGATTTTGCCAACACGATCGAAGGCGCCACGAACATCAAGCAGTCGTTCGTCTCGACGCTGCCGGTCTCGCGCAACCTCACCGCGATCGTCAACCTCGCGCCCGCCGTGCACGCGACCGGTCCGGGCGGCGAGTTCTCCATCTCCGGCGGCATGTCGTTCGAGAACTCGTACATGGTGAACGGCGTCCAGGTGCAGGACAACCTGCGCGGCGAGCCGCTGGACCTGTACATCGAGGACGCGATTCAGGAAACGACGGTCCTGACCTCCGGCCTCTCGGCTGGCTACGGCCGGTTCACCGGCGGCATCGTCAACGTGCTGACGAAGTCCGGCGGCAACCGCTTCAGCGGATCGTTCCGCGAGTCGTTTTCGAACGACAACTGGCGCACGGTCTCGCCGTTCGGTGAGCCGAAGGTCGACAAGACTGTGCCGACGTCCGAGTTCACGTTCGGCGGGCCGATCGTCAAGGATCGACTGTGGTTCTTCGGCGCTGGCCGTTTCTTCGACAGCCAGATCGCGCGGCAGACGGGCTACACCGACACGCCATTCACGTTCGAGGAGAACCAGAAGCGCTTCGAGGGCAAGCTCACGCATTCGCCGAGTGCCGGCCAGCGCGTCGAGGTGTCGTACGTCGGCATCAAGGACGACTTCAAGAACGCCGCGTGGCCAAGCTCCGCGGACGTGATGGATCTCGCGAGTCTGACGAACCCGAGCGAGCCACAGAGCCTGCTCGGCCTGCACTACACCGGCACGTTCGGCGGCAAGCTCTTTCTCGAAGGGCAGTTCTCTGCGCGCAAGTTCACCTTCGAGCACTCTGGCGGCCTGAACACGGACATGATCGCAGGCACACCGCTGTCGGACAACTCGACGGGCGCGTGGTGGTGGGCGCCGAACTTCTGCGGCGTCTGTCCGAACGAGCGCCGCGACAACACCGACCTCGTCCTCAAAGGCAGCTACTTCCTCTCGTCCGCCTCGGGCTCGCACGACATCTCGTTCGGCTATGACGGCTTCGACGACAAGACGTTCGCGGACAACCATCAGTCGGCCAGCGACTGGCACGTCTGGACGACGGGCTCGTTCATTCAGGACGGCACGGTCTATCCGGTGATCGATCCGGGCGGCAGCACGTACATCATCCATTGGCCTGTCGAGGCATCGAGCCACGGCACCAATTTCCGCACGCACTCGTTGTTCATCAACGACAAGTGGGCGTACGGCAGCCACTGGTCGTTCAATCTCGGCCTGCGGTACGACAAGAACTCCGGCCATGACCAGTCCGGCGCGCTCGTCGTGAAGGACAGCCTCCTCAGTCCCCGCCTCGGCGCGAGCTGGGATCCCAAAGGCGACGGCAGCACGACGGTCCACGCGAGCTACGGACGCTACGTCGCCGCGATCAACAACGGCATCGCGGGCTCGACGTCGGCAGTCGGCACGCCGGCGATCTTCGCCTACTTCTACGACGGCGATCCAATCAACGACGGTGGGCCGCTCGTGACGACGGATCAGGCGCTGCGGCAAGTGTTCGACTGGTACCAGGCGAACCTGCCGGACGCATTCCAGGTCGATATTCCCGGTGTCTCGAGCAAGATCGCGGACAACCTGCGCTCGCCTCACGCGGACGAAGTCGCGGTGGGTCTGAGCCAGCAGATCGGCCGGCGCACCTCGGTACGCGTGGACTTCGTCAATCGCGTCTTCGGCGACTTCTACGCGGACCGCACCGACACGGGCACCGGGCTCGTGTTCGACGACCTCGGGAACCCGTACGACCTGACGATCATCGAGAACACGAACGCGGTCTCGCGCCGCTATCGCGCGCTCATGGCGTCTGCGAACTATGGCCCCGTGCACGGCCTGTCGCTCGGCGGCAACTACACGCTCTCACGGCTGTGGGGCAACGATGACGGAGAAAACGGCAACAGCGGGCCGCTCGCGACCGGCATGCTGCAGTATCCGGAGTACTTCGATCCCACTTGGGCGTTTCCGGTCGGTGACCTCTCCGCGGATCAGCGTCATCGCGCGCGTCTGTGGGCGACGTGGGATTTGCCCTGGGGTCGCAGCGTCGGCGCGATGTCGCTGGGCGTCCTGCAGCAGATCGAATCGGGCACGCCGTATGGCGCGATTGGCGCGGTCGACGTGATCCCCTACGTCGCCGACTACGGCTATGTGACGCCGCCGTTCCCGATGAGCTACGACTTCACGGCGCCCGACGCGTTCCGGACCGAAGCGCTCAAGCGGACCGACGTGTCGTTCACCTTCAGCCGCCGCGTGGGCTCGACGAGCGGCCCGGAGATCTTCGGACAGATCCAGCTGTTGAACATCTTCAACCAGTTCCAGGTGATCGACGTCGAGAAGATCAACACGACCGTCCACACCGCGTTCGACAGCAACTCGCTCGATCCGTTCGATCCGTTCAACGACGCACCGGTCGAAGGCGTGAACTGGTCGAAGGGCAGCAAGTTCGGCCAGGCGATCAGCAAGGACGCCTACACGACGCCGCGCACGTTCCGGTTCTCGGTCGGCGTCAAGTTCTGAGCGGGCGGGGGCGGCCGCAAGAGCCGCCCCTACGGGAGGGATAGGGGCCGCC
>DASZVJ010000020.1:0-3509 GCA_035547155.1 Vicinamibacterales bacterium
CGTCGCCATTTGCAGGACGCGCGCGAGGCGATCGCCGCGTCGCTCGATCCGCGCGCAATGCGCGTGCGCGGCGGTACGGCGCCAGGCGCCGGCCGCGGAGTCGGGTTCGGCAGCGACGACGCCCCGTCGCCCGCGCGCACGACGACGCCGACGTCAGGACGCTTCGACTTCGATCGCGATCCATTCGCGCTGACCGGTGACGGATGCTGGGACGAACCGGACTATCTCGCTGTCGCGCTATCTCGGTAGCAAGGCGAATATTCGAGTGACCGTGTAATCACGAGGGCGTGCCATGGAGGACCGCAAACGTTCTGGCTCGCTACTGGCGCCGTGGGAACGGCGGTTGTCGTCGTGGCTGGTTTCGCGGGTGCCGCCGTCGATCGGGTCACATCACCTGACGCTGCTGACGCTTCCCTGGTCGGGGCTCGTCCTCGGCGCGGGCTGCCTCGCGCGCCATGATCCGCGCTGGCTGTTCGCGGTTTCCGCGCTCATCGTGCTGCAGTATTTGACCGACGCAGTCGACGGCAAAGTCGGCAAGGTACGGAACGCCGGACTCGTGCGGTGGGGCTACTACATGGACCATCTGCTCGATTACGTGTTCCTGTGCGCGGTGCTCGGCGTCTACGCCATGCTCGTACCTGCAGAGTCGCAGTATCTGATGATGTTGGTCCTGGCCGTGTCCGGCGGCTTCATGGTCAGCGCATTTCTCGCGCGCGCGGTAACAGGCGAATTGCCCATCAGCTACGGCGGCATTGGGCCCGCCGAGATTCGACTGGTGTTCATCGCCATCAACACGTGGCTCGTCATCGCGGGCCGGGTCTACATGCTGGCCGTCGTTCCGTACGTCATCGTTGCTGCGACGACCGCGCTCGGCACACTCGTGTGGCGAACCCAGCGGCAACTGTGGCGCCTCGATGAAGAAGCTGCGCGCCGCAGCACCTCCGCGTCCGCGCCGGTCGCGAAGCGTTTTCTAAAGACCACGTCGTCGCCGACAACACGTTCTCGTAGCGCGTTCAACGGTCACGTCGAACCAAAGCATCAGGACGCTTCGACTTCGAGCACGAACCGTTCGCGTTGACGGGAGATGCATGCTGGGACGAATGACATCGGATCATCTGGCTATCGGATCATCGGATCATCGGATCATCGGATCATCGGATCATCCGCTCATCGGGACATCAACTGTCCGGATACTGCCAGGAACGCGTCGCCGAAATACTCAATCGTGGTGCTGACCTGATACTTCGAGGACCAAGCCGAGATGTCGGAGCGGTCGACATACCGCTTGTAGATGTCGAGCGCGGTCCCATCATTGAGACGCCGTTCCTGGCGTTCGATCTTGGCGTTGAACTGCGACCGTACGTCGGTCCACGCGGAGTCCAGGATCAGGAACCGTCCGTTCGGTCCGAGAGCTGATCGCAGAGCATCAAACAGACGAGGCTCCTGTTCGTCTGTCAGATGGCTCAAGAGAAAGCCGACAATGGCGCAGTCATGTGACGGGTCGGTGCAATTCCAGGCCAGCACATCGTCCCGCACAACAGTGGAACGATCCGCCAGACCGAAGCGATCGATCTTCTTTCGACATTCCGCGAGCATGTTCTCCGACTGATCGACCATCGTCACGCCCGAGCACTGCTCCGCATAGAACTGGAGCCAATAGCCAGTGCCGCACGCGAGATCCAGAACCTTTCCGTGTGCGAAACGACGCACGATTTCCGCGAGGTCGCCGGCTTCCCTCTGGAAGACTTCGGGATCCGAAATCGATGACGTGCCGGTGCCGAGTTGGTACGCCTCTTCGTAATCCGGCGCACGCTCATCGTAGTAGCGCAGCATGACGCGTCGAAGCTGTTCGTCCATGTCCATGGCGTCTTTCGAATCGTCGTAGCCGCCCGCCGACTAGATGTCCCGATCGCCCGATGTCCCGATGTCTAGGTCCAGATCATCGTCGCGCCGTAGGGCGCGAGCGCGCGGTCGTGGCTGACGATCGTCGCCTGCTCGGTGAGCGCTTGCGCGATCAGCATGCGATCGAAGGGATCGGCGTGATGGGGCGGTAGATCCTGCAGCCGGGCTGCATGTTTGAGCGTCATCGGCAGCTCGGTGAAATCATCCGCTGCGATCAAGATGGCGAAGGGCTCGGTCAGCCGGAGACGCCCCAGCGACGCCTTGATCGACGCCTCCCAGCCGGACACGGCACTCACCCAGACGATGTCCGCTTGGGCAATGGCGCGGCGCGCCGCCGGCTTCAGACGGCGATCGTCGCGCTGCCACCAGAGCACCGCGTGGGTATCCAGTAGCAGCTTCACGTCATTCGGACTTGCCGCCGGCGAACGCCTCGAGCAGCGCGGCCGGCAGCGGCGCGTCGAAGTCGGCCGACATCCAGATCTTGCCCTTGGCGCGGCCAGGACGCCGGCGAACGGCGGGGCGCACCGGCACGAGCTTGGCCTTCGGCTTGCCGGCCTTGGCGATGATGATCTCGCGCCCTCGCGCGGCTTCTTCCACGAGAGACGAGAGCTGCGCCTTCGCGTCGTACAGATTCAAGACCATCATGATGGCGACGACGCTACCATCGTCCCCATGGCTGGTCAAGTTGGTCAAGGACATCGGGTCATCTGGCTATCGGATCATCGGATCATCGGGGCATCCAGGCCTCTTGCGGCCCAGATGTCCCGATCGTCAGATGACCCGATGACCCGATGGGTCGCCGTCAGTATTTGAGAATCTTGCCCACGACCTCGCGCTGGCGCGCGATGAGTGTGGCGACGCCGGTGTCCGCCAGCGCGAGCAGGGCGTCGAGCTCGGCGCGGCTGAACGGCTGCGCTTCGGCCGTGCCCTGGACCTCGATGAACCGGCCGTCTGACGTCTTGATGATGTTCATGTCGACGTCAGCGCGCGAGTCCTCTTCGTACGCGAGATCGAGCATGGGCGTGCCGCCGATGACGCCGACGCTCGTCGCGGCGACGTAGTTGGTGACCGGCACGCGCGGCAGCAGCCCCTTCTCGCGCACGCGCTCGAGCGCGAGCACGAGTGCGACGAAGCCGCCGGTGATCGCCGCGGTCCGCGTGCCGCCGTCCGCCTGGATGACGTCGCAGTCGATCCAGATCGTCCGTTCGCCGAGCTCAGTCATCGCGGTGACGGCGCGCAGCGATCGGCCGATCAGCCGCTGAATCTCCTGCGTCCGGCCGCCGACCTTGCCCGCCGTCGCCTCGCGCTGCGTGCGCGTCGTCGTCGCGCGCGGCAGCATGCCGTACTCGGCCGTGACCCAGCCCTTGCCGGAGCCGCGCAGAAACGGCGGCACGCGCTCCTCGACCGAAGCCGTGCAAATCACCTTCGTGCGGCCGACTTCGATCAGCACCGCGCCTTCCGCGTGGATCGTGAAGTCCGGCGTGATCGTCGTCGGGCGCACCGCGTCGGGTGCGCGTCCATCCTGTCGGGCCATGAGTCGCTACGGTCCTTTCTGAATCCAGTCGGCGGCCTTGCCGAGCGGCGCGCGCAGATCGAGATGACCGGCG
>DASZVJ010000021.1:0-13851 GCA_035547155.1 Vicinamibacterales bacterium
GCCCGCCGTGGACGACGAGCGTCGTGTCGTCGATCGATCGGATCTCGATGTCGAGCGCTTCGAGCGCCGCGCGCATGTGGCGTGTGTCGTCGCTCTCGAGCACGCCGGTGAGCGTGCTCGCGCCGTCGGCGAGCGCCGCCAGCGCGAGCGCGCGATTGGTGATGCTCTTGGATCCCGGCACGCGCCACGTCAGCGTCGGCGGCGCGATCAGCTTGTCAATGGTCAACGGTCCGGACGGAATCATCGCGGGATGAGGATAGTCCGGGCTACGGGCGACAGGCCACGGGCTACACAGATCGCCGCCGTCGTAGGGGCAGCCCTTGTGGCCGCCCGGAGCGCAGAGGCCGAACTTGAAGGTTCGGCCTCTGTAGGACGTCAGGCCCCGAAGTACTTCCCCAGGAACTCGACGAACGTCGCCCACTCCGCAGGCGTCGCCGTGTGCGGGCCCGTGTGCAGGTTGAAGCCGAGATCGCCGCTCACGAGCGGCGTGTCCGGCGCGGGATAGTCCGTCGCGCCGAGATCGCGTGTGCCGAGCAGACGATAGACCGGCCCTGCCGCGACTTCGGCGAGGAACTCGCCCTTCGGATCGGACCACTGATCGCCCGTGCCGCCCGTGACGAAGAGCGGACGCGGGGCGATGAGCGCGATCAGCATGTGCGCGTCGACGGGCATCTCGTTCCAATGGCCCGGCCACTGCTGGAACGCGTCCGAGAACTGCCACGGGAAGTTCTGCGCCATGTCGTCGACCGTCTCGCCCCAGTCGCGCCGCGCGAGCGCCGATCCCATCTCGCCCGCGCAGCCGGAGAACACGGCCTTGAAACGCTCGTCCTGTGCCGCGGCCCACAGCACGGTCTTGCCGAGCCGCGAGAAGCCGTAGAGCGCGATGCGCGATCCGTCGACGTTCGGATCCGATTGCAGATAATCGGCGATGCGGCTCGCGCCCCAGGCCCACGCGGCGATCGTGCCCCACTCGCCCGGCTCGGGCTTCGTCTGCCCGGGCGCGAGCGTCTGTCCGATCACGCCTTCGGTCCATGCGTCGGCGCGATCGGGTTGGATGTCGTTGTAGCCGACGGTCGCGAAGCCCCAGCCGCGCGCGAGAATGTCCGCGGCGTTCGGCGGATCGCCAATCGGCCCGCCGCCGCGCGCGCCGCCCGCACGTCCCGTTCCCGCCGCCGCGCCCGCAGCGCCAGCCGCGCGTCCGGTTCCCGCCGCCGGCCCTCCCGCTCGCGCCGGGCCGCCACCGAAATTGACGAGCAGGATGATCGGCACACGCGCGGTCGCCTTCGCCGGCGTCGTCACGGTCACGCGGATCTGCGGCCCATCCGGCCGCGGGCCGACATGTCCGATGACCTGCTTCACGAGCGCCGCGCCATCACGTCCGGCAGGATCGCGGCTCGCCACGTCCCACGTGATCTTCGGCGCGTTGGCCGGCACGCGGCCGTAGATCTGCGTTTCGTACAGCTTCAGGATCTCGGCGCGCCTGGCGCGCCACATCGCCGCGCTCGTCACCTTCCGTCCATCCGCCATCGTCAGCGGATCCGGCAGCGTGTAGGGCGCGACCTTGCCCTCGTCGTAGTTCGAGATGTGCCCGGTCCTGAGCGCGCGGCGAAGCTGGTTGCCGTTCGCGTCGGTCCCGAGGTTCGTGGCATTGGGATCGGCCGGCGCGGGCGCGTTCTGCGCGACGACAACGATCCCGAGGACGAGCACGCCGGCGAGCGTCTTCATCACCATGATCGATCTCCTGGAAGCGAGTGATAGAGAATACTCGACACATCCGCCCGCGTCACGAGGAGCGCGTCCATGTCGCAGCCCGGCAGCATGTTCGACTTCGTCAACCACTACTTCGATCGCGCGGCCGCGGGCACGCCCTATCCCAAAGGCCTGCTCGACGTCATCAAGGCATGCAACAGCATCTATCGTTTTTCGTTCCCGATCCGGCGGCCGGACGGCACGTTCGAGACGATCCACGCGTGGCGCGTCGAGCACAGCCAGCACAAGATGCCCACCAAGGGCGGCATCCGGTACGCACCGTTCGTCGACGAAGAGGAAGTCAAAGCGCTCGCCGCGCTGATGACGTACAAGTGCGCGATCGTCGATCTGCCGTTCGGCGGTGCGAAGGGCGCCGTGCAGATCGATCCGAAGCGCTATCAGCTCGACGAGCTCGAGCGGATTACACGGCGCTACACGCACGAGCTGATCCGCAAGAACTTCATCGGCCCCGGCACCGACGTGCCCGCACCGGACTACGGCACGAGCGAGCGGGAGATGGCGTGGATCGTCGACACGTACCTCGCGCTCAATCCCGGCGCGCTCGACGGCCTCGGCTGCGTCACCGGAAAACCGATCGCCGAGGGCGGCGTGCGCGGCCGGCGTGAAGCGACGGGACGCGGGCTGTACTTCGCGCTGCGCGAAGCGTGCAACGTCGCGGAGGACATGCGCGCGCTCGGACTTTCACCGGGACTCGACGGCAAGCGCGTGATCGTGCAGGGCCTCGGCAACGTCGGCTATCACGCGGCGAAGTTCTGCCGCGAAGGCGGCGCGATCATCGTCGCGATCGCGGAGTACGACGGCGCGATCGCCAATCCGAAGGGCCTCGATCCCGACGAGGTCGTCGCGCATCGCCACAACCGTGGATCGATCCTCGGCTTCCCCGGCGCGCAGGACATCACGCCAACGGCCGCGGCGCTCGAGCTCGACGCGGACATCCTGATTCCGGCCGCGCTCGAAAATGTCCTGACGAAGGACAACGCGCCGCGCATCAAGGCGCGCGTCATCCTCGAAGGCGCCAACGGCCCGACGACGCCGGATGCGGAGGCGATTTTTCGGGAGCGCGGCCTGCTCGTCATTCCCGACGTCTACGCGAACGCGGGCGGGGTGACGGTGTCGTACTTCGAGTGGCTGAAGAATCTCTCGCACGTGCGATTCGGCCGTCTCGAGAAGCGGCTGGAGGAAGCGGACGAGGCGCGCTTCGTGCGCGCGCTCGAGACGCTGACGGGCAAGACGCTGGCCGACGACGAGCGGCGCATGCTCGTGCACGGATCGGACGAGCAGGACATCGTCAACTCCGGCTTGGAGGAGACGATGATCGTCGCGTATCAGAGTATTCGGGACGTGTTCAAACAGAATCCCGATCTCGGCGATCTCCGCGCGGCCGCGTTTCGCACGGCGATCGACAAGATCGCGCGGTCGTATCTGGATCTCGGCGTGTTCCCGTAGGGCGGCTTGGGCGGAGCGCCGGGTCTGAAGACCCCGGCGGACTGGGCCACAAGGGCGCCCTTACGCGTCTTGCGCCCGCTCCAGCGCGTGGCGCGCGGCGATCTGTGCGCGGCGGCGGCGACGCAGCAACTCGGCGTAGACGTCCTGCTTGAGCAGCTTGAAGTTCGGCCGCGCGGGCACGGACGGCTGGCGAACGGGCGCCGGTGCGGTCGGCTCGGGCGTGGGCAGCAGGTCGAGCTGGCGGGCAAGGTTTCCATCGAATCGATTCATATCGAGCCTCCTTGCCGAGGGTACGAACCAGGTGTGACAAACCCGGTCATGCCGTCTTTGTGCAAGGGACGTTCCGTTCAACCGCCGCCAGCACGGGTGGCTTTCGCCAGTCCAGACGGGCCTCAGCCGCTATAATTTCCAGGGCTTGACCCGGAATTCCCCAACAATCCCGCAGCATGCGCAACGCTGAAGTCATTCGGCAGTGGCAGATCCTTCGAGAGATCGAGGCGCGTCGTACCGGCGTCACCATCCACGATCTCGCCAAACAGGTCCGGGTCTCGACGCGGACGATTCGCCGCGACCTCCAGGCGCTCCAGGAAGCCGGGTTCGCCGTCTACGACGAAGGCGAAGAGAACGAGACGAAGCGCTGGCGGCTGGACGTCGCCCCGTTCCGCGCCGTCCAGGAAGGCCTCACCGTGGCGGACGTCGCGGCGCTCTATCTGAGCCGCGCCGTCGTCGAAGGCCTGTCGGGATGGCCGCTCGCCGACGAGCTGAAAACCGCGTTCGCGAAGATCGAGCACGCACTCAATCCGCGCATGCGCGAGTTCCTGTCGACGCTGCCGCAGGTGATCTCCGCCAAGACCGGACCGCGCGCGCACGCCGGCGTCTCCACCGCGCTCGTCGACGTCACGCGCCGTCTGCTCGACGCGGCACGCGATCGGCGCGTCGTCGAGATGCGCTACTTTTCTGCAGCCAGCAATCGATCGAAGTCGTACGTCGTGCATCCATATCGTCTGGCGCTGGCCAACGGCGGTTTGTATCTGGTCGCGTGGGTGCCGCAGTACGACGAGTTCCGCACGTTCGCCGCGGAGCGCATCGAGCGCCTGTCGGTCACCGAAGACACCTTCAAGAAGACGCGCGAGCTGCCGGCCGATCTGTTTCGATCGTCGATGGGCGTCTTCTGGGGCGAGCCCGAGCGCGTCGAGATCGTCTTCGCGCCGCGCGTCGCGCTGGTCGTGCGCGGCCGCGTCTGGCACGAATCGCAGCAGATCGACGATCTGCCCGATGGCGGCGTGCGCCTCACATTACACGTGTGTAACGACTCGGCGCTGCGCAGCTGGGTGCTCGGCTTCGGATCGGCCGCAAAGGTCGTGCAACCCGCCTCTCTCGCGAAGGCCATCGCCGACGAATACCGTCAGGCCGCGGCGTTGTATTAGTAACGAGTTCCGTAGCCCGCAGCCTGTCGTAGGGGCGGCCCTCGTGGCCGCCCTGTCCACGTCCTCGACGCATCGTCCCGCAACGTCAACCGTTCCGCGGTTGTCTCCGTCTAAGTTCCCGGGCCACGCAACTTCAGGCCTTCATCCGGGTTCAGTTTCACGGGACGCGCGTCGCAGTCGCACGCGCAGGGAGGCGTCGCGCGTGGGCAAGTGGATTGGCACAGCAGTCGTGTGCCTGGGATGCGCCATTGTCGGTGCGGCACGGGTGTCTGGCACCGCCGCGCCGCCTGCGCCCGCGGCCGCTGTCGCGACACTCGATGCGCTCGCCATCTCCGCCGGCGCAGGCGCCGTGAAAGTCGACGGCGATCTCTCCGACGCTGTCTGGGCGCAGGCGCCGACGGTCTCGGAATTCCGTCAACGCGATCCGCACGAAGGTGCGCCCGCGACGCACGCCACATCCGTCCAAGTCGTCTTCGATTCCACCGCGCTCTACGTCGCCGTTCGCGCCACCGAGCCCGATCCGCGCACGCTCGTCGGCCTGCTCACGCGGCGAGACGACGTGTCGCCGTCGGACTGGCTGTCGGTGTTGGTCGATTCCTTCCACGATCGCCGCACGGCGTTCGAGTTCGGCGTCAATGTCGCAGGCGTGAAGTACGACCGCTACTGGTACAACGACACGAACAGCGACGACAGCTGGGACGCCGTGTGGGACGTCGCGACGCGGCGCACGGCCGACGGCTGGGACGCCGAGTACCGCATTCCGTTCTCGCAGCTGCGCTTCCGCGCCGGCCGCGCCGACGCGCTCGGGTTCGCGACGATGCGCACGATCGCGCATCTGCAGGAGACGTCGACGTGGCCGCTGCTGGCGCACAGCGCGAGCGGCTTCGTGTCCTCGTTCGGCGAGCTGCGCGGCGTGCAGCGCAGCGGCCCGCAGAAGCGCCTCGAGCTGATGCCGTTCGTCGTCGCCGACGTGCAGACCTCGCCGATCGCGTCCGGCGATCCGCTGCGCTCGTCGCCCGATCCCGGCGCGGCGATGGGCCTCGACATGAAATATCAGGTCGCGCCGGGCCTCACGCTGACCGGCACGGTCAATCCCGATTTCGGCCAGGTCGAAGCCGATCCCGCCGTCGTCAATCTCAGCGGCTTCGAGACGTTCTTCTCCGAGCGCCGGCCGTTCTTCGTCGAGGGCTCGGGAAATCTGTCGTTCAACAACCTGTTCTATTCACGGCGCATCGGCCGATCGCCGCAGGG
The DNA here is from genome assembly GCA_035547155.1 of Vicinamibacterales bacterium. Taxonomy (GTDB): domain Bacteria; phylum Acidobacteriota; class Vicinamibacteria; order Vicinamibacterales; family SCN-69-37; genus CAZNMF01. The sequence goes on from DASZVJ010000021.1 coordinate 5,895, forward strand.
CTCGCCCGACGTGCCGGACGAGGGCTTCGAGACGCAGCCGGCGAACACGACGATCCTCGGGGCCGCAAAGCTCACGGGCAAGGTCGGCAAGTTCGCCATCGGCGGTCTGTATGCGGTCACGTCGTCCGAGTACGCCCGCGTGGCGGACAGCGCGACGTCGCCGATCGCGCGCACGCCCGTGGAGCCGGTGACGAATTACTCGGTCGGACGCGTGAGCCGCGAGTTCGCCAACAACTCGCGGCTGAGCGTGATGATGACGAGCACGCGGCGATCGCTCAGCCCCGAGCTGTCGTTCCTGCCGAAGTCCGCGTTCGTCGGCGACGTCGACGGCGACTGGCGCTTCGGGCGCGGCCGCTACAGCCTGCAAGGCTATTGGACCGGCAGCACCGTGCACGGCTCCGCGGAGGCGATCGATCGGCTGCAGACGAGCACGGTCCACAGCCTGCAGCGGCCGGACGCGAGGACGCTGACCTACGATCCGCTGCGCACGTCGCTCCAGGGACACTCCGGCGAGATCAGCCTCGGCAAGATCAGCGGCACGAAGACGCTGTTCAACGTGAACACCGGCTATCGCTCGCCGGGCTTCGACATCAACGATCTCGGCTTCAGCTCGCGGTCCGATCAGATCTGGCAGAACGCGTGGTTCCAGGTGCGCAGCGACGTCCCGAAGGGTCGCGTCAAGCGCAAGAACATCAACTTCAACCAGTGGGCGGGCTGGAACTTCGACGGGGACTGGGTCGATCGCGGCGGCAACATCAACTCGCACTGGACGTTCTCGAACAACTGGTCGATCGGATCGGGCTTCAACGTCAACGGCACCACGTTCGACGATCGACGCACGCGCGGCGGGCCCGGTGCGTTCGTGCCCGGCAACGTCAACGGCTGGGCGTACGTGAACACGAACGACCACAAGATCGTCGCCCTCAATCACGAGACGGACTGGTACAACAACCAGCACGGCTCGTACAACTGGTACGTCTCCAACGGCGTGACGCTGCGTCCGGCAACGGCGTGGTCGACGCGGATCTCGCTCGACGTCAGTCACAACGTCGCGGACAGCCAGTGGGTCGCCAACGAAGACGACGCCGGCGGCCAGACGCACTACGTCTTCGGCCATCTCGATCAGCGCACCGTCAACATCACGCTGCGCGTCGACTACACGGTGCGTCCGACGTTGACGGTCCAGATCTACGGACAGCCGTTCGTCTCGGCCGGCGCGTACTCGCGCTTCAAGGAGCTGACGAACGGCCGGGCGCCGGCCGACGCGGATCGCTACGCGCCGTACGTCTACGCGGACAATCCCGACTTCCGCGTCCGCTCGTTCCGCATGACGAACGTCCTGCGCTGGGAATATCGTCCCGGCTCGACGATGTTCGTCGTCTGGCAGCAGGGGCGCAGCGACGACGATGTGTTCGGCGGCCTGCGCTTCGCGCGCGATCTCGGCGCGTCGTTCATCGCGCCGGCCGACAACACGTTCTTGATCAAGATCAGCCGGTGGTTGGATTTTTAGCGGGCAGCGGTCCGCAGTCCGCAGGTGGCAGGCTGCGATCAGTCTTCGCCTGCAGACGGCAGACCGCAGCCTGCAGCCCGAAAAGTGCGAAAGGGGGGAGTCGAACCCCCAAGGCCTTTCGGCCACCGGATCCTAAGTCCGGCGCGTCTGCCAGTTCCGCCACTTTCGCGTGATGCTCAGGGTAGCAGGTCGGCTTCTGACCTGAAACATACCGGGCGGCCACAAGGGCCGCCCCTACGGTTTCGTCGCCCGAAGCCCGTTGCCCGTAGCCAACGTAGGGGCCGCCCTTGTGGCGGCCCGCGATCCGCGTGTCGCCCGCAGCCCTCAGCCTGCGATAATGCTCCTGATGAAGACCGAGCTCACTGACGTTTCAGAGACCCGCAAGCACGTGACGTTCGAAGTCCCGCCCGACGTCGTCGAGGCCGAAATCGATCGGATTGCGAAGGATTACACCCGTTCCGCCCGTGTGCCGGGATTCCGGCCGGGCAAGGTGCCGGCGCGCGTCGTCCGGCAGCGCTACAAGGACCAGATTCTGCACGACGTCGCGCACGACCTGATTCCGCGCCTCGTCGGCGGCGCGCTGCGCGAGCGCGGCCTCGAGCCGGTCGCCGCGCCGGACATCAAGGACGTCGTCCTCGAGGAAGGCCAGCCGCTGACGTTCGTCGCGGACTTCGAGACGCTGCCGCCGATCGATCCCGGCGACTACACGGGCCTCGTGCTGCGCAAGCCGCCCGCGGTGCTCGAAGTGGGCGCCGTCGATCGCGCGATCGATCAGCTGCGCGAGCGTCACGCGCGCTGGCAGCCCGTCGAGGATCGGCCGGCCGCGGCCGGCGACACGCTGCTGCTCGATCTCACGCGGACGCGGCGCGCGCGCCTGATTGCGCTGCCCGGCGAGAACGAGCTCCCCGCGGACGCCGACAAGCCCGGGGAACCGGAGCGTCTGCAGAACGTGACCGTCGAGATCGGCGCGTCCGCCAACCCGCCGGGCTTCGACGAGCAGCTCACGGGCGCGGTCGCCGGAGATACGCGGTCGTTCCCGGTCACCTTCCCCGTCGCGTACGAGGTCGAAGAGCTGCGCGGCGCGACGGTCGACTACGAGATCACCGTCAAGGGCATCCGCCGCAAGGAGCTCCTGGCGCTCGACGACGACTTCGCGAAGGAAGTCAGCGACGCGGAGACGATGGACGCGCTGCGCGAGCGCGTGCGCGAGGATCTGCAGAAGGAGGCGGAAGCGGACGCGGATCATCAGGTCCGTCACGAGCTGCTGCAGCGGCTGTCGACGCGGCTCTCGACGCCGCCCGAGGTGCTCGTCGCGCACGAAGTCGATCGCCGCCTCGAAGAGTTCGTGCGCCGCCTGATGGAACAGGGCCTCGATCCGATGCAGGTGAACATGGACTGGCAGGACTTCCGCCAGCGCCAGCACGAGTCGGCGCTCGAGACGGTCAAGTCGACGCTCGTGCTCGACGAGATCGCGCGGCGCGAGTCGATCGCGGCGACCGACGAAGATCTGAACGCCGAGATCGCGAAGTTCGCGGATCGCGCGGGCCGGACGGTGACGGCCGTCCGTGCGCAGCTGGAGAAGGACGGGGCCGTCCCGCGGCTGCTGGCGGGCATCCGCCGCGAAAAGACGATGACCTGGCTGCTCGAACACGCACAGATTTCGTCGTAGCTGCGCGGCCGCGAATTTTTCTCGCCGATGACCGATGTTGTGACGGCCGGATCACCCGATAGATAGAGGGCGGCAGCGCGGCGCGCCGCCCATTCGGGTGATTCGCCGGCCGCTCACCAACCCACTACAATTTCCCTATGCCAGACTCCCGAGCCCAACTGATCCCGATGGTGGTCGAGCAGACCAACCGCGGGGAGCGCGCGTACGACATTTTCTCGCGGCTGCTCAAGGACAGCATCATCTTCATCGGCACGCCGATCGACGACACGATTGCCAATCTGGTGATCGCGCAGATGCTCTTCCTCGAGGCCGAGGATCCCGAGCGCGACATCATGCTCTACATCAACAGCCCGGGGGGATCGATCACGGCGGGGCTGGCCATCTACGACACGATGCAGTTCATCAAGCCGGACGTGCAGACGATCTGCATCGGCCAGGCCGCGTCGATGGCCGCGACGCTGCTCGCGGCGGGCGCCAAAGGCAAGCGGTTCTCGCTGCCCAACTCGCGCATCCTGATTCACCAGCCGCTGATGTCGGGATTGTCGGGCCAGGCGAGCGACATCGACATCCACGCGAAAGAAATCCTGCGCATGCGTGAGCGCCTCAACGAAATCATGGCGCAGCACACCGGTCAGCCGCTCAAGCGCATCGCGGAAGACACCGATCGTGACTACATCATGGGCGCAGAGCAGGCGAAGGAATACGGTATCATTGACGATGTCTTCAGCCGTCGCGCCTAAGGTCCTGGTTCGTTTCCGCTAACGCCGTCTGGCGGCGTAGCCGATACTCCAGTTACACCCGAGGACACGCGAGAAGGGACCATGACCACGAAGAAATCTGGCGAGAACGAGGTGCTCCGCTGCTCGTTCTGCAACAAGGACCAGAACGACGTCCGCAAGCTCATCGCGGGTCCCACCGTGTTCATCTGCGACGAGTGCGTCGAGGTCTGCAACGACATCATCGCCGACGACAGCAAGTTCGATCGCGGCACGCGCTCGACGCTGCCGATGCCGGTCGAGATCAAGAAGTTCCTCGACGAGTACGTCATCGGCCAGGAGCAGACGAAGAAGAAGCTGGCCGTCGCGGTCTACAACCACTACAAGCGGCTCGAGATTCAGAAGCAGTCGCGCGGCCGCCACGACGTCGAGCTGATCAAGTCGAACATCCTGCTGATCGGTCCGACGGGCACGGGCAAGACGCTGCTCGCGCAGACGCTCGCGCGCCTGCTCTCCGTCCCGTTCACGATCGTCGACGCAACGACGTTGACCGAGGCGGGGTACGTCGGCGAGGACGTCGAGAACATCATCCTGAAACTGCTGCAGGCTGCGGGCGGCGACATCGAGAAGGCGCAGCAGGGCATCATCTACATCGACGAGGTCGACAAGATCTGCCGCAAGGACGAGAACCCCTCGATCACGCGTGACGTGTCGGGCGAAGGCGTCCAGCAGGCGCTCTTGAAGATTCTCGAAGGCACCGTCGCCAACGTTCCGCCGCAGGGCGGCCGCAAGCATCCGCACCAGGAGTTCTTCCAGGTCGACACGACCAACATCCTGTTCATCTGCGGCGGCGCGTTCGTCGGCCTCGACAAGCAGATCGCGCGGCGGCTCGGCAAGAAGACGATGGGCTTCAAGGCGGACGTGAAGACGGCCGTCAAGGAGAGCTCCGCGCTCACCGAGCAGGTCGAGCCGGAAGATCTGATCAAGTACGGCTTGATCCCGGAGTTCGTCGGCCGCCTGCCCGTCGTCGGCACGCTGCACGAGCTCGACAAGCCCGCGCTCGTCCAGATCCTGACGCAGCCGCGCAACGCGATCACGCGCCAGTATCAGCGCCTGTTCGAGTACGAGAACGTCAAGCTGCGCTTCACCGACGACGCGCTCGAGGCGATTGCCGAGGCGGCGTTGCGGCGGAAGATCGGCGCCCGCGGGCTTCGCATGATCATCGAGGACATCATGCTCGACCTGATGTACACCCTCCCTGGTCAGAAGAAGATTCGGGAGTGCGTGATCACCCGCGAGGTGGTAGAGTCGAAAGAGAAGCCGATCACGGTCATCGAGAAGGCTGGATGACGCGACGGCGGCCGACGCGTACGGCCGGGCTCCCAGGATCGATCCGGTCGTAGATCGATCATCTACCCATGGATCAATACGAGACTCTCCCCGTTGTCCCGCTTCGGGACGTCGTCGTCTTCCCGCACATGATGATGCCGTTCGTGATCGGACGGCCGTCGTCGACGCGCGCGCTGGAACATGCGCTCGCCACCGACAAGAAGATCTTCCTGGCGGCGCAGCACGACGCGGCCACGGACGATCCCCAGCCCGCGGACATCTACACGATGGGCTGCGTCGCGAACATCGTCCAGTCGCTGAAGCTGCCGGACGGCAACATCAAGGTGCTCGTCGAGGGCGTCGAGCGCGCCCGCGCCGTCGAGTGGAAGGAAGACAAGGGCTTCTATCGGGTCACCGTCAAGATGATCCCGAAGAAGGCCGAGCCGGCCGCCGACGCCGAGGCCGTCATGAGCCGCGTCGTCACGCTGTTCGAGCAGTACGTGAAGCTGTCGAACAACCTGCAGTACGACGCCATGGTCGCCGCGGTGCGCGTCGATGATCCGTCGCGCCTGGCCGACACGATTGCCGCGCACCTGCAGGTGGGCGTCGAAGAGAAACAGAACCTGCTCGAGATCGTCGCGCCCGTCGAGCGGCTGACCCGCATCATCGCGGTGCTCGAGGGCGAGGTCGACAAGCTTCAGGTGGATCGCCGCATCCAGTCTCGCGTCAAGAAGCAGATGGAGAAGGCGCAGAAAGAGTACTACCTGAACGAGAAGATGAAGGCGATCCAGCGCGAGCTGGGCCGCAAGGACGAGAAGGGGAACGAGGTCGAGGACCTCAAGAAGAAGATCGAACAGGCGCGGATGCCGAAAGAGGTCCAGCGCAAGGCGATCGACGAGCTGAAGCGCCTCGAGTCGATGCCGCCGATGTCGGCGGAAGCGACCGTCTCGCGCAACTACCTCGACTGGCTGATCGCGGTCCCCTGGTACAAGAAGACCAAGGAGAGCCGCGACCTGAAGCGCGCCGAGGAGATCCTGAACGAGGATCACTTCGGCCTCGAAAAGATCAAGGAGCGCATCCTCGAGTTCCTCGCGGTGCGCGCGCTCGTCAAGAAGCCGAAGGCGACGATCCTCACGCTGGCGGGCCCTCCGGGCGTGGGCAAGACGTCGCTCGCCAAGTCGATCGCCCGCGCGATGAACCGCAAGTTCGTGCGCCTGTCGCTCGGCGGCGTGCGCGACGAAGCGGAGATCCGCGGCCATCGCCGCACCTACATCGGCGCGTTCCCCGGCCAGATCATCCAGATGATGAAGAAGGCCGGCACGATGAACCCGGTCTTCCTGCTGGACGAAGTCGACAAGATGTCGATGGACTTCCGCGGCGACCCGTCGGCGGCACTGCTCGAGGTGCTCGATCCGGAGCAGAACGCCACGTTCCTCGATCACTACCTCGACGTCGAGTACGACCTGTCGAACGTGATGTTCGTCTGCACGGCCAACGTGCTGCACACGATCCCGCAGGCGCTGCGCGATCGCATGGAAGTGCTGCAGCTGGCCGGCTACACGGAGATCGAGAAGACGGAGATCGCGAAGCGCTTCCTCGCGCCGAAGGCGATCGAAGGCGTAGGCCTCACCGACCAGAACCTGCGGTTCACCGGGGACGCGTTCCAGACGATCATCCAGCGCTACACGCGCGAGGCCGGCGTCCGCTCTCTCGAGCGGGAGATCTCGTCGATCTGCCGCAAGGTCGCGCGCAAGGTCGTCGTCGAAGGCACGAGCTTCAGCGAGGACGTCAACGCGGCGAAGGTCACCGAGTATCTCGGCGTGCCCCGCTTCCGGCCGTCGGTCGCTGAGGAGAAGAACGAGATCGGCATCGCGACCGGGCTCGCGTGGACCGAAGTCGGCGGCGAGATCCTCGTGACCGAGGCGACGCTGATGCCGGGCCGCGGCAAGCTCACGCTCACCGGCAAGCTCGGCGACGTGATGCAGGAGTCGGCGCAGGCGGCGATGAGCTGGGTGCGGTCGAAGACGGCCGACCTCGGCATCCCGAACGACTTCAACCGCCGCACCGACGTGCACGTGCACATCCCCGAGGGCGCGATCCCCAAGGACGGGCCGTCTGCGGGCATCACGCTGGCGACGGCGATGGTCTCGGCGCTCGCGCGCGTGCCGACGCGGCGCGACGTCGCGATGACCGGCGAGATCACGCTGCGCGGCAAAGTGCTGCCGATCGGCGGCGTGAAGGAGAAGCTGCTCGCCGCGCATCGCGCGGGCCTGCTCAACATCATCCTGCCGAAGGACAACGAGAAGGACCTCGCGGACATCCCGAAGAACGTCCTCGACTCGATGAGCGTGAACCTCGTCGAGACGATGGACGAAGTGCTCAAGACGGCACTGGCCGGTCCGCTGCCCGCCGTACCGCCGCCGGACGCTGGCGAGGGTCTGCCCTCCGAGCTCGGCACCAGACACTGACGCGCGCGCGTCACACACGCGACATCCGCCGGGTGTCATCAGGGCTTCGGTCCAGGTGACACCCGGCGTTGTTTTTGCCCATAATGCCTCACGTTCCGGCATGTCCGGAGGAGGATGCATGGCCATCTCCAGAAAGCTGTTTGCGGCGGCCGTGTTGTGCGTGGGGCTCGCCGCCCCGATTGCCGCGCAACGCGATCGTCAGATGGGCGGCCTCGGTCTCGAGGCCTTCGAAGACAAGAACTTCAACGGCCGCAGCGCGACGTTT